>DATMZU010000398.1:0-10310 GCA_035607435.1 Thermoanaerobaculia bacterium | reverse complement strand
GAACAGTGGTGATCTAGGCCAGAACAGTAGTGATCTGGACCGGAACAGTGGTGATCTGGGCCAGAACAGTGGTGTTCTAGACCAAAACAGTGGTGATCTGGACCAGCTCACGACGGGGCTGAACTCGCTCTCAGAGGTCGGGCTCCGGCTCTCTCTCTTCGGCCCCCGGCGTCGGCCCGACCCGCCGCTCGAACCGCACGGCGAGCCGCATGATATCTCGCCGCTGTTCTTCCGCCCATTCGCACAGCCGGCGGTCGGCCGGATCGAGAGTGGCTCCCTCGACGGAGTCCAACTGCCGTGGCTCGTCCCCCACCTCTTCCGCTCGCTACCTGGACTGAGGCGAAGCCCGAGGCAAACTCTCGGGCGCCATTTCTACGTTCATTTACACACGCGCGAATTGACCCGTTTCGCGCGGATTCCTATACTCAGCGCACCTTGAACAGCCAAAATGGAGACATCTCCCAAGCGCATTTTTCGCCGTTCAGTCTTGACCCCGATACTCGCGCACTCTAAGAACGCCGATGCGAAATTGGTTGCCGGCCTTTCTGTTCCTCGCCCTGAGCACCGCGGCCACGGCGGCCGAGCCTCCCGTGGCAAGAAAGCTGATCCCGGACCCAGTAGCAAGCGCCGAGGCTTCGACCTGGGATGGTCCCCAGATCGTTCGCTCCGATCGGGTAGGTAACGTCTTCTTTCTCCGTGCCGACACCTTGGAGGTCTATCCGCTGACACAGGCGGGCAAGCTCGGAGAGCCGGCGAAACTGGAGGTGCTCGGCGAAGGTCCTCAACTGGTGCGAGACGCGGCCTTGAGCCCCGGCGGGGATGTGTGGCTGATTTCTGCGGACCTGGTCATTCGACGTTTCGTAGACGGCAAAGAGAAGGTCATGCCGGCGCTCGAGTGGCGAGCTTCCGGGATTGGGTTCGAGCGGGAAGATCCGGTCGTGTCCGTGCTGCCGTTGCCGGTCGCATGGGACCAGGTTTATCGCGAGCGAAAGGGCCAGATTCCTCGCCTGATGACTTTCGACGGCAACCGTTGGAGCGTCCTCGCCGAGTATCCGGACCTGCCGGCATCGGAAATCGCCGATCAGCGACCCGACCTGAACGGCGCAATCGCCCAACATGCCGCCTTCGTCGCATCCGATCCTGAAGGGCGTCTGTGGATCGCGCGCCAGTACGCTTACGACATCGAGCAGCTCGCGCCGTCCGGCAAACAGAGGCTCCACCTGATCGTCAATAGCGGCAAAGTCGCGGAACGAAAAGAGGAAGGTGAGCCCAAGGACCGCCCCGTCGGACTCACGGCCTTTCGGAGCAAGGCGGCGATCCTCGACCTGGCGGAGGGACGAGACCACCGCATGTTTTTCCTGGCGGCCGGGGGCGGAACGGATGGCAGTGTGGTGTTGGATCGCTACGACCCGGTGACTTCTCAGCTCGAAAGAATCTCTTTGGCGCTCCAACTGCCCGGGCGGGCGACCCTTGCATCCGGCAAGAAGGGTCTGGTTCTCGCCGAGTGGAACGGCCGAGGCGGACGCTGGATGCTCCCTTGGGACGCCTTGGAGCTAGCGACTTGGAAACCGGTGCCCAACGCCGAGGTTTCTCCTGCGCCGGTCGCGGATCCCCCGGCGACGAAATCCGCACACTGACTCCGAGTCGGCTCCGGCCGAAGTGCCCTCGACTACCCTTGAGTCGGCGGGATCGGCTGCTTGGCCTCCGGCGCCCGCCCGACCCGCCGCTCGAACCGCACGGCGAGCCGCATAATATCCCGCCCTTGCGCCGCCGCCCATTCGCACAGCCGGCGGTCGGCCGGTTCGAGGGTGGCTCCCTCGCCGGAGTCCTCTTGCCGCGGCAGGTCCGCCACCTCTTCCGCGAAGTCCTGGAGGTGACGCAGCTCGCGGCCGATGGCGCGCAGCTTGGCCCGGGGCACCGATTCGCCGAGCAGCTTGGGGTCGAGCGGCTGCGCGCCAGCCCCTTGGAACAGCGCATCGGCGAAGTACTCCATGATCTTGCGGACGTTGGGAACCCGCTGGAGCCTCAACAACGCCGTCTCGCGCAGAAGCCCGGCCCGCTGGCGCGCCTTCGTCATCTTAGCCAGGTGCTTCTCGATCCTCTCTTTGATGGGGCTCGCTTTCTTCATGACACGACCTCCTGGCCCCAGAACGCCGCGCCGGACAAGGCGCGTCGGACGCGGCGACGCACTCGGATCAAATGGAGGAACGGCGCGGGCTCGATCTCGCCCCGGCGCAGGATGGCGGCCCAGACGCGCATCGTGATGAGACCGCCTTCCGGCAGCGCCTTTGCCTCTTCCCTCGCCAGATTGACAAGCCGACCGGCGAGCGCGGGGAGCCACTCGCCGTGCTGCAAGTAGAGGGCGCAACGGCCGAGCTCTAGCGTCGCTTCGGCGGCGGGAAGCGGTTCGCCGATCGATTCGTACGCCACGGCGGCCCGCTCGAAGTAGAGGGCGGCGTTCGCATGGTCGCCGCCTTTGGTGGCGCATTCGCCGCGGTACACGAGCATCCGGGCAAAGCGGCGAATCCGGGAGGGAGCGGGCCGAGGCTTGCTGGAATTGCGGGTGGGTTCGTCGGCCATGCGGCGGAGGGTAGAGCGATCCGTGGCATGGGAGGTTCGCGATCGTGCAAGAGGTGTCGGAGAGGGGACCTCCTCGCAGTTTTCAGCCGGTTCCGAGGGTTGCGGTAAAGCAACCCGCCAAGGGACGCAGGGCGGTAAAAAGGAGCCGATCGCTTCAAAATCGGCTCGACAGAAAATGCGCGAAGCAGAGTAGACTTTGAGCGGTTCCCCAGCGGTCAGGTTTCGCGCAGTTCGCAGTGGAGAGGAGTCATCCCGGCGCGAGCCGGGGAGGGTCTCGCCGCCGAGCCCAAAAGGAACGCCGCCATGCCTCGAACGACATCCCATCCGCCCCCTCCGCTCGGCATCGTGCTGCGCCACCTGCGCGAGGAGGCCGGCTGGACGCAGACTCAGCTGGAGGCGGCAGCCGGCCTGGGACCGACGGCGGTGACGAAGCTCGAACGAGGAATCCATCACCTGAGCAGGTCCGAGACCGAGCGCCTGGTGCGGATTCTCGGCTACCCCGAGGGTTGGGTCGCGCGGACGCTCGCGGTGGTCGAGCAACTCCCGCGGTTCGAAGCGATGGAGGATTCCCCAGCGGCGTTGACCCCCGCGGAGTACCTGGCGGTGGAAACGGCAGCCTTCGACCTGTGGCGAAATTTCACCGAGGCGGCGCGGAGAGATTTTGGAGCGGCCCTTCGGGCGAAACGCTGGCAGGCCGACCGCAAAGCCGCGGGCAAGGCGTGGAAGCGTTTCCGTCGGCAGGAGAAAGACGAGCAGTCCAAGCTCATAGCGAGCGAGAAGGACTACCAGACTTGGGCGTTCTGCGAGCGGCTCTGCGAGGAAAGTGTCCATGCCGCATCGCACGACGCCGGGAAAACTCGGAAGATCGCGGACTTGGCCTTATTCGTAGCCGAGCGATCACCGGGAGGTCCCCGTTGGCGCAACCAACTATTAGGCTATGCCTGGGCTTTTGTTGGGAATAGCTGGAAGGTCTTGGGAGATCCTCACGAAGCCGAGAAGGCAATGTCCATTTCGAGTGACCTCTGGGAAACCGAGGGAGCCGACCCGTCGCCGCTCGACCGAGCGATACCGCTCGCACTTCGCGCCAGATTGTGGATCGAGCAAGGCAAGTATGTCGAAGCACTACGCCTTATCGAAGGCGCCATCCCAATTTCGGGCAGTCGGCTGACTCGAATGCGACTACTGATTGACAAAGGAGCTGTACTGCGCGGGACGGGCTCTTACGATTCTGCGCTTGCTGCCTACCAAGAGGCCTCTCAGTTGGCAGAGGAAGCACACGACCAAAGGATGAAGTGGACAATCGCCTTCAATGAGGCGCTTTGTTCATGCGACCTCAGGGACTTCCAAGGAGCCAGCACCCGCCTGGGGGAACTCCGGTTGGCGGCATTAGATTATGGCCGTTCGCTTGAGGAGCTTAGGCTCTGTTGGTTGGCGGCTCGGATCGCCGCAGGCTTGGGGCGCCTTGAGGAAGCGACCTGTGAGTTGGACCGGATCTGGCAGGTGTTCGCCGATCGGCAGATGTGGTGGGACTCCGCGAGAGCAGCTCTGGAATTGGCA
Source organism: Thermoanaerobaculia bacterium (assembly GCA_035607435.1). Taxonomy (GTDB): domain Bacteria; phylum Acidobacteriota; class Thermoanaerobaculia; order Multivoradales; family UBA5704; genus DASYKS01. Next base: position 6,173 of record DATMZU010000398.1, on the reverse strand, counting down.
GCAGTCGAACTCGATCGTGGGTGCACCCGCAGAGTAAAAACACTCGCTGAGGCCACGACTGCGGTTTTTGCGGCGCTCAAACTCCCCGCAGAACTCCTGCAAAGCGTGCAGCTGTTTTGGGACGCCGCGCGGCAGGAAGTGGCGGCTGCAGAGTCCGCCCGCCACCTCCTTGAAGCGCTTCAACTGCCCGGTAGAAAGAGCGGCTTTAGGGTTTGACCGCTGAAGGATCGAGCTAATCGATAAGTGTCGGCTTCTGCCCCGGCCTACTCACTCTTCCTGCTTAGTTCCCACGGCGCCCCCAAGGATCGAGCTCGCAGCCCGTATCGGTACGCGGGACTTTGCAGCGACCTTCCAAATCATTCTCGCAACCGTGATCGACAAGGTTGGGCGCGCAGGCTCCCCACGGATCGATCTGACAACCCACTTCCTCCCAGACTATCGAGAGCAACCCCTGGACCTTTGCGAGGAGGGTATTGGTGTCAAGCGGCACAGCGGCGGCTGGGGTAGCGGGAAGCGCGAGCAGGACGACGAGCAGGCTGAAAGCGCAACGGCGTGAGGTGGCGGACATGGTGAAGCTCCTTTCAAAAAGGAGGGTCAGCCGATGCAACCCCGATGGCCGTGCGGCGCCCTCCGGAGGGGTGGTTCCAGGCAAGGGTAGGCGCTGGCATCGCAAATTTTTGCGAAAACAGGCGTCAGGTACACCCATCATAGGGAAACGGCGCGCCGTTGGCGCGGTGGAGCACACCGCTTCCAGGGGAAACCCTCGTCGCGGCGGGAGCCCGCCGGGCGGCTCTTCCGGAGCGGAGAGAAACGGAAACGGCCGATGGAAAGCGATGCGGAGAGGGAAGCCGTGCGGCTGGCGGTCGTCCTATTGCGCCACCTCCTGGGCCGAAGCCAGCGGGAGGTCGGCGCGATCTCAGGAGTGGATCAGCGGCATTGGTCGCGCTACGAAAAGGGCTTGGTCATGCCACGCCGGCCGACCCTCCAAAGGCTCTTCGAGATCGCCGGAATCTCCGCATCGCGGCTCGAACAACTGCTCGGCGTGCTCGGCCAGGTCTGCGAAGAATCCACCACGACTCGGGTCCGAACCGTGCCTCCCAAGGCTCTCAAACCCTTGGATCTCGAAGAGGGCCAAAGCCTCCGCCAGGTCGCGTTGGATCTCGTCGAGAAGCTCGGTCCGATGATCCTCGAAGCGGTGGCCGAGCTCGAAGCCTTTGCCGATTCCCTGGTCACGCCCGAAGGGGCTCGCCGCGAGTGATCGGAGGCGGCCCCGGTCCGTCCCTTGCAGCGAGGTCTGACCGAGAGCCGCTCCCTGTCTTGGATGCGCCGCGGGGGCTGATCGAAAGGTGAGGCGATGTGAGCAAAACCCCGGCAAAACCCTTCTTCGTCTCCGCACTTCTTGCCGTGGCGCTCTCCGGTTGCGTCTCGTTGATTCCCCCGGATCCGCACAAGGCGTTCGTCGGCCGCGAGGCCCCTCGATTCCACACCTACCCGGTTTTCGGGCGGAAGATCTTCGCCGCCGAGATCGGGCCGAAAGACGGTCCTCCCGTGCTCTTCGTCCACGGGTCGCCAGGCTCTTGGGGGGTGGCCGCGAGCTTGATGACCGATCCGCTGCTGGTCGGCCGTGCCCATTTGATCGCGATCGACCGCCCGGGCTTTGGCCGGTCCGGTGCGGGGCGGATCGAAACCTCCCTCCTGCGCCAGGCGGCGATGCTCAAGAAGGTGCTCGACCAGGCGGCGCCGGGACGGAAGGCAATCGTCGCCGGCCATTCCCTCGGCGGGCCGGTCGCGGCGCGCCTCGCGATGGATGCTCCGAGCACCGTGCGGGGCCTCGTGCTGGTGGCGGGCGCGATCGATCCGGCACAGGAAAAGACCTCCTGGTATCAGAAGGTCTCTCGCTGGCCGCTGGTCCGGGCGATCCTGCCGAAGCGGTTCAACCTGGCGAACGACGAGATTCGCCCCTTGAAACGGGAGCTCGAAAAGATGGTGCCCCTCTGGGGGAAGATCCGCATCCCGGTCGAGGTGATCCAGGGCGATGCCGACGCCCTCGTGCCGCCGGAAAACGCCGACTTCGCCGCGCGCATGCTCACGGGGACCTCCGTCCACTTGACCCGGGTGCCGAACCAGGGGCATGAGATCCCCTTCGAACGCCCCGACCTGATCCGCGACGCGATCGTGCGCCTGCTCGACGGCGAGCGGTAGGGCTGCGGTTCTTCAGGGAGCTTCCCGGCGAGTTTCCAGGTATCGTGTCGCCTCGGCCGCCGCTTTTGATCCGGCGGCGGATTCCCTAGGCCAAGCCCGATGAAAAAACGTTCGAGGAAGATCCTGCTCCTTGCCGCCTCGCTGGGCCTGATGATCGTGGGTCTCCTGCGTTGCGTCTCCTTCGGACCGCCCGATACCTCCAAGGCGTTCGTCGGCCACACGCCGCCGATCTACCATACCTACCCGGTGCTCGGCCGCCAGGTCTTCGCCGCGGAGGTCGGGCCGAAAGACGCCCCGCCCGTGCTCTACATCCACGGCTCCCCGGGCTCGTGGGACGACGCGTCCGCGCTGATGATCGATCCGCAACTGGTCGATCGCGCGCACCTCATCGCCATCGACCGGCCGGGTTTCGGCCAATCCGGCTACGGCCAGCTCGAAACCTCGCTCGCCCGCCAGGCCGCCATGATGGCCGGGGTGCTCGCCCAAGCCGCGCCCGGGCGCAAGGCGATCGTCGTCGGCCACTCCCTCGGCGGACCGGTCGCGGCGCGCCTCGCGATGGATCATCCCGACCAGGTCGCCGGCCTGGTCCTGGTGGCGGGCTCCATCGACCCCGCGCAAGAAAAGACCACCTGGTACCAAAAAGCCGCCCGCTGGCCCATCGTCCGCTCGATCGTGCCGAAAGTGCTCCTCCTCGCCAACGACGAAATCCGCCCGCTCAAAGGCGAGCTGGAAAAGATGCTACCCCTCTGGAGCAGCATCCGCATGCCGGTCGAAGTCATCCAAGGCGACGACGACGCCCTCGTGCCCCCCGCCAACACCGATTTCGCCCAGCGCATGCTCACGAACGCACCGGTTCACATGATGCGCATTCCGAAACAGGGGCACTTGATCCCTTGGGAGCGCCCGGATTTGATCCGGGATGCGATCGTGCGGTTGTTGGAGGGGGAGGGGTAGCAGCGCGCGTCTCGTTCACCGGGGAGCAGGCGGCTAAGGAGGGGTGGACGGTGGTGTTCTGATCTGACTTGCGGGACAGGACTTGAAACAGGGTGCCGTCCTCCTCCATAGTGGAGGCGTTCAGGAGGATGAACATGGCGACTCTCAACATCAAGAACTTCCCGGAGCCTCTGTACGAGACACTTCAGAAGCAGGCGGAGCAGGAGCATCGTTCGGTTGCCCAGGAGGTCATTCACCTGCTGGAGCATGCTACGGAGAAACGTTCTCCCCTCTCGATCCTCCAGCTCCGCGGCCTGGGAAAGGCTCTCTGGGAAGATCTTGACGCCGTCGCCCACGTCCGCGCGGAACGCGAGTCTTGGAACTCCTGAACGATTTAGGGGAGGGGCCGGTCGCTCTCGACACGGCGATCTTCATCTATTTCGTTGAGGAGCATCCGTTGTATCTCCCCCTGGTGGAGCCGGTCTTCAAAGCCATCGACAGTGGAAAGATCAGGGGGGTGACCTCTGCCCTCACACTGCTGGAGACGATCGTCGTGCCCTTGAGATCGGGCGATGACGCGCTCGCCAAGCGCTATGAGTCGCTGCTGACAGGCAGTCGTGGCCTGACGTTTGTCCACCTGGAGCTTCCGGTTTTAAGGGCGGCGGCTCATCTCCGAGCGCTGACCCGTTTGAAGACTCCGGACGCAATACAACTCGCGGCTGCGTTTACGGAAGGCTGCTCGACTTTTCTGGCCAACGATCAACGGTACCCCCAGCTTCCGGGGATCCGGATTCTTCAACTCAACGACTATCTTTCTGAGGCAAGCTGAGCGCCGACACGCCGCCGATCGCCAGCTAAAGTGTCGCCGGGGATGTTCGAGCGATCCAGCGACTGGCCGCCGAGAGCAACGCGCCCAGTGCAACGCCCGCAAGAAGAGTCACCGGGTCGTTCCACCAGGCCAACTTGGGGTAGGCGATGGCGGCGAATACCGCGACGGCCAGCCATAGTTCCACGGAGGATCGACCCCGCGGAGTCGGGCTCAGCAGCAAGCGCCGGAAGATGAAGTAGGAAACCAGCAGACTGTGGCCGCTCACCGGTAGTCGAACCGCGAGACGTGCGCTGGAGAGAAGGACGATCAGTCCGATCTGGAACCCCAACTCCAGGGTGGATCGGGATACGCCCGTCGAAAGGAAAAGGTCCAGCAGATCGGCGAGCAGCAAGCCAAGAATGGGGAATGCCAAAAGCATGTACCAAAAAGGCGCCGCCTCAGGCAGCGGGGTCGAAACCCGAATCACAGGAATGGGTTCCTGAAGCGCCAACCAGACGCCGCCGACGAGCGTACAGGCTCCGACGACACCCCACCGAAGCGGCATGCCCGCCTTGCGACTGGGCCGTAGAGAATTCGTCACGATCGAGTTTTACGGATTGACCGAGCCTACCGCACCATGCACATCCACCCCTTCAAATACTCCCCCTGCGGGTGCGCGATCGAAACCGGATGATCAGGGGCCGCCGCCAGCGGTTCCAGCAGAGCGACCCTTACCCCGGCCTCGACGGCGGCGGAGAAAAGGATTTGGCGGAAGAGTTTGGTGTCTACCGCTCCGCTGCACGAGAAGGTGAAGAGGAGGCCTCCCGGGGCGGTTCGTTGGAAGGCGAGGCGGTTCAGGTCTTTGTAGGCTCTCGCCGCGGCGTCGAGGTCTTGGCGCTTGCGGACCAGGGGGGGCGGGTCGCAGATGACCAGGTCGTAGCGTTCGGTCCTCGTGCGGAGATCTTCGAAGACGTTTGCTTTGACCCAATTTGCGCGGTCGGCGGGGTGGCCGTTCGCCTCGTAGAGGCGTTGGCCTCGCTCGATCGCTTTGGGGGAGGACTCGACGTGGATGATTTGGCCCGCTCCGCCCGCCAGGGCGTAGAGGCCGAAGGCTCCCGTATGGGCGAAGAGGTCGAGCACGCTGCGGCCCGCGGCGTAGCGGGAGACCCGGCGGCGGTTTTCTCTTTGATCGCAGTAGAACCCGGTCTTTTGGCCGGCGTCGAGGTCGGCCGCGAAGAGTAGGCCGGATTCTTGGAACTCCACCTCGGCGGGCGGCTCGCCCGCGATCACCTCGTCGGTGAGCGGGAGCCCTTCCCCCTTGCGCGCCGGGAGGTCGTTGACCTGGAGGATCGGCAGGCCGGGATACGCCTCGGCGAGCGCCGCGTAGGCTTCGGCGCGGAGCGCTTCCAGGCCGGCCACCGTGATCTGGCTCACCAGCACGTCGGCGAAGCGATCGACCGTCCAGCCCGGTACGCCGTCGCCTTCGGCGTTCAAGATCCGATAGCCGGTGGTGTCGGCGGGGACCACGGCTCGGCGCAGGACCGCGGCCTCGGCCAGGCGTTCGGCGAAAAAGGCGCGATCGATCGTTGCGGGCCGGTCGGCTCCGAGCGGCGCCGGGATCAGCCGGGCGCGGATCTGCGACTGCGGGCTGTGGAAGCCGAGGCCGAGCAGCCGGCCGTCCGAGGCGAACACCCGCGCGATGGGGGCGTCGGCCGGTCCGGAGGCCGAGGCGATCGCGCCCGAAAACAGCCAGGGGTGGCCGTCCAAGAGCGGGCGTTCCTTGCCGGGGAGCAGGCGAAAACGGATCTCGGGGCGTGGCCCGAGATCCGTCGGAGAGCCGGCGAGCAGCGGGGGGCGCTCGGTCATTCGACCTCGAACGGAACGCTCGCCGCGTCGAGCCCGGCGGTGCCTTGGCCTTCGGTGAGATGAAGGTTCAGCCGATATTCGCCGGGCGCGAGGCCTGCGGGCTTGAAGCTCACCAGGATCGCCTCGCGGCCGTTGCCTTGGGCCTCGTGGCCGAGCAGGTGGATCTCGCCGCCGGGTACCGGCTTGCCGGCTTCGTCGGTCACCCGGCCGGAGGCTCCGATTTCGCCGGGGGCGAGGTGATAGGCGACCAGCGACACCGAGGTCGTCTGCTCGGCGGTAAGGATCGGCCGCGGCGCCGGCAGGAACATCTGCTTTTGGACCACGAACGGGTAGGGCTCGTCCGGTTGGTCGCCGCGCGGCTGTT
>DATMZU010000395.1:0-6300 GCA_035607435.1 Thermoanaerobaculia bacterium | reverse complement strand
CTGGTCGAAGAGATCATCAAGCGCTCGGTGAAGCCGGTGCTTCAGGCGATCAAGGATGCGGGGCTCGAAGCGAAAGACGTGGACGAAGTGGTCCTGGTCGGTGGCCAGACCCGCATGCCGGCGATCCAAAAGCTGGTGAAGGACGTCTTCGGCAAGGAGCCGAACCGGGGCGTCAATCCGGACGAAGTGGTGGCGATCGGCGCGGCGATCCAGGGCGGCGTCCTCGCGGGCGACGTCAAGGACATGCTGCTGCTCGACGTGACCCCGCTCTCGCTCGGCATCGAGACTCTGGGCGGCGTGTTCACCAAGCTGATCGAGCGCAACACGACGATCCCGACCAAGAAGAGCGAGACCTTCTCGACCGCCGCGGACAACCAGACCTCGGTCGAGGTCCACGTCCTCCAAGGCGAGCGCGAGATGGCGACTGGCAACCGTACGCTCGGCAAGTTCCATCTCGTGGGCATCCCGGCCGCGCCGCGCGGCGTGCCGCAGGTCCAGGTGACGTTCGACATCGACGCCAACGGAATCGTCCACGTCTCGGCCAAGGACATGGGCACGGGCAAGGAGCAGAACATCACGATCACCGCGTCGTCCGGACTCGACGACAAGGAGATCGACCGGATGGTTAAGGAAGCCGACATCCACAGCTCCGAGGACAAGGAGCGGCGTAAGCAGGTGGAGCAGCGCAACCAGCTCGACGGCATGACCTATCAAACCCAGAAGAGCTACGACGAGAACAAGGAGAAGCTCTCCGCGGACGAGAAGGGCCAGGTCGAAGAGGCGGTCGCCGAAGCGAAGAAGGCGCTCGAAGCCGACGATTCGGCGGCGATCGAGAAGGCGATCGAGAAGCTGACCAAGGCCTCCCACAAGATGGCCGAGGCGGTCTATCGCACGCCGGATGCGCAAGCCGCGGGCTCGCCCGGAGAGGGAGCCGGCAAGGCGGCGGCCGACGACGTGATCGACGCAGAGTACGTGGACGTGGACAAGAAGTAAGCTTGGCCCAAAGGGTGGATAGGAAACCGAGAAGGGAGCGCCGCGATGTCTCCGCGTAAGAACTACCTCGATGAGCTGGCCCGTATACAGCAGCGCATCAACGCGCTCTTCGAGCAGGCTCTCCTATCGACCGAGTTGGAGGACGGCCGCGAGCTTTCGCCACCGGGATGTTGGTCGCCCGCGGTCGACGTTCTCGAAACCGAGGACGGTTATTCGGTCCACGCCGAGCTGGCCGGGGTTCGGCGGGAAGACATCGATCTGCAAGCCGAAGAGCGGCGGCTGGAAATTTCCGGCCGCCGCCAGCCGGCCGAAGAGCACCGCAGCTTCCTCCGCATGGAGCGCAGCTACGGCCGCTTCCGTCGGGTCTTCGAGCTGGCCGAGCCGATCGACGTCGATGGCGTCACCGCCCAGTTCGAGCGCGGTGTACTCCGCGTCTCGGTACCCAAGCGCCGTCCCGAGGGGATAAAAATCATCCCCCGCCAGGAGGTCTGACGTGGCCCGGCGACGCAAGGCGGACGAAACCCCCTTCGTGATGATCAGCGTGGTCTCCGAGCGCTTCGGAATCCACCCCCAGACCCTCCGGCTGTACGAAAGGGAAGGGCTGATCAAACCTGTTCGCAGCGCCGGCAACACCCGGCTCTACGACGAAGTCGCGATCCGCCGCTTGAAGATGATCCTCGCCCTCACCCGCGACATGGGAGTCAACCTCGCCGGGGTCGAAGTCATCCTCAACCTCCAAGAACGCCTCGACGAAGTCCAAGGCGAGCTCGACAAAGTCATGGAGTTCGTCCGCCAGGAGATCTCCGACCGCCGGGCCGGGGTGGACCGACAGCACGCCTTGGTGAAGGTGGAGCGGGGGGCTTTGGTGAAGCGGTAGGGGGAGGTTGGAACCGCCCCCTTGTTCGCTAGAAACATCCGCAGTGCTGGTTTCCTGGGCTACACACCCTGCCGCTGAATTCGCAGACGCCGAGTGCTCCGGAGAAGGGCTTGGTACAGGTGCTTCCCACCGGAGCGCCAAGGCAGGAGGGGGTGCTGCAGACGCCGCTGCACGTGCCGGCCAAGAAGAGCGGGGCTGGTGTGGCTGGCGGCACGAGGTTTTCCAGCATCGCTTGCGCGGAGCATGCGACGGGCGCGAGTGCTGGAGCCTCCGCGAACGAGGGCATCGCGAGGGTGACCAGGGCGGCGATGGCGAACAGGGTGATGAGGTTCTTGCGGATCATGACGTGGGTCTCCTTTCTACAGAGCCCAGTGCTTCTCAAGCCGCGATGCGCGCCGAGCCCCTCCTGGGGTCTACCCGGCCGGTGCCGGTTCGGCGAGTAGGCTCTCGATCAGCCCCTCGAACTCCTTCTTGAGCACCACGAAGTGCTCGCCCGTTCCGGGTCCGTCGAAACCGGAGTGGATCTTCCGTACCTTGCCGTCGCGACCTAGAAAGACGGTGGTGGGGAAGGAGGCCACCCGGGTGAGGTCGGGGAGCACGGCCCCGGCTTCTTTCTTGTCGTTCGTTCCCGCGAGCAGCAGGGGATACGAGATACCGTACCGCTCTCCAAAGCGGCGGACGAACTCTCGGTCGCGCGTGGCGTCTCCGGTCACTTCGAACGCCAGGCCGACGATCTCCAGGCCGCGATCTCGATAGCGCTTGTGCAACTCGGCGAGATACGGTCCTTCGTCGTTGCAGTTCGGGCACCAGGAGCCGAACAGGTTGACGAGCACGACCTTGCGGGCGAAGCGGGGATCGCCGAGCGTGACGGGCTGGCCCGCGAGATCGGGGAAGCGGAAGCGGAACTTCCCCTCGGGGTTGGTCAGGCCGACTTCCTTCCAGGCATCCGGTAGAACGGCTTCCTTCTCAGCAGCCCGGCGCGCGGTCCAGGTCGCGTGGTAGCTGTCTCGCGACCAGAAATCTCCGCGCAACGTGCCGCCCGGCTCGGCGTGGGCCTGGTAGAGGAAGGCGTGAGCGCCGTCGAACGCCGAGAGGCGCAAGATCCCACCCTCGTAGCTCCCTTCGAGATAGCGATGATCGCCGGTCGGCGTGCGGAACGTCCCCGTCACCCTCGTGCCCTCTTGGTGCAGCTCGGCTTCGGCCGGCGAGGTTTCGTCCTCATCGACGAAGGCGACCGCCCAGTTGCCGGAGATGTTCGGCACGGCGTTCGCGGCGTTTTCCGCGGCGGCTGGAATTCCGACTTCGGACGCCGGGCGAAACCGGGGCGCCGGTGCGGAGCCGACCCGGTGAGCGGCCATCGGCATCGACGCGTAGCCGACCTTCGCCCGCTTCTCCCATTTCCCGGTCAGGTCATCGCCGTCGATCGTGGCGGTGATTCGCGAGTCGTAGCCGTCGAAGCGGAGCACGAGCTCGTTGCCTTTCAGCTCGACGGCCGAGACGGGAGCCTCTTCCGAGCCGTTTTGGATCACCGCGCGGAGACCTTCGGGACCCGAGTCGATCCGCAGGCCGAACGGCAGCTCGCCGCCCGGCGAGGTGAGCACGCCGCGCCATTGGCCGGCGGGCGAAGGAGTTGCGCGGCAGGACGAAAGCGCGAGGGCCAGGAGGGGGAGAAGAGCGAGCAAAGCGGCCGATCGATGGAAGCGCATCCCGGGATTCTAAGCGGTACGCGCGCCCGGTCTACCGAAGCCCCCGTGCTACCATCGATCCGTGGTCGAAAGCGGCGTATCGAGTGCCTGTCCGGAGTGCGGCGGGCGGGGTTGGGTCGTCGCGGCGGACGGCGGGAACGGCACAGCCCGGCCGTGCGTCTGCCGGGAGCGCGATCGGGTGCCGCGGCTGTTTGGGGCGGCGGGGATTCCCGAGCGTTACCGGCGCTGCCGGCTCTCGACGTTCGACCGCAGCCACAACAACCCCCGGGTGAAGGACCAACTGTTGCGGGCGTTCCGCGAGAGCGAGCGCTATGTCGAGGAGTTCATGAACGCGGAGGGGGAGTTCCGCGAGTCCGGGTTGATCTTTTTCGGCCCGCCCGGCACCGGCAAGACCCACCTGGCGGTCGCCGTGCTCTCCGAGCTGATCGAGCGCTATGGCGCCCACGGCCGGTTCGTGAACTTCAACGAGCTGGTGCAGCAGATCAAGGCGACGTTCGATCCCAGCTCGGAGGAATCGACCGCCGAAGTCTTCGATCCGCTGGGCCGCGCCGAGCTGCTCGTCTTCGACGAGTTGGGCGCGCAGAAGCAGACGCCTTGGGTGAACGACCTCTTATACCTGATCTTGAATCAACGCTACGTCCAACGGCTGCCGACGATTTTCACCACGAACTATCTGTTGCAGCCGGGACGGGCGGAGGCGCCGGCTCCCGCCACGGGGCCGCGTTCGCTCGATCGCGGCGCCGACGCTCCGGCCCCTCCGGCCGTCGAGGTCACCAAGCTCCTCTCCTCTCGCCTGCCCGCTCCCCTCGTGTCGCGAATCTTCGAGATGGCCAAGCCGATCGACATGACGTCGGCGACCGATTTTCGGCGCGAAGTGCTGATGCATGGCAAACACTCCTGAGGGGACGGTTCGCCTGACGGCGATCGATTGCGTGTCCCATGGGGTGGCCGGCCTGGGGGCCAACTGGCGGCTTTTGATTGGAGTTCGGCTGCTCCGGAACCTGACGCTCCTGGTGCTCCTCGCCGCCAGCCTGTTCCTGCCGCTCCTGGCGCTCGGGCTCGATTTGTGGCTCGACCTGCCGAGGAATCTCGAAAGCCTGGGCGATATAGACCATCTCGATCATCTCGACGGTGGCATCGAATGGCTGTCCGATCTGGCCGACCGCCTCGTCTGGACCCCGAAGCTGGTCTCGGCTCTCCTCGCGATGCTCGCCCTCTGGCTGGTCGCGGGCTACGTCTACTGCTTTTTCCAGGCCGGCACGTACGGGGTGCTCGCGGCGGCGGATCGCGAAGGTGCAGGAGCCAAGGCGATTCGCTGGGCGGACTTCAGCCGCTGGGGACGGGACGGCCTCAAGCGCTACTTCGCGCTCGCGAATCTTTATGGCGTGTTTCTCTTTGCGGCGGTGCTCCTGGCCTTGCTCGGAATCGGCGCCGGTGCGAGCGCCTCGGCGGTCTGGGGGGCTTTCGCCGCCTTCGGCATCATCTGCGTCGCGATGTTTCCGATCTTCCTGCTGTTTCTCGGCAGCGGAATCTGGTACGAAATCGCCTGCGCCGACCTGTCCCGCGAGAGATCGAGCGTCCGAATCGCGGCCCGCCGCGCTTTGGAAATCCTTCGTCGAAGGTTGGGAGCCGTCGCCCTTATCCTGGTATTGTTCGCCACGGCATCGATGGCTATCTGGCTCGCGCTGTTCCCGCTTTCCGCCTTGGTTTCGTTCACCGCGAACGGCCGTCCGCTCGTGGCGTTCGTGGCCCACGGCTTGGTGCAGCTCGTGGCCGCCCTTCCGGGCGCCGCCGTCGAGACGGTTCTGGCCGGCACCTGGGTGGCCCTGGCTCGCTCGGAGGCGTTCGGCGCGTGAGGCGGGCGTTCCTCTTCGCGCTCGCGACCCTGCTGGCGGTCGCCTGTGCCGGCCATACTCCGCACCCCCGGACGCGCCACCCGGCGCCCGGCAAAGCGACCCCGCACAAAGCGCCACCGAAGACGGTGGAGCCGAAGTCTCTACCTCCCAAAGCTGCGCCGCCCAAATCCACGCCGCCGGCCGCCGCGCCGAAACCCGCCGCTCCCAAGCCCGCACCGAGTGCCGTGGCATCCCCGTCGGCGCCGGTCGTGCCGGTCCCACCCGTCCAAAGATCGCGCAAGCTGCCCACGGGCAACCCGTTGATCAAAATCGGCTTGGCGAGCGACCTGCCGACCGTCGTTCTGCCCTGCTGCGAGGGCGACATCCGGATTCAGATCGGCAGCGATCCGCGCCCGGTGGCGATCGTTTCGCCGATCCGCGTCGAGCCGGCCGCGGGCGCCGCGGAGTTGGGGGTCTACCGCATTCAGGTGGCGGCGTTGCGCGACGAGGGGCAGGCGAGCGGATTGGCAGAGAGCCTCTCCGAGCGCCTCGGCGAGCCGGCGGATTCCCATTTCGACGCCGGGGGCGATCTCTATCGCGTGCGGGTCGGCCGCTACAACACGAAAGAGGCGGCGGATGCCGGCTTGAAGCGCTTGTCGAGCCTGGGCGTCACCGATGCCTGGGTGGTCTCGGAAGGGGCGCACATTTCGGCTCCGGCGCTCCGGATCACCCAGAACGGGGAGTCCAAGGTCTATACCGGGCGTTGGCTCGCGGTGTACACCTCGGGCGACCGGGGCATCGCCGCCGAAGGGAAGCGCTACCGGGGGCGCCTGTTGGTCTTTTTGAACGACCGGGGCTCCCTCAACCTGATCGACGAGCTGCCGTTGGA
>DATMZU010000391.1:0-10965 GCA_035607435.1 Thermoanaerobaculia bacterium | reverse complement strand
GCGCAGGAAAGCCAGAAGCCGTTCGGCGAGCATTGCCTCGTGCTCGGCGATCGCGGCAAACGCCGCCGCTCGCAGGTCCGGGCTCTCCCCTTCTCCGCCGGCTCGCCGTCCGATCTCGTCGAGGTACTCGATGATCGCCGGCAGCGACGCCGCCAGCTCGTAATTCGCCTGGCCCGGCTGCAGCTTGTAGGGAATCTGGCTACGCTCGATGTAGTCGTGATTGACGTTCGCGAGCCCCTCCAGCCACTCGCGCCGGACGTAGAGCGCGCCGATGTGCGGACCGAAAATCTTGTACACGCTGGCCACGTACGCATCCGCGCCCCAGGCGGCGGCCTCGACTTGCCGATGGGGGGCAAACGCCACGCCGTCCACGATCGCCCGCGCGCCGGCCGCGTGAATGCGGGCGACCATCTCGGCCACCGGGTGGATCGTACCGAACAGGTTCGAGACGTGAGGGAAGCAGACCCAGCGCGTCCGCGGGCTTAGCAGCGGATCGAGCTGCTCGGGGACCAGAGCGAGGGCCGAGAGGTCGGTCCTCCACCAGCGCACCACGGCCCCTTTTTCGGCCAGGCGCAGCCAGGGCGTCACGTTCGATTCGTGATCGCAGTCGGTGACCACGACCTCGTCGCCCGGTTGCAGGTCCTCGCCGATCGATCGAGCCAGGTTTTGCAACAGCTGAGTGCTGGAACCGCCGAGGATCACCTCGCCCGAGGTCACCCCGAGGAGATCCGCCGCCGCCGCCACTCCGGCCGCAACCAGCGCCGCCGCCCTGCGCGACGGCTCGTAGGTCGCGCCGAGCTGGACGTTCGAAGCGAGCAGATAATCGCGCACCCGGTCCGCGACGGCGGTGAGGGTCTGGGAGCCGCCGGCGTTGTCGAGAAAGACCCAGTCGCCCGCGAGCGACGAGAACGAGCTACGGGCGAAATCCAGGTCGAGCGCGGGCACGGCGGTGGCCGAAGTTGCCAGGGATATAGCCATGTCGAGGGGGCTCCGGGAGTTTTCCGGGAGTGTACCCGAAGGGAAAAACATCTGCCTGTTGTGGCCTCGGAAAGGCCTACCACGATCGGCTGTGACCAAGCCTCAAGAGGGTCTCGAACAGGCTGTTGCCGACGTATTTCCCCCCGCAAAAGACCTTGACTTACGCCTTTGTTACGCCTATCGTTTTCCTGTCGCCGAGGCCCGTACCCATCTAGAGCACAGGCCTTCGCGGGAGGCAATTCCAATGAACGACCGCTCCTCTCCCCTCTTCGATCGGCTCGGCCGAGCCGTGCGCTGGCTGCGTGAGCGTCAGGGCAAAAAGCAGTACCTCGTGGCCGACACGGCGGGTGTCACGAAGGGCATGCTCTCCGCCTACGAAACCGGCCGGCAGAAGCCTTCCCTCGAAACGCTCGAGAAGCTTCTGACCGCCCTCGATTGCGATCTTCACGACCTGCACAACGCGATTCAGATCGTCAACGAGCGCCCCGAAGGGATTCGCCGGACCACCTTCGGCGGCTTCGGCGGGTTGGGAAGCCTCGGCGCCTTCGAACCCTACCCGACCGGAGTGCTGGGGCCGCGGCTGGAGATCGCCGAACCGCGGGACTCCGGCGGCTATGGCGGCCCGAGCGGCGATCCGCTCGACGTCGGCCGGCTGCTCGGCATCGATCGCGCGCTCGAAGAGGAAGAGCGGCGGGCGCTCGAAGAGATCGTCGCCGGCTGCCATCGGCTGGTACGCCATCTGCATCGCGCCGTCGAAGAGCGCAGCCCGCGAACCGCGAGCTGATCGTCTGAGGCCGGAGTGGTGCCGGTTTCCTCCATGAGGTGCGAATGTTTCGATCCGATCGTGGTCTCTTCCTTCGGCTCTCTCTCGGGAGGGCCTTGGCGATCCTGGCGCTGCTCTCCGCGTCCGGCGCTCCGGTTCTCGCCGCTTCTGGCGCCGACAGCGCCGATGCCGCCAAGTACCTGCTCGCCCAGCTCAATCGCTCCGACGCGATCGTGGTCGCCCAGGCGATCGGTCAACGTCAGGACAGCGTGGAGGATTCTCCCGTGTCGCTGGTCAAGCTGCGGATCGGCGAGACGATCCGCGGCGAGGTGGCGCCCGAGATCGAGATCGTGGTGCCTCGGACGCTCATTCAGCCCGGCAAGGTTTTGGTGGAAACCGGCCCGCAGGATCAGCCCCTGCTCAGTGTCGGCGACGAGGTGCTGCTGTTCGTGTCCCATTACCCGGGGCGCGAAAACTCCTACTCCATCACCTCGGGGGGCCTGGGCAAGTACTCGGTGACGACGACCGCGACGGGCGAAAAGCGAGCGGATCGCTACCTGATGGCCTCTCCCGTCGCCGGGGGCGTGCCGCTCTCCACACTGATCGCCCAGATCCGCCTGGAGCTCAAGATTCCCGCTCCACCGGCAGGTAATCCGGCACCGCCGAATCCTCACTAGGGGACGGGCGGCCGGGCGCTCCCTGACGCCGCGGCGGCCAAGAATCGTGGATCAGCCGGCGCCGTCGAGTTTGCCGACCGCTAGTCCCAGGAACGTGTAGATGCGGCGGACGTAACCCCGCGTCTCGCGATAGGGCGGCACGCCGCCGTAGCGCTGAACCGCCTGTTCGCCCGCGTTGTAGGCGGCGAGTACCCGCGCCAGATCGCCAGGGAACTGCTCGATCAGGAACTTGAGATAGCGCACCCCGGCTTCGAGGTTCTGCTCCGGCTCGAACAGCCGGTCCGTACGGACGCCGAAGCGCTTGGCGGTCGCCGGCATCAACTGCATCAATCCGCGCGCGCCCTTGCGCGACACGGCGCGCGGGTTGCCCGACGATTCGGCGCGGATGAGTGCCGCGATGACGTTGGGGTTGACCTGATGCTTGCGCCCCGCCGCGAAGATCTGCGTGCCATAGGGACCGACGGGGATCTGCTGCCCCTCTTCGAAGGCGAGCGCCACAGTGGGCTCCGCCGGCTGGTTGGGCGGCGGGGGCGGGCCGATCGCCACGACCGGCATCTCCGGCTCCTCGACTTCGTCGTCCACCACCCGTTCGACCCGGTCGATCGGCAGGGTGAGCCGGCCGCCGTGAGAGAACGTCAGCTCCGCGCGATCGTCCTCCGAGACCTCGAACGCCTCGACTTTGAGCGTGCTGCCGTCGGTCAAAACGACCAATTCGGCATGCGCGGAGCCTACCCCGGCGAACAGGGCGACGATCGGCACGAGTAGGAGGAGCGGCAGAGAGCTTCGCTTCACGGCGACGTATTCTACGTTCAAGCCGGCCAAAGCGTCGCTCCTTGACGGAAAACCGAGGTCCGCGCTACCTTTCCGCTCTCTTTTCGTCTCATTTCCAATGCTCAGAACATTTGCTTTCGCTCTCCGCACCGCGCCTTTCCACCGAGGTCTCCTCCCCTGATCCCTCGGCGCGAGGATCTGGAGCGGCTGCTCCGCAGCTCCGAAGGGCGCATCGAAGAGACGCCGTTTGCCGTGCTGTTGCTGGCGCACGCCGTCCATGCCCACTCGGTCGTGATCGAGCTGCGCCGGCCGCCGGTGAGCAAGAAGATCGTGCTCGAAGCGGGGGTGCCGGTCGATTGCCGGTCGAACCTGGCGCACGAGACGCTCGGCCGGTTCATGGTCGCCGCCGGACGGATCGGCGAAGAGGAATTTCATAGCGCTCTCTCCCAGACCGTGGCGCAAAGCGTACCGCTCGGCGAGGTCTTGATTGAAAGGGGCCTGATCGGCGGTGAAGAGCTGTTCCGGCTGCTGCAACAGAACCTGGCGAAGAAACTGCTCGACCTGTTCACCTGGCGCCAGGGCGAATTTCGCATCTCCGGCGAGCCGCCCACCGCCGAGTCGCCGCTCAAAGTCAGGGTGCCGCAGCTGATCGCGACCGGCATCATCCGCTTCGCGCCCCAGGAAGAGGTGGATGCCGCGATCGCCCCGCTGGTGGGCAAACACTTAACGCTTTCGCCCGACCCTTTCTTCCCGGTCGCGGAGCTGAAGCTTTCGGCGGCGCAGCAGAAACTGTCCGACGCGCTCCGGACGCCGCGCCAGATGCACGAGCTGGTCGAGGCCGCCGGCCTGCCGCTCGACGAGATCGCCCGCCTGCTCTACGCCCTGGCCCTGCTGGGCTCCGTGGTGGCGCTCGATCGCCCGCCCTTGAGCCGGACTGGGACGATACCGATCCTCTCCACCGTCGCGGCGCCGGCTCCTCCGCCCCCTCCCAAACCGGCGGCGATTGCCGCTCCGGAGCTTGCCACCCGCCAGGTGCCGATCGTCAAGCTGCCGCAGCCCTCGCCGCTCCAGGCGCCAAGTACGGCTCCGGTCGCGATCGGCGCGAGCGAACAACGGCGCAACGAGCTGATGCAGATCTATCTCGCTCATCGCCGGCTCGACCCCTTCGACCTGCTCGGCTTGCCCGAGGATGCGCCGCCGCCGCTGATCGAGGCCCGGTTTCTCGCTTTCGCCGAGCGATCGGCGCCCTGGAGTTTCGCCGGCACCGACCTGGAGGAAAAAGCGCGCGAGCTGTTTTCGACCGGCGCGCGGGCCTATGCCCAGTTGGTCGATGCCGAGAGCCGCGGCACCCTCCTGTTTCGCCGCCGGACCTTGCGCGAGGAGCGCGAGCGGCGCCCCGACCCGGATCGCTTCAAGATCAAGACCGATCTGCTCGACCCGGAGGCGCAGTTCCGCAAAGCCTTGGCGCATCTGGAGGCAGGGCGGAGCAAAGAGGCGATCCAGCTGCTCGAATTCGCCGCCGACTGCGACCCGGGCAACGGCCTCTATCGGGCCGAGCTGGCCTACGCCCGGTTCACCCAATCGCCGGGAGCGCCGTCGATCGTCCGGCGGTCGGCCAATGACCTCAAGGAAGCCTTGCGGGTCGATCCGCGCTGCGGCCTCGCCGCCCTCTACCTAGGGGAGGTCGCCGGAGCGCTCGGCGAGCTGGACGAAGCGGAGGCCGCGCTACGCCAGGCGATCCGCCTGATGGCCCCGGATCGCCGGCCGATCGAGGCGTTGAAGGCGTTGCAGAGCCGGCGCAAGCGATAGCCTACTCGACTGCCCGGTCCTTGTCCCCCACCAGGCTGCTCGAACGGTAAACGTAGTAGAGGCCCGAGGCCAGGGTGAGCGCCGCCGTCAGGTAGATGAAGAAATCGGCGAGCACATCGAGCGGGACGGCCAGGCGGGCGGTTTCCTTGGCGGCGATGCCGGCGATCAGCACCACGACCACCGTGAGCACCTGGACGACCGTCGTCACTTTGCTGATCACGGTCGGGGGAAACTTTCGCACCCCGAGCGCCAGGTAGAGGACCAGCGCCACGATCACGATCAGGATGTCGCGCGAGATCACCAGGATGGTGACCCAGAGCGGCACCGGCGCCGATTGCGCGAGGTTGGGGATCGCGAGCACGATCCAGGCCGAGATGAGCAGCAGCTTGTCGGCGATCGGATCGAGGTAGGTCCCGAGCAGCGACTGCTGCTTGGCGATCCGGGCGATGAACCCGTCGAGCGCGTCGGTGATTCCGGCGGCGAGGAAGATCAGCAACGCTTTTTTCGGCTCGCCATAGCGCACCGCGATGATGAAAACTGGGACCAGCGCCATCCGCAGGAGCGAGAGCAGGTTGGGGATCGTCAGGCTCACGAGGCACCCAAGGCCTTGAGCGCCAACCGGATCATCTCGACCGCTTCGGCCCCGGACACCGGATCGCGCGGCCGGCAGTCGTCCACCGAAGTCAACAGGCCGCAGCGGGCGGCGACCGAGCAGGTGCCGCCGTCCGCCTCCAGGCACGGCAGCCCCCTGCCGAATCGACCGAGCGCACGGACCAGTGCGCCCAGCGCCGCCGTGCGGCGGGCCGGGCTGGTCGGAAAGAACCGGTGGAGATCGCCGTCGATGTCCATCAGGCCCAGGTTCAAGACCCGGACGATCTCGTCCTGGCGCGCCTGGTCGAGCACGTCGGCGGCGATCCGGCCCGCCGTCGGCTTGGCATAGCGGACGTTCGGGATCAGCCAATAGAACAGCACCGCCAGCTCGCCGCGCGAAAGGCCCTCGGAGTGCGCCATCCCCCGCACGTCCGGCGGCAGGGCCGAGAGCCGCCAAAGAAACTTGGTGACCTCCAGGCGCGCCGCCAGGGAAGGATCGCGCGGAAAACGCTCGGACAGCTGCTTGACGATCTCCAAACCCGCGCTCGGCTCGCCCACGTCCATCTCGAGGTCGGCGCGCCGCTCCAGGATCGAACGGTCGTCGGGCTTGCGCTCGGTCAGCTTGCGCATCGCGGAGAGCTCCGCCTGGGGTTCGCGGGCGGCATGCGCCACGGCCGCCGCCGCCTCGAACGTCGAGATCTCCGACGGCGCCCACTGTTCGAGCAGCCGCAACTGCCCTTTGGCGACGTCGATCTCGCCGAGCGTCAGCTCCTCGTCCACCCGTTTGCGGGTGCTGCTCAGCGCCTGCGCGTGGAGCGCTCCGGTCCGGGCAAACGCGGTGGGGCTGCGCGCCGCGATGCTCCGGTAGGCGCCGTAGGCGAGCGGAATCTTGCCGCTCCGCTCCGCGGCGCGGCCGATCAGCAACTGGCACGCCGTGTAATCCGCCGCGCAGGCCCCCGCCCCCCCCGGCACTTCCGGAGCCAATCGCCGCAGCACCGCTGCAAGGTCGCCCCGGGCGAATTCGACCTGCGCCGCCAGCACCTGGGCGGGAGGCAGGTCGGGCTCGGCGGCGAGCAGGCGGGCGGCGACGTTCTGGGCCTCGGCGAGTTCTCCCACCTGCACCAGCGCCTTGTGGGCGGCCAGGATCTCGTCATGCCGCTCGGGCGCCAACGGCCCGGCGAAACCGGCCGAAGGTTCGACCAGGAACGCCTTTTCCTCGGGCGACAGGTCGAGCGAGCGAACCTCGGGCCGCTCCGGCGCCGGGCCTTTCGGCGGCGGAGTCGAGGCACAGGCGCTGACGAGGAGGGTCAGCCAGAGCACGCCGAGGGTCGCCCAGAGGCGACCCCCGACGACTTCAAGCGACAGAAGAGGCCGTCGCGATCGTGGCGATGGCATGCTTGTAGATCAAGATCTCTTTACCTTCGGTCTCGAGCACGACGGCGAAACGATCAAATCTTCTCATCCGGCCCAGGAGTTGGCGTCCGGTAATCAGCTCGAGGGACATCGTCTGTCCCTCTTTGAGACTCTGAAACAGGTAGCCGTCCTGGATGTTGATGTTGTGCTTCGGCATGGTACCTCCAGCCGGTTCGGGCGAATTCAAGGACAGAAGGTACGAGACGTTCGAGCGAATCGGCTGCAAACCAGGTCACCTCGGGTTCCTTGCGGAACCAGGTTTCCTGCCTTTTGGCGAAACGGCGCGTCGCACGAACCGTCTCCTCGATGGCCTCGGCGAGGGACATCTTCCCCCGCACATGAAGGACTAGCTGGCGGTAGCCGATCGCCTGAAAGGGAGGAAGCTCGGGATCGAGCCCCTCATCGAGCCGTCGAGCCACTTCCGCCACCCACCCCTGCTCGACCATTCGGGCCACGCGACCTGCGATGCCATCGTACAAGACGCTTCGAGGAAGGGTCAAACCGATGCGCAAAGCCGACAGGGGCTCGCCGCCGAACGGGCGCTCGGCGATCCACTCCGATTGCGGCTTGCCGGAGACGATCGCGACCTCCAGAGCGCGCAAGATCCGTTGCGTGTCGCCCGCCATCAGCCGCGCGTGGCTCGCCGGATCGCGGCGTTCCAGCTCCTCGTAGAGGGCAGGCAGGCCCTCCGCCGCCAGGCGGACGCGCAGCTCGGCGCGGACGGTTTCGTCCCCGGGCGGGATCGGGCTGATCCCGAGCAGCAGAGCCCGCAGGTAGAGCCCGCTGCCGCCGACCACGATCGGCCGGCGCCCGCGTGCCTCGATTTCGGTGATCGCCCCCCGCGCCTGGCGGGCAAACTCCCCCGCCGACCACCGCTCGCGCGGATCGAGGATATCGATCAGATGGTGCGGGATGCGCTCCCGTTCGGCCAAGGAGGGTTTCGCGGTGCCGATGTCGAATCCCCGGTAGGCCTGGAGCGCGTCGGCGTTGACGATCTCGCCCCCGAGCGCCTCGGCGAGCGCCAGGCCCAGAGCGCTCTTGCCGGTCGCGGTGGCGCCGAGGACGATGAGGAGGGGGGGTTGTTTCATAAAGCAGGACGACGTATTCGTAGGGGCGGCCCCCCGTGGCCGCCCATGCGCGCCCCGGACGTTCGCGCAATTCGAGGGCGGCCACGGGGGGCCGCCCCTACCGCGGGAACGAGCCCTGAAGCCTAGAACCCTTCCAGCAGATCGCTCACCATCGCCTCGGCGAAGCGCTTCGCGGCCTTCTGGATCGCTTGGTCCTCAAGGTCGATGTAGTTGGCGCTCGATGCGTCGAGCGGATAGCTCTCTTTGAAGGTGTAGCGGTCGTTCGACCAGATCACCTTGTTGTCGGCCAGGTTCTTGAACTTCACCTCGGCGGCGATCGAGATCTCGTAGGCGGTTGCGCGGCCGTTCTGGTCGAACGTGACCGGGGTGACGCCGAAACCGACCACCGTCCCCTCGATCTGGGCATTGGCCCCCGCGGCGGCGGAAGCGAGCGAGAAGCGCTGGCGGGTGACCAGCTCGTCGGCGATCGACCGGGTCAGCTCCTGCTCGACCTGCTGGCGCGGCGTGCGGTTGGTGAACGGCTGCAAATAGACCGACTTGATGCTCGGCGGCAGGTTGCTCGCCCGGCCGACCAGGGCGTAGCCGCAGCCGGACAGGACGATGCACAGAAGGCTCAAAGCGCCCAGTAACCCGAGCGCGATCGGGGTGCGGAACGGGGAAGAAACTCTAGCGGCTCTCATCGTTACCTCCGGGTCACCAGATTGATCAGCCGGCCGGGGACGATCACCGCCTTGGCCAGCTCGCGCCCCGCCATGTGCTCTTGCGCTTTGTCGTACGCGAGCGCCGCGGCGCGGATCTCTTTTTCCTCGGCGTCGGCGTCCACTTCGATATGGCCGCGCAGCTTGCCGTCCACCTGCACCACCAGCTGGATGCGCGCCCGGCGGATCTTCGCCTCGTCGTACTCCGGCCAGGTCGTATCGAGCAGCGATTCGATGTGGTCGCGCTGCTCCCACAGCTCCTCGGTGACGTGAGGAGCCATCGGGTGCAGCAGTTGCAGCAAGGTGTCGAACGCCGCCTCGCAGGCGAAGCGCGACGCGGTTTTCTCTTCCAGCGCGCGGGTGAGCGCGTTGGTCAGCTCCATCAGGGCGGCCACGGCCGTGTTGAAGGCGAACCGTTCCATGCACTGGGTGACGCGCTGGATCGTCGCGTGGCGCTGGCGCTCCAGCTCGCCGTCGGCCGGGCCGATCGGCGGCGCCTCGTTCAACCGCTGGCCGCATCGCCAGACCCGGCTCAAGAAGCGGTGCGCGCCCGAGACCGCCTCGTCGTTCCACTCCGCCTCTTTGTCCGGCGGACCGATGAACAGGGTGTAGACCCGCTCCGTGTCCGCCCCCATCTGCTCGATCAGCTCGTCCGGCGAGACCGTATTGCCTTTCGACTTGGACATCTTCTCGATCCGCCCGCTCTTCTCGGAAAGACGGGTGATCATGCCCTGATTGAACAGGTTGGTGAACGGCTCCTCGAACGGCACCATGCCGAAATCGTGGAGCACGCGGCAGACGAAGCGGGCGTAAAGCAGATGCAGGATCGCATGCTCGATGCCGCCGATGTATTGATCGACCGGCGCCCATTTGGCCGCGACCGCGGGGTCGAAGATCTTCCCCGAATCGTGCGCCGACAGGAAACGCAGGTAGTACCAGGAGCTATCGACGAACGTGTCCATCGTGTCGGTTTCGCGCCGCGCCGGCCCCCCGCATTTCGGGCAGGTCGCCTCGACGAAGCTCGGCACGCGGCCGAGGGGGTTGCCCTCGCGGCCGGTGAATTCGACGTCCACCGGCAGGACGACCGGGAGCTGATCCTCCGGCACCGGCACCGCCCCGTGCTCCGGGCAATAGACGATCGGAATCGGCGTGCCCCAATAGCGCTGGCGCGAGATCAGCCAGTCGCGCAGGCGGTAGGAAACCTTGGCGCGGCCGACGCCCTGTTCTTCGAGCCAGGCGATGAAGCGCCGGATCGTCTCGGGTCCCGCCTCCGCGCCATCGAACGGCGGCGCGTTGCGGACCGCCCCTTCATGCAGGATCGGCTCTTCGAGCGTATTCGGATCGCGATCTTCCGGCCAGTCGGCGGGCGCGTAGACCAGGCGGATCGGCAGACCTTCCTGCCGCGCGAACAGCAGGTCGCGCGTATCGTGCGCCGGCACCGCCATGATTGCCCCCGTGCCGTAACCGGGCAGGACGTAGTTGGCGAGCCAGATCGGAATCGGCTCCCCCGTCGCGGGATTGATCGCGTAGCTGCCGGTCGCCCGTCCGTCTTTGGCCGTACCCTCCCCTTCGCGCTCGATGCGCGGCGTGTTGCGCACCTTGTCGATCCAGGTTTCGAGCGCGGCACGGTCCGGGTGGTCGGCGATCAGCTCGGCCACCCGCGGATTCTCCGGCGCGAGCACCAGGAAGGTGGCGCCGTGGATCGTGTCCGGCCGAGTGGTGAAGACGGTGATCTTCGCCGCGGCCGGATCGACTTCATTCCCCGCGCCCTTGGCGATGGCGAAATCGATCTCCGCTCCTTCCGAGCGGCCGATCCAATTGCGCTGCATCACCTTGACCTTCTCGGGCCAGCCGTCCAGGCCGTCGAGCCCGGCGAGCAGCCGGTCGGCGTAGTCGGTGATGCGGAAGAACCACTGTTCGAGGTCGCGCTGGACCACCGCGGTGCCGCAGCGCTCGCAGGCGCCGTCCACCACCTGCTCGTTCGCGAGCACGGTCTGGCAGCTCGGGCACCAGTTGACCGGCGCCTTCTTCTTGTAGGCGATCCCCTTCTCCAACATCTTCAAGAAGAGCCACTGGTTCCAGCGGTAGTACTCCGGCGTGCAGGAGGCGATCTCCTTGCTCCAGTCGTAGAGGATGCCCCAGCGCCGGAACTGCTCCTTCATCACCTTGATGTTGCC
>DATMZU010000358.1:0-2949 GCA_035607435.1 Thermoanaerobaculia bacterium | reverse complement strand
GGCCTTCGTGAAACAGAGCCGCCCTACCGCATACTGCACGTCGTGCTCGCTCTGCTCCTCGAACGAAAGCTCCTCGGGGGACCCGACGACCAAGACGTAATACGGATAGCGATCGGGATCGATCAACTCCGGGCTATGCCCCCAGTCGCGCAGAGAAAGCTCGAAATACCTCTCTTTCGCCCGCGCCTGCCGCAAGTCGAGGAGTGGCCTGAGAGCCCTTCGGACCCCTTCCGGCACACCTGGCGCAAACAGCACTCCCCAGCCGGTTTCCGAGAGATCCCCCGACTGATCGAATTGGACCACGGGATCCCGTCGCGAATCTTCGTTGCGCTCGATCGCAGAGAAGTACCCTTCGACCCGGGCAAGAAGCTCTCCATCCACCCGGGAGCCGAGCACTAGGTCGCCGAGCTGTCTCTTGGTCAGCGGCGGAAGAAGGGGCTTGCCGCCTCTTTGGCGGCCATTGAAGTAGAGGCGATCGTCACTCACTTCCCCAGCCCCAGACGCACCGCCGGATCGCCCAGGACCACGAAGTTCCGAGCATCGCTCGCGGCCAACCAGAGCTCGCCGAACGTTTCGACGTCGCGGTCGCGAAGAAAGGCGCGATCGGACCAGAGAACCTGGAGCGCGGCGGCGAGGTCGGCGAAGCGCAGCCCCATTTGCTCCATGGCAAAACCGATCGGATAACCATCCATCAACTGCCTGAGCAAGTGGTCGTAGACGACGACATGCCCACCACGGCCATTCCAGGTGAACGAGGTGGTCCAGGCGCGATCGACATGGCCGACAACAGCTAGCGCCCCGGCCGCCAGAAGGCGCTGCGGCAAGCGCGCGACGAAGGGAGCAGGCGCGATTTTCCGCGGGCCGTCCGGCACTCTGAAACCGAAGGAATCGTAGCTCGGAGTCCCAGCTCCGTAGCAAGCGAAGAGAAAGGCGATCAAGCCGGAGAGATCGGCCTCCGTCGGAACGTCAGCGCCAGCGAAACAGTGCTCGTCTTCGAGCGGCGCCGGTTCTCCGGGCCAGTCATCACAAATCAAAGACCCTTGCCGATTGCCTTGCTGGCGATCGTCTGCGTCGTATCCAACCCCGTGGCTGGCCGTGAACAGAATCGACGGTTTCTCGGCGCCGAGCAGCCGAGTCAGTCGTGCACGTTTCGCTTCGCCGCCTCCGATCGTCCGCACGCGCCATCGTGGACGGCAAAGTTTCAGCGCCTTGTGAAGATAGGCAATCAAATCGTTCGCGGTCTGATACGTCGCCCGGTCCCCCGGGTTCTCGACCGCGAAGAAGGTGAGATCCCCATCGTCTCCTTCGGTGTTCTTCGAATCCACAAGAAGCCTACCGGCCCTTTCCTTTCCACGCACCTCGGCCGCAACTTCGTAGGCAACCACCGCCTCCGCGTAGCTCCGGTAGTCGTTCGCATTCTCGAACCAGAGTCGACCGACGGCGTACTGTACGTCGAGCTCGGTTTGCAGCTGGAACGGAAGCCATGTCGGATCGCCGACCAGGAGCAGATAGTACGGAAGCTTCTTGGGATCGGGCGGCGCGCCCTTCTGGACATCGGTCACCTTGAGCAGCTCGCTCGCCGTGGGAACGGGGCCCCGGAGCGCACGAAAGTGCTCTTGCCCCGCCTGTTGGCGGCGCCGTTCGAACAACGGGGAAAGCGCCTCCTCCATCTCGCTCGTGACGCCGGGGGCGAAGATTACCCCCCAGCCCGTCTGGGAGAGATCGGTCGGATCCTTCATCTCGAGGCTCAGCGCGCGCAAGGGATCATGGGCTCGGATCCCCTCAGCAAACGTCTGAAGCCGCTCCTCGAGATCCGGTTCGATCGGGAGACAGAGCGCGATCCGGCCGATCTCCAGCGCCGTGAGCGGAGGCAAAAGCGAGCGGCCAGTTCGCGCATGGCGGCCGTTGAAGACGATCGGCTCTTCGCTCACCGCTCTCCTCCAGGCCCCGGCTTCGGGCGGGGCTTGGGGCCCGGTAGGTCGAGAACCGGCCGTGGAGGTAGCCGCGGGCGACCGCCTCGCCGTTCGATGTCCTCGTCGCCTCTGGCCTGGAAGTCGTCCTCCTCGCTCCCGGGAAACCGCCAGTCACCCACGAAGACGAAGCCTGCCCAGTGGTAAGGATCGCGCAAGCTGGGAACCTCGCGGAGTGCGAGTTGGGCCACGCGGAGCGCCGCGGCAGGCCCTTTCCTGCCCTCCACGAGCTCACGATAGAAACGCACCATCAAAAGCGCCGTGCTGTCGTCCTCGACCGGCCAGAGACTGACCACCAGGCGCGGCACGCCGGAATACATGAAGCCGCGAGTGAGACCGATCATCCCTTCACCGCGCACCTCTCGGCCGAGGCCCGTCTCGCAAGCGGAAAGGACCACGAGATCTGCGGGCAGGTCGAGTTTGTAGATCTCATGGAGCCCGAGAAAACCCTCGCGCCGACGACCGCTTCGATCGACCTGCGAGAGGACGAGCCCCGAGAGATCGGGGTGCTCGTCGTCGAGCCGCCCGTGGGTGGCAAGGTGAATGAACCGAAAGCCACGGAGGCGGCCGGAAAGGACGGTCTCGCGACTCGCCTCGAAATCGTAGGCCTCGAAGCGGGAGCTCAATGGAAAAAGGGAGACGATCTCCTCAGCCTCACGGCGGGTCCCAGGGAGCCGGTGGTACTCGCCGGCGCTCGGCGTTCTCGCCTCCACCGACGGCCCGGCCTGCGATTGCACGCGCGGGTCCGTGGCCGAGAAGACCGGGTCGGCGAGCACGGCGATGCCTCCGAGAGCCGGGAGCCGAGAGCCGAATTCCTCGCGCAGCGTCGCGAGCACGGTGGCCGAAGGGAGTTGCACGATCTCGTGGTGAGTGATGAGAGGCGGCGGCTCGCTATTCCCTTCCGCCAGCCGACCGGGATCGGGCAGGGCGGAGAACGGCAGAAGCTCGAGAGCGCCGTCGGCGACGATCGCGAGGCGCG
>DATMZU010000351.1:0-9146 GCA_035607435.1 Thermoanaerobaculia bacterium | reverse complement strand
CGGGTGGCGGCCGCGTTGGTCTCCAGAAGATCCCAAGAGCGATTCATCACCACGGCCGGGTAGGGCTCTTGCCGGCGCAGAATCGCCGCGAGGGCCATGCGCACCGCCTCCGCCTCGGGCGCCTCGAGCCCCACGTCGCGGTAGGTCGGCGCGTACCCGGCGGCAAGCAGCAGGGCATTGCGCTCGCGCAACGGCACTTCCAGCGTTCCGGCAAGGTGCAGAACCATCTCGCGGCTGGGGCGTGCCCGGCCGGTCTCAATGAAGCTGATGTGACGCGGCGAGACCTCCGCCTCAATGGCGAGGGCGAGCTGGCTCATTCGCCGCGCTTGTCGCCAATGCTGGAGCAGAACGCCGACGGGGCTCGAAGCGGAAGTAGGAAGGCGGACGGTGGGCATGCGCGGCATTATCCCGCTTGGGGCAACGCCGAGGCGGAGGTCTCGCCAACGCCCCGGCGCCGCCGTTTTGGGTCAAGGACCGCTACGCGGCCTTCCGCCACGCAAACGGCTTCATCGGCTCATTGAGCGGTGCCTCGACGAGATGACCGGCGTAGTTCGCCAGGACCGAGAACCCCATCCCGAGCACCACCTCCAGCGCCTGGGCCCGGGAGAGCCCCGCGGCGAGGAAACGGGCCAGGCCGTCGGGGCTCACCGCTCCCCGGGCGCGCACCATCTCGCGCGCGAAGTCGCTCAAAGCGGCGAGGCGGGGCTCCAACGGAGGGAGGCCTCCACGCAGGGCCTCAATGCTCTGCGGCGCAACCCCCACCTTGCTCGCCATCATCGAGTGAAACGCCACGCACCACGCGCAGTCGTTCTCGTAGGCGGCGGTGAGCGACAGCACTTCGATCTCCGCCTCGGAGAGCGTTCCTTGGCGATAGATCTCGCGCAGGGCGAGAAAGCCCTTGAGAAGGGTGGGCGATTCCGCCATCGCGGCGGCCAGGTTTGGGATCAATCCGAGATTCTTGCGCAGCCCGGCAAGGAGCGGCTTCGAACCGTCGGGTGCGCTTTCGAGGGTGTGGATGGCGTACGAGCTCATGGCTGTCTCCTGATTTCTGCCGGCACCGCGCCGACGAGGGAGACGGTATGAGCCGCAGCGCGGCCTCTCAATTCCCTCCGAGGTAAGCGCGCGGCGATAAGGTACACTTCACCTATGGCCGAACCGCTGACGATCCCCACCGACAAAAAGCTTCGCGAAGCTCTGGAGCAGCGCGCGGCTTCGCAAGGGAAGACCGTTCCCGAGGTCGCTCGGGAGCTCCTCGCCGATGCGGTGGAGGAACGTCCCTTGAGCGAGCGGATCGGGCACCTCCGAGGTCGGCTCGATCTGAGCGCCGCCACGTCCGACTCCCGGCGCCGGGAAATCAAAGAGCGAAACTGGCGTCCTTGAGAG
Organism: Thermoanaerobaculia bacterium; assembly: GCA_035607435.1. GTDB lineage: Bacteria > Acidobacteriota > Thermoanaerobaculia > Multivoradales > UBA5704 > DASYKS01. The sequence continues at coordinate 7,763 of DATMZU010000351.1, read as the reverse complement.
CCTGGCTGGGTGCACATGTGCGCTGCGGCGTTGCACAGGTGCACTGGCCGAGTGCAGTGGTGCAATTCCGCTGTGCACATGTGCAAAACGCGGGCGCACCCCTGCAAAATCGCGGCGCACAGGTGCAAAGTTCCAGCGCACATGTGCACTGAGCGAGTGCACCACTGCAAAACTCCGGCGCACCTGTGCAAAATGTGGGAGCACAAGTGCAAAATCCCGTTGTACCAGTGCAAAACGCGGGAGCACCACCGCAAAACTCAGAGGATGCGCCCCGCGCGAACGAGGGCGCAGCATGCTGCGCCCCTACGAATCCCCGATCCGCGGCGCCGCGTTGCCGCGGAATCCACGGGGATCTCGGGCGAAGGCGCGCAGCTGGCCGCAGGCTGCGGAGACGTCGTCGCCGCGGGTTTTCCGCACCGTGGCGGTGTAGCCGTGGCGGTAGAGGCGCTCTTGAAAGGCGGCGGTTTGCTCGGGTGTCGAGGGGACCATCGTTGGGCCGAGCACCGCGTCCGGGTTGGTCGGGATCAGGTTGATCTTGCAGGAGATCCCCTGGAGCAGCCCGGCAAGCCGGTCGGCTTGGGCGAGGGAGTCGTTGACGTCCTTGATCAGGATGTATTCGAACGTGATCCGCCGCCTCGGTTCGAGCGGAAACCGGCGCAGCGCTTCGAGCAGGTCGGCGAGCGGGTAGCTCCGATTGATCGGCATGATCCGAGAGCGGAGCTCGTCGTCTGGCGCGTGGAGCGAGACCGCGAGGTTGGGCCTTCTCTTCCAGCGGGCGATCTCTTCGATGCCGGGGATGACACCCGCGGTCGAGACGGTGATCCGGCGGATCGAGATGTGCTCGGCGAGGATCTCGATCGCCGTGCCGACGTTGTCCAGATTGAGCAGCGGCTCGCCCATTCCCATGAACACGAGGTTCAGGCCGTCGGCCGGGTGATCGCGGTCCTGCTTGATCGAGAGGACCTGGGCGACGATCTCGCCGGCCGTGAGGTTCCTGCCCGCGCCCCAATAACCTGTGACGCAGAACGAGCAGGCGAGCGCGCAGCCGGCCTGGCTTGAAATGCAGAGCGTGCGCCGGTCGCCGTCGGGGATGTCGACCGCTTCGATCGAAGCGCCGTCGATCAGCCGGAACAGATATTTCGCGGTGCCGTCCTCGGAGATCTCGCGCGACGCGATCTCCGGGCGCTCGATGCGGAAATGCGCGGCGAGCGTCGCGCGCAGGTCCTTCGCGAGATCGGTCATCGCGTCGAAGTCCGCGAGGCCGCGGGAATGGATCGCGTCGTAGAGCTGCCGCACGCGAAACGGCCGATCGATGTAGGGGGAGAGGGTCTCTGCGAGTTGGTTCCGATCGAGGCCCAGCAGATCGGGCGGCGGCGCCGGGGTCATTTCTTCCGGCGCAGGCGGCGGGTCGGATCGATGCCGATCGAGCGCAGGAAGCCGAGGTCGCGGCCGTCGATTTGAAACGCGGGCTCGGGGGACGGGACCAGCGCGGTGGTCTCGGGCCGCGCGCTCTTCGTGGGCTTTGCGAGCTTCTCGGTCTTGTCGCTCAAGCGATCCGCCAGCACGGCGGCGCGGGCCGCGGGAACCAGCGGCGGCTCCTCGTCGCCCGCCTCTCGCTTGCAATCGAGATGGAGGACCATCGAGTAGCCTTCCTCGCGGATGCGGCGCAGCGAGCGCGACACGTCGGACGACTCCGAGATCGCCTCGGCGAGGGCGCGGCGCAAGTCGCGAATCAAGGGCTTCAGTCGTTCGTCCAGAGCTCGTTCCTCCTCGCCGCTTCGCCCGAAGATCGGTCGCCAAGGCACCCGGAGACCTGCCGGGAGTTTTGGGGGCGACCGCTGCGGTATCGAACCGACCGGCGGATTATCGCCGCCGCCCCCCGGGGTGTCAAACCGAAAAATTCACCGGGAAAAACTCGATCCCCGTTGACTTTTTGGTGATCCGGCGCCTCGTTTCATCGACTCGTCCGACCGTGGTAACCTTTCGCGCCGCCCGCGATTTTTGCCTCCTCGGCACTCCCTTCCCGATGAATCTTTCCGACCTGGCACCGTGGCTCGCCACCCGAGGATTCGCGCCCGAGCGAATCGAGGCGCTGCCGGGAGACGTCTCGCCGCGCCGCTACGGACGAGTCCGGCTCGCCGAAGGCGGCTCCGCGATCGTCGCGTTCTACCCAGAAGAAATCCGGCCGACCGCGGAGCGGTTCTTGCGCACCACTGCGCTGCTCGAAGGCGTCGAGGTGCCCGTTCCGCGCGTGCTCGCGGTCGATCTTCCGCGCGGGCTGATGCTGATCGAGGATCTGGGAGATCAGACGCTCGCGGAGCGGCGCGACCTGGACGACGCGGGAAACGCCCCGTATTTTCGTCATGCCGCGGAGTTGAGTCGGCGGATCGCGACGCTGCCGTCCGAATCGCTGCTCGACGACGCGACGCAGGAGCCGTGGAACCCGCCGCTCGACGGACCGTTGCTTCGGCGCGAGCTGCAACAAACGTGGGACGTGTATCTCGCGCCGCGCGGGCTGCTCGGCTCCCCGGAGCAGGAGGGCGCGATCGCGTCGCTGTTCGATGAGATCTGTGCCCGCCTGGGCGCGGAGCCGGCGGTTCCCTGCCATCGCGATTACATGGCGCGCAATTTGATTCCCCGACCGGGGGTGTCTGGCGGGGTAGGCGAGGTGGCCGTGATCGATCATCAGGATCTACGATTCGGGCCGCCGCGTTACGATCTCGCCTCCCTCTTGAACGACACCCTGTTTCCGAGTCCCGCACTGGAAGCGGTGCTGCTGGCCGAGGCTTTAAGCGGTCCGGCGGACCTCGAGAGCTACCATCGCGCGGCGGCCCAGCGGACGCTCAAGGCGACGGGCACCTACGCGAAATTCGCCGAGCGCGGCGCGCCGCGGCACCTGCCGCTGATTCCCGCAACGGTCGCGCGGGCGCTTCGGCACCTGGAGCGAATTCCGGAAGGTGCCGAGATCGCCCCCGAGCTCGACCGGCTGTGGCGTCCCGTTCTCTGAGCGCCGACGCACCAATCTGCTATGCTGTCGAATGGAGCGGCTCGCTTTCAGCCGCTCTTGCACCGCTCCTGGAGAGAAGACCATGCCCAACCTTGGCGTTCCCGAACTGCTGATCATCTTCGTCATCATCATCGTGCTCTTCGGCGCGACCCGTCTGCCGAACATCGGCAAAGGTCTGGGCGAGGGCATCCGCAACTTCAAGAAGGGGATGAAGGGCGTCGACGAGCCGGATCAGCTCCCCGGCAAGACCGATTCCCGCTAGAGCGGGTTTCGAGTCAATTCGGCCCCCGGTTTGGGCCGTTTTGGCGCAGACGGCACGAAAAAGAGGCTCCGGGCGGTTCGATCCGCCGGAGCCTCTTTTCGTTTCGAGCTCGGGGCCGGCCTACCGGGTGATCGCGGCGAGCGCCTCGGCGATTTCGGCGTGCGGCAGGGAATCCGAATCGCCGTGCCAAAGCCGGCGGTGAAGCCCCAGATAGCGCTCCTGGACGCGGCGGACGTAGGAACGCGTCTCGCGGAACGGCGGCACGCCCTTCCATCGATCGACCATGCCGGGACCCGCGTTGTAGGCCGCCAGAGCCCGTTCGAGGTCGCCGTCGTAGCGATCCAGGAGGCTTGCGAGATAACGGCTGCCGGCCTCCAGATTGGCTTTCGGATCGGTCAGGTCCGGGCTCTTTGGCGTGCCGCCCGGCCGAACCTGCATCAAGCCGACCGCGCCGCGGGGCGAAACGACGTTGGCGGCAAACCCCGATTCCATCTCGACCACCGAAGCGATCAGCAGGCCGTCCACCCCCGTGCGGGTCGAGACTTCGACGATCGCCGTGCCGTAGGGAAGCGATTCGAGGTAGAGCCGCTGCGCTTCATGTCCGGAGGAGGGGGCGGGAGAGGAGGCAGGTTCGGGAAGCAGGGTCGAGGGGAGAGGGAGGGTTTCGAGGTCGGAAAGCGTCGGGATCGACGAGACCGAGGGGCTGGAGGTGAAGGTCAAAACCAAAAAAACCGCAAAGGACACCGCCAGGGCAGGCCGGTGCCAGGTTAATCGTCGTTCGGTACGCTGCATGGGGAACGGCTCCCTTTTGTTTTCCGTTGGGGCGTAGACCCGTCGCTTCATCGTCGTTTACGAAGTGGAGGTCCGGAGCGCGGAACGGTACACGTCAAGCCCGGGAGCCCGGGCTCGGCGCCGCGAAATGGTAAGGAAAGCTTCTGCTAGATCTGTGCCAGAGACCCGCGACGACTCACCGGTCGTACGACTCAACCGGGATCGACCGAGGTGCCGCCGACCTGATGATTAGGTGACCGGATCCTTTCGCCGCTGTGCGCGGCGCCGATCGTAATCCTCGGAGTGGATTCCGAGGGTGGAGACTTTGTTGCGCAACGTGTTGCGATGGACCCCGAGTGAGCGGGCCGACCGGCAGAAGTTGCCGGAGTTGGATTGTAGCGAGGCAAGAATGAACTGACGTTCAAACTCACGCCGCGCCTGCTCCAGGGTCACGCCACGACGAACCAGCTCATCGACGATGAGGAACAGGCGTCCATTCAAGTTCTGGTCGGCCAAGGTCAAATCTCCGCTGGAAAAGGGGCTCGAAAGCGGACTCCAGAATACCACACGCAAAGGAGTCCGCCCAAAGCAAGGGGTCTCGTTTCGTCGCTCCCGCCGGCCCCGCTGCAAAGTTCCTGCAAGCGCAGGATGGCCCCGGATTCGCCCCGAATACGGTCGATCTCGCGGTTGCCGGGGGAGTGTTCTAGACTGTCGCCCCTCGGCGGAGCCCTGGCGGGATACGTGCACGATCGGATTCGTGCTCGTCCGAGGCCTTGAGGGGCAGCCGTGACCGACCGAGCCAAACCCAAAAAACACAGGAGATCGCGATGGCCGAAAGAAAGCCCAACGAGCAGTTCATGAAGCCGCTGCAGCCTTCCGAAGCGCTCGCGGCGGTCGTCGGCAGCGCCCCGCTGCCGCGCACCGAGGTGACCAAGAAGGTCTGGGAGTACATCAAGAAGCACAACCTGCAGGACCCGGCCAACAAGCGCAACATCGTCGCCGACGACAAGCTCAAAGCGGTCTTTGCCGGCAAGGGGACCGTCACCATGTTTGAGATGACCAAGCTGATCAACGCGCACCTCAAGGACCCGAAGTAGCAGCCGCCGCGCGGAGCGGCGCCCCGGAACAGCCCGGGCGCCGCCGCTTCGACGAGGTGCGGTTTTCGCCTCCCGCGAATCGGTCAAGAAATCCCTCGCCGTGACCGCCCACGTCCCGATCGGAACCCCGCTCCTTTGGGGCGGCTTCCTCGCCCTCATCTTCGCGCTGCTGGCGCTCGACCTCGGAGTGTTCAATCGCCGCGAGCATCGCGTCGAGCTGCGCGAGGCGATCGTCTGGAGCGTCGTCTGGACGCTGGTGGCGCTCGCGTTCAACGCCTGGGTCTATCTGCGCTTCGGCCACGTGCCGGGCGTGGAGTTCCTGACCGCCTACGTGATCGAACGCTCTTTGAGCTTCGACAACATCTTCGTCTTCATCGTCATTTTCAACTACTTCGCCGTTCCCGAGGAGCTGCACCACCGGGTGCTGTTCTGGGGCATCCTCGGCGCTCTGATCGCCCGCGGCCTGTTCATCGGCTTGGGCACCGCGCTGCTGGCGAAATTCGCCTGGCTGATCTACCTGTTCGGCGCCTTCCTGATCTACACCGGCTGGAAGGTCCTGCGCGAGAAGGAAACCAAGATCGAGCCGGAGCGCAATCCGGTGGTCAAGCTGTTCCGCCGCCTGTTCCGAATTACCGAACGCTACGAGGGCAAGAGCTTCTGGTGGCGGCAAAACGGCGTGCTGTACGCCACTCCGCTGCTGCTCGTGCTGGTGGTGATCGAGGCGAGCGACATCCTGTTCGCGGTCGATTCGATCCCCGCGGTGTTCGGCGTCACGCTCGATCCGTTCATCGCCTTCACCTCGAACATCTTCGCCATTTTGGGGCTGCGCGCGCTCTACTTCCTGCTCGCCGGGCTGATGCACAAGTTCACCTATCTGAGCTACGGCCTGGGCCTGGTTCTGATCTTCATCGGCGGCAAGATGGTCGTCCATCCCTGGTTCGAGATCCCGATCGAACTGTCGCTCGGCTTGGTGGTCCTCCTGCTCGCGGGCTCGGTCGTCATCTCGCTGCTCCGTCCGCCGAAAGTGCCGCCGGTCGTTGCGGAGTCCGAAACCGGCGCCGGTCTTCGCGAACCCGCGGTCGAAACCCCCGCCGACTAGAGACGCACGGCACCCTGCGCACCTTGGGAGGCTCCCGATGAAACGGCCCGCCGCTTTTTTCCTCCTCCTCGTCGCCCTTCTTTTTCCCGGCGGGCCGTTGCCCGCGGCTTTCGAGCCCGCGCCGATCGGCCGCGGCGGGGCGGTCGCCGCGAACGATCGCCGGGCGGCGGCGGTGGGCCTTGAGATCCTGAAAAGCGGCGGCAATGCGGTCGATGCGGCGATCGGGACGGCGCTCGCGCTCGCCGTGGTCTTCCCCGAAGCGGGCAACCTGGCGGGAGGGGGATTCGCCGTCCTGCGCCAGAAGGGCGCGTTCGCCGCGCTGGACTTTCGCGAGGTGGCGCCGGCCGCGGCGAGCCGCGACATGTACCTCGACGAAAAAGGCGAAGCGAAAAAGGGCGCCTCGACCGTCGGGCCGCTCGCCGCCGGAACTCCCGGCTCGCCCGCCGGGCTTTGGGAGCTGCACAAAAAGTACGGCAAGCTCCCGTGGGCGCGTCTGGTCGAACCGGCCGAGCGCCTGGCGCGGGAGGGGTTCACGGTCGATCGCCACCTGCACGACCGGCTGATCCACCCGGACCAGAAGCGCCTTGCTCAGTTTCCCGAGACCGCGGCGCTCTGGCGCGTCGGGGCCGAGCAACCGCTCGCGATCGGAGCGCTGATCCAACAGCCGGCGCTCGCCCGCACGCTCGCCGCCTACCGGGACCAGGGTCCGGAGGGGATCACCCGCGGGGCGGTCGCCGGGGCGGTCGAAGCGGCGTCCTTACGGCACGGGGGAGTGCTCACGGCGGCGGATCTCGCCGGCTATCGGCCCGTCTGGCGCGAGCCGCTGCGCTTCTCCGCGTTCGGCTGGCAGCTCGCGACGATGCCGCTGCCTTCTTCCGGCGGCATGATCCTCGGCCAGACCTTCGGCCAGTTGGAGCGCCTCGCCTGGCCGAAGCTGCCGCGGTTCGGCGCTGATCGCGCCCACCTGCTGGCCGAGGCGCTCCGGCGTTCGTTCGCCGATCGCTACCTGCTGGGCGATCCCTCGACGACCCAGGCCGACGCGGCCCAGCTGCTCGACTCCGCCTGGCTCGCCCGCCGCGCCGCCTCGATCGATCGGGGCAAGGTGTCCCCCTCGAAAGGGGTCTTCCCCTGGCCGGGCGACGCGCCGCCTGCCGAGAAACCGGAGACCACCCACATCTCGGTGATCGACGCGGACGGCAACCTGATCGCGCTCACCACCACGCTGAACGACCTGTTCGGCTGCGGCCTCTACGTGCCGGAGATCGGTTTCCTCAACAATGAGATGGACGATTTCGCGACCGCGCCGGGCCGGCCGAACCTGTTCGGGCTGATCCAGGGCGAAGCGAACGCCGTGGCGCCGGGGAAAAAAATGCTCTCCTCGATGGCGCCCACGCTCGCCTGGCGCGTCCTGCCGGAGGGGGAAGAAGCGATCGCGATCGGCGGCCGCGGGGGATCGCGGATTCCCACCCACGTGGCGCAGGTGCTGCTCAACGTGATGGTCGATGGCGATTCGCTCGCCGAGGCGCT
>DATMZU010000335.1:0-11711 GCA_035607435.1 Thermoanaerobaculia bacterium | reverse complement strand
GACGTTGTCGGCTAAGACGCACTCGACCACCGCGCGGACCTCAGTGACGCGATCGAACGGCCCTTTATGTTCGAGGATCGGGTCTTCCCGCTCTGACGGCGGCAGCTTCAACAAAAGATGTAGCAGCACCCACTCGATTTTACCCAAAGCATCCGCCACGGCGGCGAGCGCCGCTTGTGCCTGTTCGACCGTCACCGCTTCCTCCGTTCTGAGGTGGAAAAAACCGCCCCGCCGACAGGCAAGGCGGTGCCCTTCGCGCAAGGCTTTCCCCTTTAGCGTCGGCTCGCTCCACCTCCGTTCCTAGATTGTGGAGACAGGCTACAATGTGTGCCTAGTGCGTGTCTATAGTGTGCATAGTGTAGGTCGCGCGATTCGGTATTGTCCCGATGTGGCTACCAGGAAGACCGAACCGGAGCGCAGAGCGCCCGCCACGAGTCGCGGACTCGTGCGGGAGGTCGCCTACCTACACGCGGACGAAGCGGAAGCGCTGGAGAAGCGGGCGGCGAAGGAACGGGCGAGCAAATCCGAAATCATTCGCCGGGCGTTGCGAGAGTTTCTGGGAGTTGAGGACTAGAGCCGAATTACGGTTTTTTCTCTTCGTACTCTGCCAGGTCGATCATGATCTGGCGAACTGACCGATAGATTGCTTCAGACGCGTCTGATCCATAGCTTGCTCTCCCGTGCGTAACGTGGTTACGCCATCCGTCTTTGACCATCCGGAAATGAGAAGCCGCTCCGGCCAATAGTTCCCTTCGTTCACGTCCAGGCACATCGGTTTTCGGGGCCTCAATTTTTCCTATGGCCTTTTCTATATCCTTTATAATCTCTAGCCATTGATCGTACGGCGGAAATGGTATTGCCAACTCCGCGCATATCCATTTAAGGCCGTGTTCTAGAACTAGCATGGAATGGAAAACGCACCCTTGATATCTCTCTAGTGCCAAGCATGCCGAAGCTTCGGCTATGTCTGACGCCGCTCCCGGAAATACCAGCGCCACCACCTCCCCGAAATGCGCCATTGGAAGCATTAGATCAGCGTATCCGGCCCTCAATTTTAGAAAGTGGTTTGTAGATAACTCGGACTCTAAGACCTTAATTATACAGTGCGCCAGCTCCGAGAGCTGTTCGGCTTTCAGATCTTTATCCAAGCCATAGATAAGGCGCTTTGTCTCTGCTGCTGCGACAAGCATGCCAAGATCGCGACAATCTTCTTCGAACTGCACTGCATCCTGATAAAATCCGGTTGCGCGAAGACTTTCAGACACTCTCTGCTTGGAGCGCCCGGCTTGACACAACTGCGCTAACAGCGAAGAAAATCGGCTGATTTTCAGTAACCGCTCGGCGTAGAATCTCTTCATTTATTCCAAGTCAAATAGGCGAAGACGTAGATTATCTCCTGGCCGTGGTACAACAACAAAGCCACCGAGAACCACGATACACCTCCTTGACCGGGTGAGTCAAGTATATTGTTGCCCTTGTTAGGGCGGTATGTCGCTTCAGCGACCGGCCGCCTCCCAAAGCCCATAGCTCCGCCCATCCGGATCTCGGAACCGCGCGAAGCGCCCCATTCCAGTGACCTCTTTCGGCGGCGCCCCGATCGAGCCGCCCGCGGCTTCAATGCGGGCAAGGGCTTCTTCGAGGGTTCCCCCTTCGAGATGGAAGACCAAGAGCGGTGCCTGATTGGCCGAGTCGCCGACGATTCCGCCGCCGATCGGGCGGGCCGGCGGTGCGGTTCCGGCGGGAGGGCGTGCCTTCAAGTACGTCGGGCCGTCCCACGGCACCGGCTCCGCCGTCCAGCCGAGCGCCTCGCGGAAAAACCGTCCGAGCCGCTCCGGGTCGCGCGCAAAGATCTCGAAGTTCCCGACCGTCACTCGCATCGATGAAAGCTCCGGCTCAGACCTTCATCTGGTAGAGCATCAGATAGACGATCACACCTGTCGCGGAGACGTACAGCCAGATCGGCAGGGTCCATCGAGCGATCGCCCGGTGCCGGTCGAAGCGCTTCTTGTACGCCCGCCAGACGGTGATCCCCGCAAGGATCGGCACGGTGGCCGCGAGAATCGTGTGGGTGATCAGGATCGCGAAGTAGACCGTCCGAATCGGCCCCTGGCCTTGGAACCTAACCGAGCCGACCTGCGCGTGGTAGATCAGGTACGAGGTCAGAAACAGCGCCGAAGTGACCAGCGCGGTGATCATGACCGCCCGATGGGCCGCGACTTTCCGGTTCCGGATCAGGAACCAGCCGGTGATCAACAGAACGGTCGAGAGAGAGTTGAGGATCGCGTTGAGGGCGGGGAGGTCGTGGACTTCGAGCATGGGGGGTGACTATAAGGGGGAACGGCTCAAGTCACCGCGGAGTGACTGGCGGGCCGGGTAACTCGCAGCCTCGTTTTGTAACCTAGCCGAGCCCTTAGCTCACCCAGGAAGGACGGCCGTCGGTGGGACTCCACTGCCGCTGAGTGCCGCCACTTCAAGCGCGAATGCGCCAAATGGTTTTCTCGGTCAGCCGAGGGGTTTTCTCACTCAGCGGAGGGGTTTCGCCGGTCACCAAGCGTTTTCCCGATAGGGACGAAGGGTCGGGTGATCGGCGCGAAGGGTTTTCTCGGTGCGGAATTCGATTTTCTGGGTCAGCCGAGGGGTTTCGGGAGTCAGGAAATCGAATTCGCGGACCGGGAGCGGGTTTCTGATCGAGAAAATGGAATTCGGCAGTCAGAAAACCCCTGCGCTGAATCAGCCGAGGGATTTCGCGAGCCGGGAAATCGAATTGGCGACCCGGAAAATCGAATTCGCGGGCAACAATGTCGTTCCGGAGTCCCGAAATCGAATTCGCGGGCCAGAAAAGGGGTCGCGGCACTCAGGAAAGGGAATTCGGCGTCCGATTTCGCTAGGGTGGAGGTGCGGCGACACGTCGCCGCGGTCAAAGCGCCGACGCGTCGGCGCACTCCAAAGGTCCGGGTTCAACAGAGGTGGCCGTTCAGTCGGGTCCGCAGCCAGAGCGCCGAGTTGCGCGTCATCGGAGGGTTGGCGCACCGGGAGAAGCAGTGGGTGAATGTCTCCCCTCTTTTGAATAGGAGAACTCCTATGCGCCTCGTACGTCGTCTGCCTCTCGCGCTCCTCAGTTTTGCCGTCAGCCTCGCGTTACACGGTGCTGAAGTCCGGTCGTCTCCTTTCCCCGTCGCTTGCGGTTCAAAGCCGGCCGTGGCGTTCGACTTCTCTCCGCGGCCGCTCACCCTCTGCCTTCAAATGGACTGCCTCGACGACGGCGATTGCCGGAACGCCTGCCCGGGTGACTCCGGCGCCTATTGCAGTCCGAACGGCTGCGTCTACTCCTCCGGTCCGGGTGGACCGGGCGGCGGCGGGTCGGGCGGCGGCTACTGCATCCCCATGTCCGACTGTTCCGACAACTCGCAGTGTTCCTTCTGCGGCGGATACTGCGGCATCGACTGGATCTGCCATCATTGACCTGCGCCGCGCTTCGGCCGCCGAGACCCGGCGGCCGGATCCTCGCCGCCTCCAAGAGAACCGATGCCGAAGAGACTCGTCACCCTCTGCTTCTTCGTCCTGGCAATCGCCGACGGATTTGCGCAAGCCGCGCCGCTCGCTCCGGCCATCCGGACTGTCATCGATTCCGCCAAGGCGCAGGCGCGGGTGACGACCGGCTACGATCCCTCCCACGTCCGGATCGGCTATCCCGGCGGCGACGTGAAGCCGGAGACCGGTGTGCGCCGACGTGATCATTCGCGCGTTTCGCAAGGCGGGGGTGGATCTCCAGAAGGACGTTCACGGGACATGGCGAGGAAGTTCAAGGCCTATCCGCAGCGGTGGGGCTTGAAGCGGCCCGATACGAACATCGACCATCGGCGGGTGGCGAATCTGGGGGCATCACCCACATCGGCATTGTGAGCGAGAAGCGCAACGCAAAGTTCCTGCGAGGGCCGCTAAGATCTACCGCTCATTTCGGCCAGTCCAGCCCTGCGCGAGCCGAGATATCGTAATAGACTAACACTTATGACCACCACGAACCTATACATCTTGGGTGACGCCGATCGTGTGCGAGAGAAAATTGAGAGCCAGTTACTCGCGGGTAATCTCGCAGACGTATCCAAGATCTCGTCCACTCTCATATCGGCGTTAGCGAAACTGGTCAGTTCCGTCGAAATTTCTCTCGACGCCGAAACACTCATGGCTGGAGGGGATGACGTTATTTTTTCAGTTAGACCTGATGCCTACAACCGAGAAGCTCTTGAAAGGATCTCGGTGAACTTCTATAGAGAGACCGGGAGTTCAATGTCATTCGGTGTCGGCACCATGGTCACAATCGCATATCTGAATCTTCGGCGCGCGAAAGCGGCTGGCGGAGGGATCATCGTGGAGGAAGGGGGCGCCCAGTGAAATCCCTTTACATCTTTGTCAGTTCGGAGCGACCTGATCCGTACCTTAATTCGCTGACGCACTGCGTCTTGGGTCGGGACGTTCGAAATGTTGTGTTTATTCACATTAAAGGCCTTGAGGTGTCTAGGCGAAACACCACTATGATTGGCGCACTTTCCGGACGGATCATGGGCGCAGTACAGACTCAATTAGAGGGCTTGGCCGAGCGCGGCGAATACTTGCTTAATGGCGAGCATATACTCTTGAGGGAAAAGTACACAGACTCGAGGGCAAACGAAATTCAGGTCTATTACAAACGATGCCGAGACCTTCCTGTATTATTCTCGAACGAAGAACTCGACTACAAAGATCTCAGGCAGCGAATTAGAGCTATAGCGGCACACGAGCACGAAACCTACGTGGACGTAACCGCCATTAAGAAGAGGTATCTTGGGGATATAGTGGCTGCCGCCGTCGTCGAGGGACTCGGTGGACTCCATGTTTTTGATATCGTCGGCCCCCAACCGGACTACGATGAACCATGGAAGCTACTAATCCATGAACTCGAAAAGTCCGCGGCACATAGCTTTGAGTACATTAACATCGTTGACACAGAGGTCTACCGCAGCTGCGCTCGATCAATTTTCTTGCGAACTCCAAGCCTGCTCTCTTCTGTGGTTGTAACAGTCATTCTTGTTGCGGCTTTCGTAAGTTGCTACTGGTTTCTTGGCGCACAGAGCAAAATCACCCAGACAATGCTTGTAATTTCAAGCGCCGCGAGCATCCTCTCACCTGTCCTTGGTTTCATTGTACCGCGAGGCGCGAAGTGACGACCTCGCAACAATACCTGACATGAGATTGTGGAACTTCCGCGAAGCCAAAGCGAGCAACAAAGAACCGCCCAGCCATCTGGGAGAACCGATGCCGAAGAGACTCCTCGCCCTGTGTTGTTTCGTCCTGGCAGCCACTCCTGGATTTGCACAGGCAGCGCCTCTTTCTACCGCCGTCCGAACCGTCATCGACTCCGCCAAGGCGCAGACGCGGGTGACAACCGGCTACGATCCTTCCTACGTTCGGATCGGCTATCCCGGTGGCGACGTGAAACCGGAGACCGGGGTGTGCGCCGACGTGATCATTCGGGCGTTCCGCAAGGCCGGGGTGGATCTCCAGAAGGACGTTCACGAGGACATGGCTCGGAAGTTCACGGCCTATCCGCAGCGGTGGGGCTTGAAGCGACCTGATACGAACATCGACCACCGGCGGGTGCCGAATCTGATGACGTTCTTTCGGCGGGCAGGCAAGGAGCTACCGATCACGGCGCAGGCGGGTGATTACCTGCCGGGCGATGTGGTCGCGTGGGATTTGGGCGGAGGCATCACTCACATCGGGATCGTGAGTGAGGAGCGCGAGGCACGGAGCGGGCGGCACTGGATGGTCCACAACATCGGCCGCGGCGCTCGGCTGGAGGATGTATTGTTCTCTTGGAAGGTGATCGGGCACTACCGGTATTTCCGGTAGGGGGCGGCCCCCCGTGGCCGCCCTTGGTTGTGGTGCGCTCTCGACCTGTTCGCGCGATTCCCGGGCGGCCACGGGGGGCCGCCCCTACACGATTCTCCAGCGTTTCCCGAAGCGTTCGGCTCGCGCTATTGCCCCGCCGCCTTCGGCGCGATGATCTTCGAGAGCACGTCGGCCTTCCCCTCGGTGCGGACGAGATGCGGCTCGCGGAGGCCGTCGTGGTAGTCGATCGAATAGGTGCGATACATCTCGCCGTCTTCGACCAGTAGATCGAACGGGCCGGTGGCGGTCTTGGTGGCCGCCAGGCCGTCGTGGAGGAGATCGGGGCTCCATTTGCGGGAATTGATCGCGATCACTTTCATCCCCGGATGGATTCCGGCCTGGTAGGCGGGGAGGCCGCGGATTGCGTCGCGGACCGTGCCGTCGTCGCTGAGCCAGAGGCCGAGGGAAAAGGCAGCTTCGATCGACTTCCGCTCGCCCTTCGCCTGGTCGGCGAGGACCGCGTTTTCCTTTTCGGTGTAGGCGAGCTTCCAGCCGCCGTGCTCGAGGCCTCCGAGCGGCGCGGGAGCCGCCGTGGTGTGCAGGCGCACTTGCCAGAAGCCGCGCCAGTCGTAGGGGACGACCTCATTGAGGGTCGAGATCACGTCGTCGAAAGTGTAGGTGACGACCTTCGGCGAGCCGCTCGCTCCGCCGTGGAAAAGGTGGCAGAAATCGTCGATCGAACGGGCGCCCTGGGTCTTTTCGCGGATCAGGGTGTCGGCTTCGAGCCAAAGCAGCCAGCCTTCGTCGTAGAAATCGACGCCGCGCCGGTAAGAGCCCCATTCGCCCGGCGCGGCGTAGAGCAGTTGGGCGGCGACCGTGGTGTCGATCAGTGGGCGCCAGGTGCGGCCCGTCTGGTGATCGTAGGTCGCGGCGATCTGCGCCAGCTCCTCCTGAAACCGCTCCGGGGTCCAGAGGCCGCTGCGCGCGGCGAGCAGGTTACCGAGGTATTCGGTGAGCCCTTCGTAAACCCAGAGCAGCTCGCCCTGCATCGGCGCCTGGAAGTCGGGGGTCGCGAGCCCCGCCGGGCGGCGGTATTTGCCGTTCCAGGAGTGGACGTATTCGTGCGGCAGGACGCCGAGCGACAGGTTGCCGAGCGTCTCGTCGAGCAGCGCGCGCTCGGGAATGCGCGAGTCGTTCGATTGGTGGTGCTCCAGGCCGAAATGCGCGACGTGATCGGAAAGGGTGAGCAGAAAGTGATACCCGTCGTAATGGCGCGCGCCGAACAGGGCGTCGGCCTCGACCACCAACCGTTCGAGCTTTTTTTGCAAATCGGGGGAGATTTCGAGCGCCGCGGCGCTGTCTGCCGCGAGGTCGAGCTCCACCGGCCGGCTCGACCGATCGAGCGGCACGGCGCGGAAATATTCGCCCATCAGGACGGGCGAATCGACCAGCGTGGTCAGCGAAACCGGCGCGAAATCGGTCCAGTTGTCGGTGCCCGGCGTGCCGGAGAGCGACGTGCCGAACTTCCAGCCGGCCGGGACTTGGAGGCTCGCGTGGAAGGTCAGATCGTCGCTCTTCGGCCCGGAGGGGTAGAGCAGGAGCTGGTTCCAGGTGAGCAGGTAAAGATGCGGCGTCGCCGAGGCCGCGGAGGTAAATCCGGTTTCGGAAGTAGGCGAGAGAAAGTCGAGCGCCACCTCGACGCTGGCCGCTCCCGCCGGCACGTCGAGATGGAAGGCGTACATATCGACCCCGTCGCGCGACCAGGCGAGCTTTTTCCCGCCGGACGAGAATTCGAGCCCGACGAGATCGGTGATCGGCCCGGTCGGTCCGTGCTCTCCGGGCAGCCATTTCGGGTAGACGAGGGTGAGCGGCCCAGGCTGCGCCGGAATCGAGAGCTTCGCGTGGAGGAGCTTGCCCGGCGCCTCCCGGGCATCGACCCGGAGCGTGATCTCGCCCGCCGCGGCGAGCGGCCGGGCGACTCCGAGGAGCGAGAGAACGAGGGCGGCTGCGAGGACCGGCGCGGTTTTCATCGATGTTCCTCCCGCTTGAATGATATTTCAGGATCCCGCCCGCGCTTTGGCAAGATTCTCCCGCGCCCGCTTCGTCGTGTTGTGGTCGGGGCCGAGCACCCGCTCGGCGCGGGCGAGGGCGTCGTGCAGGACCTGTTTCGCCTCGGCGAAGCGGCCTTGCTTGACCAGGATGCTGCCCAGCGCGCCGAGCGAATAAATGGTGTGCGGATGATCCGGGCCGAGCGTCCGGCGGCGGGCTTCGAGCGTCGCGCGGCAGAGAGGCTCGGCCTCCGCGAGCTTGTTCTCTTCAATCAGGACCCGCACCAGGTTGTGACGGGTCGTGAGGGTCTCGGGATGCTCGGACCCGAAAATGCGCACCTGGCGCGAGCCGAGATCGCGATAAACCGACTCGGCCTCGGCGAATTTCTTTTCGGAGGTCAAGACGTTGCCGAGGTTGTTGGTGAGCGCGAGAACCTCGGGGTAGTCGGGTCCCTTCGCCCGCGAGATGCGCGCGATCAAACCGCGATGGAGCTCCTCGGACTCCCGCAAATGACCGGTGCGATCGAGGATCTGGGCGAGCTGCCCTTCGGCCGAGATCGTCCGCTTGTCGTCTCGCCCCAGCGTCCGCCGGAGCCGCGCCACAATGTCGCGGCTGATCGGCAGTGCCTCTTCCGAGCGGGTGAGCTCATAGAGGATATCGACCTGGGCGGACCGCGAATCGAGCAGCTTCGGATCGTCGGACGAGAGAATCCGGCTCTGCGCCGCCACGGTCTTTTCGGACAGGCCGAGCGCCTCTTGCAACTGCCCCGATCCGAGCAGAGCCCGGGCGTAGGCCGTCTGCGCCTCCAGGGTGGCCGGGTCGTCGCCGCCGAGCACGCGGCGGTCGATGGCAAGAGCGCGCCCAAACTCCGTCCGCGCCGAATCGGCGAGCCCGAGGCCGTCGTAGGTCCCCCCGAGCGTCAGATGGAGGGCGGCCTCCACCTGCGGACGATCGTGGAATTTCTTCGGCAGCTCGGCCGACGCTCGATCGAGCAGGTCGGCGACCTTGACGTCGCGCCCGCTTTCGAGCGGCGAAGCCGAGGCCAGCATGTCGGTCAGGAACTGATTGACCGCGGTCGCCTTTTCGGCCTCGCTCGCGGCGCGCGCCTCGGCCCGGCGGGAATCGACCAGGGCGAGCGAGGTGGCGATAACGCCTGCGAGCAGCGACAGGGCGATGAGGACACCCGCCGCGACCGTGAGCCGATTGCGGCGGACGAACTTCTTCGCTTTCACCGCCAGGCTGGGCGGGCTCGCGAGCACGGGCCGATCGTCCAAGAAACGTTCGAGATCGGCGCGCAGCTCGGCGACCGAGGGGTAACGGTCATCGGGCCGCTTTTCGAGCGACCGGCGGACGATCCATTCGAGGTCGCCCGACAGCTCGCGCGCCAAAGTCGCCGGATCGGTGCCGCGCGCCGCGGCGATCTCCCCGCTCGATTCCGCGGTAATGAAACGACGGGCGAGCGGCTCGGGCTCGGCATTCAAGATCCGCTCGATCAGCGAGGTCGCGTTCTTGGCGGTAAAGGGGGGCTCTCCGGCGAGAAGCAGGTAGAGCAGCAGGCCGAGCCCGTAGACGTCGGTCCGGGTATCCGCCCGGCGGGCGGCCTCGGGATCGAGCTGCTCGGGGCTCGCGAACCCGATCGTGCCGACCTGGAGGCCCAGCTGGGTGGGTGCGTTCTCGGTCGCTAGGTCCCCTTCGATCGCCTTGGCGATGCCGAAATCGATCACCTTCGGCACCGGCCGGCGGACCCGCTCGCCCTCGGCGGCGGCATCCGCGACCAGCACGTTCGACGGCTTCAGATCGCGGTGAAGAATGCCCTTCTGGTGCGCGTGCTCGATCGCGTGGCAGACATCCAAAAAAAGTTCGATCCGGGCGCGCACCGTGAGCTGGTCGCGATCCGCATGCTTGGTGATCGGCAGACCCTCCACCCGCTCCATGACGAAATAGGGATCGCCCTCCGGGGTCACGCCCGCGTCGTAGAGCCGCGCGATGTTCGGATGTTCGAGGAGCGCCAGCACCTGCCGCTCCAGCTCGAAGCGGGCGACGATCCGTTCGCTCGCCCGGCCGCTGGCGCGAATCACTTTAAGGGCGACCAGGCGGCGCACCGGCTCGAGCTGCTCGGCGGCGTAGACCGCCCCCATTCCCCCTTCGCCGAGCAGCTCGCCCAGCCGGTAGCGATCGATCCGGCGCGGCTCGCCCTCGGCGAGGCGCTTCGCCGAAGGCGTCTCCGCCAGGGTGGCATCCAGAAGCTCGGTCATGGTGGGCTCGATCGAGATTCTACGGCGGAACGGCCACCGCGCGCGACGGAGGAGACTTGCCTACTGGAAGTACCCGTTCACGTCGAGGATCATCTGCACCGCCGCTCCGGCGCCCAGGTCGGTGTGGATCGTCAGGCTGCCGTTCGAGTCGAGCCCCAGGATCGCGTTGTTGGTGCGCGTCTGGCCGGCGGAGAAGTTGATCGCCGTGGTGCCCGGCAGGGGAATCCCGGTCGGCAGGAGCCGCAGCGCCCCGGCGCTCGAAGGGGAGGTCACCGAGAGATTGAGCGCCACGGCCTTGGCCCCCGCCGGGATGCCGCAGCGACCGGCGATCACGAACGCCCGGTCGCCGCCCCCAAGAGCCGGCCCCCCGTAGGGACCGGTCGGATTGCGGGTATCGATCACCCGGCAGGGCGAAACGGTGTAGAAGCCCGGGGCGGGAGCCCCGCCCGCGAGACGCAGCACCGCGAGCGTGGCGGAACGGGCGGGCAGATCGAGCGAGAGCGCGCCGCCGCTCGGGGTCGCCGTGCCGAGCAGCCCCAGGCGCCGCGTGCCGTCGAAGCGGTAGAGCGTGGCCGAACCGGTGTAGCTGCCCGACGCGAGGGCCGAATCGACGTGCCGGAGGACCGTGTCCTTGTTGAACAAGAGGAGGAACAGCTTGCCGTCGGCCGAGCGGATCGCGTACGAGCCGACCCCGTCGATTTCGGTCGAAGTGGCCCGCACGCTGTCGCCTGTCACCTTCGATCCCGCGCCGTCGTAGTCGAGGTAGAGCTTGAAGGCGTCCTCCACCCGCGACCCTTCCGCGGGCGCCACCCAGCGGGCTGCCAGATCGACCCCCTCGCGGCCGAAGATCGCCAGCGCCTCGGCGTGGGCCAAGGCACTCGACAGGCCGTCGTCGTTGCCCCAATTCCATTCGGTGAGCGCGAGCTGGGTGCCCGGCAGCCTTGCCGCGATCCACCCCTTCATCCGCGGGATCAGGTTGACCGGCTGGCCGATCCAACTCTCATCGACGTAGCTCGGATCATAGAGACCGCGCAGCGAGCGCAGGCGCCGCGCCGAGGTGCCGGCCGACTCGTCGTCGGATAGGGCGATGTTGGTCCCCTGCGGGTAGTAGTGGATGTCGAGCTGATCGACCAGACGGACGCCGGTTGCGGTGCGGTAGTCGGCCACCTGTTTCAGATACCAGTCGGTGAGCGCGAGACCGCCGTGGGCCTGCATGTCCGCCCCCGGGGAGCAGCCGTCGGCCGCGGAGTAGAAATACTCGCACCACCCCCAGGAGACCGGGCCCAGCACCTGCGCGTTCGGATCCTGCGCCTTGATCGCGGCGGCCGTGTCGCGCGACTTCTGCCACAGCTCGTCATAGGTCAACGGATTCGGATGGACGTCGCGATGACTCGAATTCCACAGCGCCGGCTCGTTGTCGAGCGCGAACAGGCGAATTCCCCCCTGTGCCGCCGTGCCGTAGCGCGCCGCGAGATGCGCCATCCAAGCCGTGACGAACGAGGGGCCGACCTCGCGCGAGGTGTCGTGCGGATCGTTGCC
>DATMZU010000329.1:0-14250 GCA_035607435.1 Thermoanaerobaculia bacterium | reverse complement strand
TAGGCAGAGGAGCAGACGAGGTTCGCGCATCGCATCGCTCTCCCCGGCGGCGCCACGTAGTTCGATGATTGCGGTTTCTAGATCTCCGCGTTCCTCGAACACTTTGGCTTTCTTCAACCGGAGACGCCCGGCAGTTCGTCGCTCACGATCCAGGCTGAGCGCACGGTCGAGCCGATCGAGCGCCTCGTCGAAGCGTCTCTGTTCGCGTCGAAGGGTCGCCAGAAGATCGAGCCGTCGCGCCTCGAGCCTCGGCGGCAACGGGCGCTCTGCCGCGAGTATTTCGCTCCGAGAGAATAACTCGTCGGCAGGAGCGAAGTCGGCTGGTAAGCGAACGGCATTTCCAAGAAAAGCGAGGGCAAGGGCGATGTAAGGGTGCTGCCCTTTGGGAGTTAGTTGCTCGGCCACCGCTAGCGCACGTTCTGCATCCTCTCGCGCCCGGTCTGGAGTCGATCCGGAACGGGCGACGCTCCGGGCACCGAGCCATTCGACGAAGCGGGGATCGGTGCCGCTCGGCTCGCCGTCAAGAGCTTTGCTAAACGCGGCCAAGGGCTTGCGCGCGAGTCGGGTCCACGCTTCAATCGGCGGCTTACCTGGCGGGGGGCTTTCGTCGGCTCCGAGATCGAGCGGCGCAATCGGCTCTTCGGTCTCCTCGGTCGGCGCCGGCTCGGCTGTGGGGTTCATTCCAGCCCAAGTCCCGGAGAGGAACGCCAGGCAGGAGCGGGTCCACTGAAAGACTGCCTTGGCAGCATCGGCGGCGACCGCGTCGATCCGTTCGCTTGGACTGTTTCCGGGGCCAGCGACTACGGTGTGGTCCAGACCGTCGAGTTGGGCGAGGAAGCGTTCCGTCGGCTCGATCGCGGCGAGCGTGTAGTTCATCGCGGCGAGCAGTCGGCGCAAGGTCTTCAGCTCGGGAATCTGATTGCCGAGCTCGTACTGCGAGATGTTGCTGCTCGGCACGCCGGAGGCGTTCGCGAGGTCGGTCTTGCTCAAGCCGCGGGAGGCCCGCAGGACGGCGAGCACACGTCCGAGATCGTGGCCGGGGGCCGGTTTGAAGTCGTCGCTCATCGCGTTCTCCTGGGGCGCGGAGAGGTGGAATCTCTGGAAGAAGTATGCCCGAGTTTTTCTAGGTTCTCGAATATTAGATGTGCTCCGCGGTAACCGAACCGCTCCACGAGAAGCGAATTGCGGAAAAACATGCGGAGGAGCGCAGATTTGATGCCTTCGCTGGTAACCGGGCGCACCGAAGGCGCATGCTCTGCCGGTTCGGGGCACCCGCGTGGGCCCTGCCGGTCCGCCGCCGAGGCCGCCCCGGGAGAGACCGCCATGCGCCGCTTCGCCATTCGGTTTGCCCTTTCTTTTCTTCTGGCCGCATCTTTCGCTATTCCCGCCGAGGCGCTCAGCTCCGGCGACTTCTTTTCTATGATTCGAAACACCCTCCGGTTCCTTTGGGCTGAAGAAGGAAGCGACCTTGACCCAAGTGGCCGATTGACTCCGCATCTGGATGGGCCAAGATGGATCGGGGAAACTACAGGCAGCTCGCTCGATCCCGATGGCAGGCCGGTTCCGTCACCGAGCGGACTACGCTGGATCGGTGCCGCAGAAGGCAGCTCGCTCGATCCAGACGGTCGGCCTCTCCCTTCCGCTCAGTGGCCGAGCGACGGCGGATCGGATCGTTAGGAACCGGTGTTCCGTCTACCTGCGGTCGGGCTGTTCAGTCTTCCGGCCGCCTGCCGTTCGTTTTCCACATGCCGCCGGATCTCCCGGGCGAGCCCGGGGGTGAGCTGGCCTTCTTCCGCGGCGGTGGAGTACAGGGCGAGAGCCGCCTCCACCGACAGTGCCCGTTCGCGGTAGCCGAGCACGTCGCCGAGCGACTCGGTCGACTGCCAGAGCCGCTCGGCGCGGCGAAAGGCGGCTTTGGCCCCGCGGTGCTCGCCGCGCGCGTCGCGGAGGGCGCCGAGGTGTGCCCAGACGTAGGCCTCCAGCTGATCGCGCCAGCCGGCCTCGGCGATTTCGTCCGGCGGCAGGCGGCGCGCGACATCGATCGCCAAGAGAGCGAGATCGAGCGCCTCTTGGCTGCTGTCGCTCCACGGCTCCGGTTCCGAATCGGCCACCGCCCGACAGGCGCTTTCCTCCCCCAACAGCTCGGCCAAACCCCAGCTACGGAACCTCGGCTCCTCGCGGACCGCACGCCGCCGAACCGTACGGGGTAGCGCCAAGAGGGAATCCAGAAGGACGGGAGCCGCGGCGCGGGAACGGGCGAGATCGAGGTCTATGGAGTTGAACGGCGGCCGGATCGCTCCCCGCGCGGCGAGATCGAACAGATCGCCGCCCGCCGCGCGGCACTCGGGGCAGAGCGCGAAGACGTGGAGCAGAAGCCGATCAACCGCTTCGGGGCGATCCTGGGCCAGGATCTCGCCCAAGTCTTCCGGCGTGAGGTGAGAAGAGTGCATGGTTCCAGGGAGTGAGGTGCCCTGGAGAGCCGCGCCGGCCTGGGCGCGGAATTGATGCGTTGGCTGATGCGGAGGCGCTCGATTTGCGCGAGCAAATTAACCTTCCACCTCTAACCCCCGTGCCCATCGATCGAGGTGCGCCAGACGTTCTCCGAGATCCTCGGGCAGGGCCTCGTGCGACGTGAGCTGTCCTGCGCGGAGGGTCAACGCTCTTGAAACTCTCGCGACGAACGGCTCGATGTCGTGCGAGACCACGACCACCGTGGCCCCCGTGTCGAGCAGTTGGCCGATCCATTCGAGGATGTCGGCGCGGGCGGTGCGGTCCATCGCTTCGAGCGGCTCGTCGAGCAGCGCGTAGTGGGGTGTACCGATGCGGGCCGCGGCGAGGACGGCCTTTCGCCTTTGGCCCATCGACAGCTCGCGGACCGAGCGGTTGGAGAGGGAGGCGGGGAGGGCCGCGCGGGCCATCGCTTCTTGGACTTGGGTGGTGGGCACTCCGCGCAGACGGCAGACCAGCTCCAGGATCTCGCGGATGGTGGCGTAGGGAGTGAGATCGGGCTGCTCGGCGACGTAGGCGAGATCGCGGCGGGCGGCGACCTCGTCGCGCCAGAGGTCGTGGCCCGCGATTTCGACCGTGCCGGCGTCGGGAGCTTCGATGCCCGCGGCGAGCTTGAGCAGAGTGCTCTTGCCGCAGCCGTTTTCTCCGAGCAGAAGGGTGAGCCCCGGGCCGATCTCCAGATCGAGGTGGGAGATCACGGTCTCGCCGCGGCGATAGGAGAACGAGGTGTCGCGAAATCGGATCATGGGCCTCAGGCGCTCCAGGATTGCGGATCGCCCACCGCGAGATGGTGGATTTCGAGCCAGCGGCTGACGCTCTGGCGCTGTTCGCGCAAGGCCGCGCGGCGGATCAGCCAGGGGGTGGCGAGCAGCGCCGCGAGCGCGAGCCAGGGGACCAGCGCTGTGAGAGCCACGGTGAGCGAACCTGCGAACAGGATCTCGCCCGCCGCTCCGGTGCGGCGTTCGGGGGTGCGGCGAATCGCCGCGGCGGCGAGGACGGCGAGCGGGGGAAGCAGCGCGAGCTGCCCGGCGAGAGCCCAAGCGAGAGACCCGGAGGCCGGCGCGATGAAAGCCGCGGGTAGTAGTGCAACCAGGGCATGAAGACCGACCAGCAGCGCGTCTTCCCGGACCCGCTCCCGCGCGGACCAGGGGAGAGAGCGCGCCCAGGGCCAGACCGGCCGCAGGAGCGCAAGGCTCTCGGCGAGTCCTGCCAGCACGAGGACGGCGGCCAGCCCTCCGGCGAGCGAGGCGCCGAGCGCCCGATGGCGATCCGAAAGGGGATTGTGGGCGACGAACGCCCAGCCGCAGGCGAGCGGTAGGAGGCTCGAAAGATACGTTCCCGGCAGACGCCGCGCGATGGCCCGCCAGGCGATCCGCCAGGCGAACGGGAGCCGACGGAATCGAAACGTCGGCGCGCGCGGGCCGCTCCGATCGAGCGGCCCGGCGAGGCGATCCGCGAGGAACGCGAGCGCCGCGGCCGCGAGAAGTGAGAGGAGATCGGCGCGGAACGCGAGCAGTCCGGCCGGCACCGCGAGAACTCGCGCCCAGCCGCCGCGAATCGCCGGCACCGTGGCGAGACCGGCGGCCCAGGCGGCGAGCAGAAATCCGGCGAAGAGCAACGCGGGCCTGCGGTTTCCTTCCGCTACGAGCGCAAGGACCGCGAACGCCAGGAGTAGCGGACCCGTCGCGAGCATCACCGCGCCGACCGCCGCGCGGCGCAGCGACAGCCCGGAGATCGGCAGGTGCCGAACCCAGCCGTCGAGCCCGCGCGACACCCGCGGCGCTGCGGCGCGTGCGACGCCGAGCAAGAGAAGAAGGCAGATCGCGTCGGACGCGAAACCGGTTCCCGGCCCGAACAGCACCCTGGCGAGCGAGCGGAGGAAATCTGAGCCGAGCAGCATCCCGGCGCCCGCCGCCGCGGCGAACAGGGGCACCATGACCCGCAACGCCAACCGTGTCCCGCTCCCGGCGAGAAAACGAAGCGCGGCGATCTCCCCCGGGGCTCGGCTCGGCATCGAGCTGTTTACGGTTCAAGGCTCCTGAAGATTCAGCCGCAGCACGCTCCGGCCGGACGTCCCGGCGTAGAGCACCTGCGGGTCCGCCGGATCGAACACGAAGTTTCCCTCGAACGAATGCGGATCGGAGAACGTGCCGACCGGCTTCCACCGGTCGCCCTCCAGCCGGAAGATGCCTTGATGGGCGGCTCCGGCATACCAGCGCAAGGCGTCGGTCGAGTCCGTTGCGCTCGCGAGGTCGGTGACCTGGGCGGTTTCGAGCCCTTGGCCGAAGGGGCGGAACGAGAGACCGCCGTCGCGGCTGCGCCAGACTCCCGCGCCCGGCACCGACGCGAGCAGGGTCCGCGGATCGCTCGGATCGAAGGCCAGGGCCGCGGGAAAGCCGAAGAAGGAATCGGGAGACCGCGGCAGGCCGCGGCCGATGCGCTGCCAGTGGTGCCCCCGGTCGATGCTCCGGAAGATCCCGGCCTCCGCGGTCTTGGCCCAGAGGATCGACGGATCGCGAGGATCGACCGAAAAAGCGTCGAGGCTCCTTTGGGGGCCGTCGGGGAAGAACGGGCGCAGCCTTTCCCAGGTTCTCCCGCCGTCGCGCGTCACGCCGAGCCGCGGGTGCCAGATCGGGCCGGAGTCGATTTCCCACGCCGTGCCGTAGATCGCCCCCGAGGTCCAATCGACCGCGAAGCCGGTCACCGTCGTGTAGTCGGCGAGCGGTGCGCCCAGCGGCCGGAACGAGCGCCAGGATCTTCCGCCGTCGTGGCTTTCCAGAAGGTCGAGCACGTCGTACGCGACGAGGTGAAGGCTGTCTCGGGGATCGACCTGAACGTCGCGGAACGGCCCCAAGCGGAGCGCCGCTCCCGGAACGATCGGGCCGCGGTAGGTCTTCCGCCAGATGCCGGACCTCTCGTCGCGCGCGAAGAAAGCAGTGGAGGTCGAGGCGTAGACCCGCGGTTCGCCGCCCGCCGAAGCGCGCAGCGCCCGGACGGAGTGCGTCGCGATCCCGCGGCTCGCGGGTTGCCAGGAGAGCCCGGAGTCTTCCGTGCGCCACAGTCCGAAAAGACCGGCGGCCATCGCTACGCGAGGGCTTGGGCTCGCGGCCAGAGCGTTGAAGATCAGGTCGGCGGGACGCGCGGTCCGCGGGCTTCCCGGATCGACCGACGGGCTCCAGGTTCGGCCGCCGTCCGTGCTGCGCAACAGTCCGAAGATCCGATCGTCCTCCACGCTGAGAGGCGAGGCCAGCAGCGTGCCGTCGCCGAGCACCTCGAGAAAACCCACATCGCCGGGGAGCGCCAAGGCCCACGTGGCTCCGCCGTCGGTCGAGCGCACGACGCGGAGGTGGACGAGGGCGTAGAGGTAACCGGGGCGCACCGGATCGAAGCTCAGATCGTGGATTTCCCGCCAGTTCCGCGGCGTCCGCAGCATCGTCCAGGAATGTCCACGATCGTCGGAGCGCCAAAGCCGACCTCCGGCCGGCGCGATCACCGTGCTGGAATGTCGCGGATCGAACGTGAGCTGGCCGGTGACCGGCTGATCGAGCCCAGCGGGGAACCAGGTATGGCCTCCGTCGTCCGAACGGAGCAGGCCGGCGGCGGTCTGGGCAAACGCCGCGCCGCCGCCGAACTGGACGCCGTTGACGCTTTGATCGCGGATCACCTCGGTCCAGCTCGCCCCGCCGTCTTCCGAGAGCACCACCGCCGAGCAAAACTCGCGGCAGGCGACCGAAAGCAAACGGTCGCGGTCCGCCGGATCGACGGCTAAGGAGAACTGGAGGAACGGGTTCACCGTTGCGATCGCTTCGTAGCTCAAGCCCCCGTCGTCGCTGCGAAAAAACCTGCCGAAGAAATTCACCGCGTAGACCCGCGACGGGTCGGAAGGTGCGAATGCGATCGCCGAAACCTGCCCGCCGTTCGGGCCATCGGCGCGCCAAGCGGGGGCCGTCGCCGGGACGGCCGCCAAGCCGGCGAACGCGCCGAGGGCGATCAGCGCGACCGCCAGGGCGGGAGAGCGCAGGGACATCGAGGGTCCGAATCGGCTGAACATGAAGGCTCCTTTCGCTGGGCTCGGTAGTCGCTCAGTTTGCCTCCTCGCTCCTTCGGGCGCCTTCGGCAGCAGCCAGTCGCTGCGGGGCAAACCGAACCACTACCTTGGGCTCCGCTTGGCAGGCCACTGTACCGCGGCACGGGCAATCCCCGGCACGGGCTCACACCGGCTCGAACGCGGTCCGGCCCCTGCGGCCGGCGTTCGGCCCGGGCCTTCGTTGCGTTACAATCCGCGCATAGATCGTCTTGCTGTCCAGCTGAGGAAAACCCGCATGCCGATGCGCGCCTGGGTCCTTGTCGCCCTGCTTTTTTCGTCGCCGGCCGCGGCGATCACGCCGTACCTGGTGAAGGACATCGATCCGTCCGGGCTTGGGCTGGGCTCGAAGCCGACGGGGTTCGCGAGCCTGGGGCCGCGGGCGATCTTCTTCACCGAGGCGCGCGAGCTCTGGTCGAGCGACGGCGAGGGCGCGGGCACGATTCGCTTGGCGGGGGAGGAGAGGTTTGCGACTGGGGCGTTGGCGGTCGGCGAAAGCGTTGCCTATGTCCTGGCGGACGACCCGGCCGGGTTCCAGCTCTGGGCGACCGACGGCAGTGCCGAAGGGACCCGGCAGCTCACCACCGACCCCCTCCAGTTCAACGGCAACGCGCGTAGGCATCCGCTCCTCGTCCTGCCCGGCACCGACCGGATCTTTTTCACGGCCGAAGACGCGAATCACGGATTGGAGCTTTGGACCAGCGATGCCACGGCCGAGGGGACCCGCGAGGTGATCGACCTCGCCGCGGGAGCGGCCGGCTCGGCGCCGCACGAACTGACCCTCTTCCGGGGCCGACTGTTCTTCGTCGCGGACGACGGCCACGGATTCTCCCTCTGGTCGAGCGACGGAACGCCTGACGGCACCCGGGCCGAAGAGCCCGATTCGGTCGGCCGGCAGACGGGAGGCGCTTGGTATCTCACCGTCGTCGGATTTCGGCTCTACTTCTTCGTCCGCGAGCCCGACGGTTGGGCCCTCTGGCAAAGCGACGGCGGCGCGCGCGGCACGGTTCGCGTGAAGCGGTTCGCTCCCGCCGCGGCCGGCGAGCAAGCGGTGACCGCCCTGAGCGACGCGATCGCTCGCGACGGGCGGCTCTTCTTCGTCGTTCAGGATGGAACGGGCAGCCGGCAGGTCTGGGTCTCGGATGGCACCTCGGCGGGGACCCGGCGCGTGACCCGCTTTTCGGGGGCGACGAGCTTCGCCGAGGGGGGCTTCCCGCCTCAGCCGGCGGGGAGCGAACTGCTGTTCGCGGCGACCGACGCTCTTCACGGTCGCGAGCCCTGGACCTCCGACGGCACGGTGGGCGGCACTCACCCTGTGAAGGACATCTGCCCGGGGACCTGTTCGGGCTGGGTCGATCCCGGCCGAGCCGCCGCGTTTCGCGACCGGGTGCTGTTCCCGGCGACGACCCCTCGGCGCGGCACCGAGCTGTGGAGCACGGACGGCACCGCGGCCGGAACCCGCTTGCTGTTCGACGCCTGCCGGGGCGCCTGCTCGGGCGATCCGTACCCGATCGGCAGCGCGAGCGGGAAGCTCTACTTCGGCGCGTTCGGCGGCCTACACGATCAGATCTGGCGAACGAACGGCACCGCCTCGGGGACCGGGAGAGTCTCGGATTTCGCGGCTGCGCCGAGTGCGGGGGAGCGCTATGCGGGAGCCGGGGCCGGCCGGTTCTTCCTGTTCGACGGGCTGGATGCAGTGAGGGGCCAAGAGCTGTGGCGCACCGACGGCTCCCGACGGAGAGCTCAATTCGTCGCCGACCTCGCGACGGACCGTCCCGGCAGCTCGTCGCCGCAGGCGCTGCATCGAGCGGGCTCGCGCGTCGTCTTCCTGGCCGATAGTGGAAACGGGACGGGTCTCTGGGCAAGCGACGGGACGGAAGTAGGCACAAGGGAGATCGTCGCCGCGACCGGGCCGGGCTCGCCGTTTATCCTTTCGGGCGCATCGACCGGTGATCACGTCACCTACTTTTACGAGATCGAAAACGGCGTGTATGACCTCTGGCGCACCGACGGCACCGCGGCGGGGACGTTTCCCATCACGCCGCCCGGATTCCGGATCGAAACCTCGCAGGCGGTTCAGGTGTTCGGCGACGTCGGTTTCTTCACCGCGGAGAATTCCGACCTCGGCGAAGAGCTTTGGCTCACCGATGGAACCCGCGAAGGCACCCGCCTGGTGGCCGACGTCGATCCCGGCCCGCCGGGCTCGCAGCCGGACCGTTTCACCTCCTTCGTCGGCCACCTCGTCTTCGAGGCCCGGGTCAGAGGAGATCTCTTCCTCTACGCGAGTGACGGCACGGAGGCGGGAACGAAGCCACTGGTCGAGGCGTTCCCGTTCTTGGAAGGCGCGCGGCTGCTCGACGTCGAGACCGGCGGAATCGCGCTGTTTCAGAAGAACGACGCGTCGAGCCACGCCGAAATCTGGGCCACCGACGGCACCGAAGCCGGAACCCGCCTCCTGCTCGGCGGCCTCACGTTCCTGAGCGATTTTTCAGCCTCCGGCGGGCGCTTCCTGTTTCGCGCCGGAGCCTTGTTCGAAACCCAAGCGGTCTACCTCTCCGACGGAACCAGCGCCGGAACGAGGGTCGTCGCGACGAATCTATCTCTGCGCTCCGACCTCGTGAAGCTTCAAGCCGTAAGCGGCCGATTTATCTTCAGCGCCTCGCGGCTCGACGATCCCACCCACCCGGCCCTCTGGGCGACCGACGGAACCCCCGAGGGCACCCACCCGCTGATCGAAACCGCCGTCGCCTCCGACCAGCCCCGCACCGCGACCGCTTTCGGAAACCGCCTCCTCCTCGCGGGTGGCCCCCGCGTCTGGTCCACCGACGGCACCCCGGAAGGAACGGAGATCGAGCTGGAGACCGGTTCCGCGGCCCAGGCACCGCTCCCCGTCGCCGCGGGCGAACGCGCTTTCTACCCCTGGACGACGCCGGAGACAGGCACGGAGCTTTGGGCGTTGCGGCCGGATTGACCGACTTCATTAAAGAAACGGTTGGGGAAGCTCGTTCACGCCAAGCCACGTAGCGCCGTGCAGACTCGGCTCATGATTCGATCGAGTTCCAGGTGGGTGGGGACCTTGCAGACAAGGTAGCCGTCGCCGTCCGGTCTGCGCCGGTACGCCACGACTCCGACTCCATCCATCAGTTGGTTGGCCGCATCGGCGAAGGAGAGGGTCTGCTTGAGGTCGTTATCGTCGACCACCCGGATGGCCAGGAACAAGAACGAAAGCGGCTTGCTTCTCTTGAGCCAGCTGATCAAGTCGCTGGTGGGACCACCGCCCTGGCCCGCGGTACGCGCCCATTCGGCTTTGAGATCGATGGACTTCAGGCCCGCCTCTTTGATCCTCTTGTCCAGATCCGCGCTTCCCCGCCGACCGTTGGGATTCTTCTGCCGGGGATTACGGTCGGTTTTCGGCGCTCCCGCCGCCTTGGTCTCGATCAAGACTTCGACCGTTCCTTGGGGCGGGTAGGTGGTGTCGAGGTTGTGCTTGGGAAAGATCAGCCCGGGTACCGCTCCTCGACCCTGGAGCAATTTCCCGGAACAATTCTCCAACAGGAGCGCGGTCAGGTCGTTGAAGAAATCGCCTTTGCCATTCTGGTTATCTCCTTGGTCGGCCAGACCGGCGGCGAACGCTTGATCGAATCCCCACATTGCGGAAAGAAAACCCGTTTCGACTTCAGTCCATCGAGAGGGTCTGTCGGCGACCGCCTGCTGATACATCTCCAAGAGCGGCCGGCACCCGGGGCTCGTCGCAACGCGGACGCTGGTCTTTCGAGCCATGGTCTATGAGAAAAGGGAAGCCTGCGGGTTGGCCACCCGCGAAGGCCGGGCTCGCGCTTGGCGTCTTTCTCGAAGGCCGGCGCGGGCGGACGCCATCTCGGTTTGGGCGAGCTTGTCTCCTTGAAAGAGGAGGGCGTCCACTTCGGCCACCGCTTCCTCCAGGCGCCCGTCGCGCCCATTGCGTAGGACGGCATCGAGCGTATCCGCCAGTTTTATCAAGGTGGCCTTGTGCCGCGCGATCAGATCGATCGAGGGGACCAGGATGCGGTCCGCCTCGCGCGGCTCGAGCTTGAGCACGCCTCCGCCATAGCTTCGGCCGATCCGTTCGCACGACATCAGGGTGGCGGAGTTGTAGAACGCCGTCACGAAAGCTTTGCGGAGAGTGGCGGGCACTCCCGGCAGACGGATTGTGAGCAGCGTGTTCGACGCGACCGTCTTGGCTTGGTTCAGGCAGAGGCGAGGCACGATGTCGCTCATGTAGGTGAGGAACGCATCGGGGATGACGACGCCGGGCACCCGGAACCAGGGCGAGCGGACCCGGCATTTGTATCGTTCGGAGTAACCCAGCTCCTCGCCGTGCCGGACGAATTTCTTTTCGGCGGCGGAGAGCCGCTCTCCCGGAAGCCAGAGGAGGCACCGATCGCCACGCGCGTTGCCCGAGGCCAGATCGGACTTCGTGATTCGAAGACCGGGAATCTGGCGGGCGCGGACCAAAGCCGGCTGCAATGACGATTCGGGAAGGCGCCAATGCAGGGCTTCCTGGGGTGTCAGGACGAAATACTCATTCGCTCCGCTGACGAATCCGATGTTTGCTTTGCCGACGCCACCGAGCGGAGCGAGCAGGCCACGCGCCGTCAACAGATCGAGAGAGACGGCGCCCGGATGATCGGTATATCCCGGGACCCATTTGGCCGGCTCGACGCCTGGGAGAAATTCCTCGGCGCCCGCCAAGACCTTCATTAGATCGTCAAGCTCGGCCGGGGATTCGACCTCGGCCAACCGAAGACGTTCCGGTGGTCGATCTTTTCCGGAAGCGAGAAGCAGGACCACTTCCTCCTGCACCTCGGGAAAAACCGCCTGCCGGAACGAGACGACCGACACCTCCGCGAACGAGCGGCGCAGATGGTCGCGCAGCGGCGCGGCGTAGGAGGCGTGGATCAGCTCCGCCGGCAGGATGAGAGCCAGCCGCCCTCCGGGGCGTAGGAACGGAACCGTGTGAGCGACGAAATGAGCCCAGGACGAGGCGAGCCGATTGAGCTGTACGCCGGCCTCCGCGGCTCTCGCGAGCGCTTCCTTCCGGGTGCCGCCGGAGAATTCCTGATAGCGGATGTACGGAGGATTGCCGATCACCAGATCGACGCCCTCGGTCGGACCGGTGAGGCAGTTCGGCGGCGGCAGCGAAAAGAAACTCGCCACGCGGACGTTCGCGAGCGGAAGGCCGAGGGCGGTCAACCGTTCCCGGGTGAACCGGGCCGCGTCGGGATTGAGGTCCACGGCATGAAGGAGGGCGGCGATCTCCCGGGAGCCGGCACCCAACTCGCGCAAGCGGCGCCCTGCGGACGCCAGAAAAACTCCGTCCCCGCAGGAGGGGTCGAGCACCGATTGGTCCGCGCGAGTGAGCGCCCAAGCGACCATGGGCTCCACGAGCGAGTGAGGAGAGTAATAGGCTCCCAAGCTCTTGCGTTGGCTTCTCTCGACCGGGCTGCTGGTCACCATCATGGAGAGCATGTCACCTCCCGGCCGGCCGGTCCAAGCTTGGGTCCGAGCTGGAAATTAACACAAATCTACGCCGTACTTACGCCTTTCGGGTGACGGCCGAACGATTTTTTCTCGGAGCCGCCAAACTGCAAGATCAAAGCCCCCCGTTCGCGTCTTAGGGGGGCATGAAAACCAACGACCGAACCCTTCCGCCTGCCCCGTTGTTCGCTCCGGCCCTTGCTTTGGCTGCCGGGGCGCTGTTTGCGCTCTTCTCCGTTCGTCTGTCCGTTCCTCTTCTGGTCGCCCTTATGGCTGCGGGTCTCGCCCTGCGGCGGAGGTTCGGGGTTCTCGTCGCCGCGGTCGGCGCGGGGGCTCTGGTGGCGACTCTTTTCTACTCCCTTCCCGGACGTGCCGAGCTTGGGGTTGATTCCGAGCGTCCCGTGGTTCTCTCCGGCGCGATCGCCGGGCATTGGACGGCGGACGAGGAGGACTGGGAGGCTCCTTTCGAGGTCGATCGGTTCGTCCAGGCCGGCCGGTCCGAGCCGGCGCGGTTCGTGGTGCGGTTGCGAATTCCGGGGGAGGAAGAGCCGCCGGAATTCGGCTCGCGGGTGCGGGCCGAGGGATATCTGCGGCGTTCCGCGCCGTTTGCCAATGCCGGATCGAGCGAGCCGGGTGGCTGGCGGATCTCGCTCAAGAGTCGGGTGTTTCTTGAGGTCGAACGGCCGCCGGGGGCGCTCGCTCGACTCTCCGCCCGATGGCGGCGGGCGCTGGAGCGGCGGATCGGTGCCGCGGGTCCGGAGTCGGCGGACAAGGCGCTCGTTCGCGCGTTCGTGCTGGGGGATGCTTCGCGCATCGAGCCGGCGTGGAAGCGGGGGTTGCGCTGGACCGGACTGTTCCATCTTCTGTCGGTCTCCGGGGTGCACGTAGGGCTCGCCGCCGCGCTCGTCTTCCTGCTCGGCGGCCTGCTGGGCGGCTGGCTGCCGCGCGGGGTCCGGCTGCTGCTCGCGGCCGGGGCGGTTGGGGCGTATCTGATGGTGGCCGGCCCTCTCCCTGCCCTCGTCCGCGCCGCCGTGATGGGTCTTCTGGCCGTCGCGGCTCTCGCGTTCGAACGGCCCCCGGCGGCGCGGAACGGCCTCGGGCTCGCACTGCTGCTCGGCGTCGCGAGCCGGCCGGATCTCGTGCTCGATCTGTCGTTTCAGCTCTCGATGTCAGCGACCGTTGGTCTGCTGGTGGTCGCCCCGCGTTTCGAGCAGGCATGGAATCGCCCGTCGTTCTCGTTGAGCCCTTGGCTGCTGCGCGCCCTCGCGGCGAGCGCGGGAGCGGAGGTGGCGACCCTCCCCTGGTCACTGCCGGCGTTTCACCTACTGACCCCTGCCTCGTTCGCGTTCAACCTGATCGCGATCCCTTGGGCCGCCGTGGCGCTCGCGGCCTGTTTCGTCTGGCTGGGGATCGCTTGCTTCTCTCCCGATCTAGCGGCGCGGGCTCTGCCGTGGCTCGATGCGCTCGCGGCGCCGCTCGGCTGGCCGGCGCGGATTTCGGGAAGCTGGCGACCGGCGATTCCGGTGGCCGCCGGGCTCGGCACGGCCGTCCTGCTCGCGGTGGGGCTCGGGCTTCTCGCGCTCGTGCCGGATCGCCGGCTGTCTCGCTCGCAACGCGCGTTCTTGGC
This sequence comes from Thermoanaerobaculia bacterium, assembly GCA_035607435.1. Lineage (GTDB taxonomy): Bacteria > Acidobacteriota > Thermoanaerobaculia > Multivoradales > UBA5704 > DASYKS01. The sequence goes on along the minus strand of DATMZU010000329.1, from coordinate 514 downwards.
GCTGGGCGGTGCTCTGGCGCTCTGGGGCTTCGCGGTTGAGGCGTATCGGCCGGCCGGAACCGAGCCGACGCTTTCGGTGCTCGATGTCGGCCAGGGGGATTCGATCCTACTGCGCGATGGCGCACGGGCGATTCTGATCGACGGCGGCGGTTGGCGCCATGGCGATCTCGGCGGGCGGGTGCTGCTTCCGGCTCTGCTGGCCGAGGGGGTGCGGCGGTTGGACGCGATCGTCATGACCCATCCGGATACCGATCACTGCCAGGGGCTGGTCGATCTCTCGTCCTATCTTGACGTGGGGGAGATCTGGACCGCGCCTGGGTGGCCGGCCGAAGGTTGCGCGGGCGAGCTGTTCGCGATCCCCGGCGCGCGGGTCCGCACGTTCGTCGCGGGGGCTCAGGGCCACGTCGGTCGGTGGCGGCTGGCCGTCCTCGGGCCTTCACGCGAGGAGGTGCAGAAGGGCGGCTCGGCTGAGAACGAACGCTCGCTGATCCTCTCCGCCGAGGCGTTCGGCCGT
>DATMZU010000327.1:0-4637 GCA_035607435.1 Thermoanaerobaculia bacterium | reverse complement strand
GACAGCTCCGTCGCCTCGATCAGGCAGCCGCCGGGGTAGACGATCGCGGTTCCCGGCGTGGGCATGTTCGGCGACGGGGCGATCCACGGCAGGCCGGTCTCTGCCCAGGTCATCGATCGATCCCAGCCGTGCATCGTCCAGACTTCGACGTTCGGCTCCCCGCCTTCCCGCAGCGCGCGCAGCTTGAACAGCTCGCCGAGCGTGAGGCCGTGGCGGACCGGGAGATGGAACGCGCCGACGAACGATTCGAAACCGGGGGCGAGGAGGTTTCCTTCGACCACCGCCCCGCCGAGCGGGTTCGGCCGGTCGAGCACCCAGATTTCGCAACCGGCTTGGCGCGCGGCTTCCGCGGCCCAGATGCCGGTCGCGGCATAGGTGTAGTAGCGCGAGCCGATGTCCTGGACGTCCACGATCAGCAGATCGAGCCCGGCAAACGCCGAGGGGTCGGGGCGCAGGGTCGATTCCGAATCGCCGTAGAGCGACTCAAGCGGCGCGCCGGTCCATGGATCGAGTCCTCCTTCCGACGCCACCATGTCTTGCTCGATGCCGTAGAAACCGTGCTCTGGACCGAATAGCTTCGCGGCCGGGTGGCCCGCGGCGGCGAGCGCGAGATGGATCGGCCGGGCCTGGGCGTCGATCGAGGCCCCGTGAGCGAGCACGCCGAAGCGGCGGCCTGCAAGGCGCGCGGGGTCGGCGAGTAGGCGATCGAGGCCGGTCGAGATCTTGCTCATGGAGTTTCCTCTCCTCGGGTTTCGGCTCGAACGAAGTCGCCGCTCTTGCCGCCGCTTTTTGCCTCCAGCCGGAGATCCGTGACCACCGCGCCTTTCTCGACCGATTTCACCATGTCGTAGAGCGCGAGCGCCGCCACCGCGCAGGCGGTGAGCGCCTCCATTTCGGCGCCCGTGCGGGCGGTCGTCACCACCCGGCTCCTGATCTCGACCCCGGTCTCGATCGTACGGATCTCGATCTCCACCTGATCGAGCGGCAGCGGGTGCGCGAGCGGGATCAGCTCGGCGGTGCGCTTCGCGGCTTGGATGCCCGCGAGCCGGGCCACCGCAAGGGCGTCCCCCTTCGGCAGGCGGGACAGCTCGCGGACGGTGTCGGGTGAAAGGACCACGCGGCACGACGCTTCGGCCACGCGGCGGGTGACGGCCTTGGCCGAGACGTCCACCATGCGGGCGGCGCCTTCGTCATCGAGGTGGGAAAACGGGGTCGAGCCCATTGGCGTGGCTCCGAGTTCGGTTCGTAGGATCAACAAGTTGCGCCGCTTGAGGCGCGCGCCGCGCATGCTAACATCCCATGCCGTCCGATATCTCCCATGCGTCTCGCAATCGTCGTCCCCACCCTCAACGAGGAGCGCGCGCTCCGCGCCTACCTGGCCCGAGCGAACGCCGAAGCCGATCAGTTGATCATCTCGGATGGCGGCAGCACCGACGCGACGCTCGACATCGCGCGCGAGATGGGCGCCACGATCGTTGAAGGCCCGCCCGGCCGCGGCATCCAGCTCAACCGAGGCGCCGCGGCGGCGATCGACGCCGACATTCTGCTCTTCCTCCATGCCGATACGGTGCTCCCCCCGGGCAGCGGCGACGCCATTCGCCGGGCGATCGAAAACGGCGCCGCGGGCGGGGCGTTCTACGTCCGCTTCGACGCCGACCGGCCGCTGTTCCGACTCGGCAACCGGATCGTCAACCTGCGCACCCGCCTCAGCCAGCGCCCGCTCGGCGATCAGGCGCAGTTCGTCCGCCGCGAGATCTTCGAAAGCTTAAGCGGCTATCGCGACTGGCCGATCCTCGAAGACCTCGATTTCGCGGGTCGCTTACACCGCGCCCACGGTCTGGAGCTGCTCCCCGGACCGGCGGTCACCGCCGCCCGACGCTTCGTCGAAGGCGGAATCACCAAGACGATCGCCACCAACTGGCTGATCTGGCTGCTGTTCGCGCTCGGCGTTTCGCCCGAGCGGTTGGCGCGGCTCTACCGACACATCCGGTAGAGCCCCGGCATCGCGCTCGGCGTTTCGCCCGAGCGGCTGGCTCGGCTGTATCGGCATATCCGATAAAAAGCACGGCATCACCCTTGCTCCGGCAGGCAGGAGGACGCCTCCGGCCCGCTTGTGCCGGCAAAGGTTTCCTGGTGCCCCTGCCGTTGCGCGGCAATCCCGGATCTCCCTCCCCGAAAGGAGAAAAATACTCCATGCGCAAGCTCCCACTCCTTCTTACCCTCTTCCTCTCCGTCCTCGCCGTTCCCGCGGCGCTTCTCGCGATTCCCGGGACTCCCGATCACGTACCCGCCGCCTCGCTGATCGTGCCGTATTTCGAGACCGGGATCGACGTTGCGGCGAACCCGCACGACACCCTGCTCGCGGTGGTCAACCAGAGCAGCACGTCGCGGATCATCCATTACCACGTTTGGGACATCGACGGGATCGCGACCACCCTCCAAGGCAACATCACCTTGGGACCGACGCAGAGCTGGAGCGCCGCGATGCGCGATCTGATCTCCGGTGCTTCCCCGGCCACCAAGACGCAGCTCACGGACGGCGCCTTCTACCACGGCTTCATCACCATCGACGGCGTCTCGGCGGCCACCAGCCTCAATCCCCGGCAGGACGCCTTTCCGTTCCTCTTCGTCAACTTCCTCGAAGGCTACATCTACTACACCCGGCTGTCTCAAGGCTCGGCCAACGGCATCGACATGGTGCCGCTCGAAGTGGTGCCGGCGGCGGTCGATCCGCTCCTGCGGGACTTCTACAACTTCGGCCGGCGCGAGGAGATCGACGCCTCGTCGCGCCTGTGCGCCGACCAGCTGGTCAAGGGCACCACTCCGTGCACCGGCAATCCCGACAACCTGATCGACCGGATCCAACTGCGCCAGTTCGGATCGACGCCGCTCGCGGGCAAGACCCGCCTGGTCGTCTTCACTTGGAACACCCACCTGACGGGGGGACCGTCGGCCCGCTGCCAAGCGCTCGGCACCTGCCCCGAAACCTATCCGTACAAGCGCTATCGCGAGGACGGCACCCTGGTGGCGGATCTGACGTTCCGCTTCGACCACGTGGTGAACCTGATCGACGTCATCGGCGCCTCCGACTCGGGCTGGGTCTCGATCTGGAACATCCCGGACCCGGACGCCGACTGGCAGATCTACGCCTACTCGTTCAATTCGGCGCAGCCGGCGAGCTCTTCCCTCAACTGGGACGCGATCTTCGAAGGCTACATCGCCCCGTAGGCCCGGCCCGCATCCCCGCCGGGCGGCTGATTAATCCCGAGCCAGCACCTCCCCCCGCGCGTTGACGAACGCGCGGCGGGGTTTCTTCGGCGGTTTGAGCACCACGTCGACCGGCTTGGACGCCGAGCCGACCATGGCCAGCAAGCCGGCTTGGACGAATTGCCCTTTGTCCAGCTCCAGGTAGATCGGCACGAGGGTGCGGAACTCCGGCCCCACCTCCGCTTGAGTGATCGTGCCGTGAATCCGGAAACCGCCTTCGGCCGCGCCTTCGATCTTCAGATCCGAGGTCAGCTTGGGGATCTCGGTGCCGTAGACCCATTGGTTGAAGAACCAGGCGATCTTGCCGTCCTGGGTGGCGTTCAACGAGCCCGTCATGTGCTTTTCGACGATCGCGGCGAAGTCCGCGGTCGAGGGGTTCTTGCCCGCGTAGGTCGAGGTGAAATCCTTCATCATCGCGATGAACTGCGCGTCCGGATCTTTCGAGCGGCCGTCGTACATCGCCATGCGTAACATGTGGAGGACGTAGCCCCCCTTCTCGTATATCAAGGCAAAAGGCGCGGAGGGAGCGCGCGACGAGCCGGAGCGGTAGCCTTCGGTGATGGCACCGGCCTCCCAGGGCGCGAACGCGTTGCCGGGGGTCTTTTCGACGATTCGCTTCTTCGCCTCGCGCCAGAACTTGTCGTAAGCGCCCCATCCGGCCGTGTGCTGGAGCGCCAGCGCCGCGGAGAACTCCGCGAACCCTTCCGACAGCCACTGGTCGCGATAGCTCTCCCAGCCGAGCAGGTGGCCCCACCACTGGTGGGCGAACTCGTGGTAGCCGACGGACTCGACGAAATCCTTGGCGCCTCCGAGCCCCACGCGCTGGCGCTGGGTGCCGTCCAGGAAGCTGATGAACGGCATGTAGATGAGCGCCGGCCACGACTGGCCGAAGGTCCACTGCGACTGCTGGGTGATCGCCACCCGGCTCGCCGGGATCGGGCCGAAATAGGTGGAGAACAGCCGGGCGGAGTTGATGCCGTCGGCGAGCGCGGATTCGGCCAGCTTGTCGGTGTTCACTTTGCCCAGGGTCGGCGCCAGACCGGCGTCGTCTCCCCAGATGGTGGTTTGCACCCCGCCGACGCCCCCGCTGCTCAAGATCTCGTTGATCTCCCGGACGATGTCCGGGGTCCCCGGATTGGTCCAGACCTCGACTTCGATCCCGGAGATCTCATCCTTCTTCTCGTGCTTCTTGAACTTGCCGTAGTTGAACCCGGCGACCTGGATCGGCGTCTCCGCCTTCCAGATCGAGACCGTCTGTTTCCCTTCTGTCCGCGTCTCCGCCGGGTTGCCGACCGAAATGATCTCGTTGCCCGCGGGGACTCGATAGGTGAGAGTGAAGGTCGCCGGATCGGTGAAGAAGCCGAGGTTCG
>DATMZU010000315.1:0-5869 GCA_035607435.1 Thermoanaerobaculia bacterium | reverse complement strand
GGCTGTCATGGGCATTCCTCCAGGGCAGCAGGTTGTGACTATTGGCCGACCAATCGCGAATACCCAAATCTATATCCTGAACGCACGGATGCAACCTGTGCCGATCGGAGTGACAGGGGAACTCTACATCGCCGGCGCGGGGGTGGCGCGCGGCTACCTCAACCGGCCGGATCTGACCGCCGAGCGATTCATTCCGCTTCCGTTCAACAATGCCTCTGGAGCGCGCATGTATCGCACCGGCGATCTGGCCCGCTACCTGCCCGATGGCGAGATCGACCTGCTCGGCCGGCTCGACCATCAGGTGAAGATCCGCGGCTTCCGCATCGAGCCGGGCGAAGTCGAAGCCGCCCTGGCCGCCCTTCCAGGCGTCCGCGAGGCGGCCGTTGTGACCCGGGGAGATCGGCTGGTCGCCTACGTGGCCGGCGACCTCGCGCCGGAGGAGCTGCGCCGGCTCCTCGGCGAGCGGCTGCCCGGCTTCCTGGTGCCGTCCGCCTTCGTGGCGGTCGCGGCGCTGCCCCTCACACCCAACGGCAAAGTGGACCGGCAAGCCCTGGCGCCTCCGGAGGCGCAGAACGCCGAAGAGAGCTATCGGGCGCCGCAGACGACGGTCGAACAGATCCTCGCCGGCATCTGGGCCGATCTCCTCGGCCGCGAACAGGTGGGCCGCGACGGCCACTTCTTCGAGCTGGGCGGGCACTCGCTGCTGGCGGCGCGGGTGATCTCGCGCCTGCGCACCGCCCTCGGCATCGAGATGCCGCTGCGCGAGCTGTTCGCCGCCCCCAGGCTCGCGGATCTCGCCGCGCGGATCGAAGCGGTGCGGCAGAGCGGCACCCAGGCGCCCGCTCCGCCTCTGGTGCCGATGCCGCGCGAGGGGTCCGTGCCGTTGTCGTTCGCTCAAGAGCGCCTCTGGTTCCTCTACCTTCTGGAGCCGGAAAGCTCGGCGTTCCACTTGGGCGGCGCGGTGCGGCTGACCGGTACCCTGAGGCCCGGCGCTTTCGCCGCCGGCCTCAACGAGACCGTGCGCCGTCAAGAGGTGCTGCGAACCCGCTTTGAGGACCAAGGGTTCGGGCCGTTTCAGGTGGTCGATCCGGCGGTGCCGCTCGCCTTGCCGCTGCTCGACCTCGGCGGGCTCCCGGACGGTTCGCGGGAGCGCGAGCTGCTCCGGCTGGCGGAAAGGGAGAGGTCGCTGCCGTTCGATCTCACCCGCGACTGGCCCCTCCGCACCCAGCTGGTGCGCCTGTCGCGGGAGGACCACGTCGCCCTGTTCACCCTGCACCACATCGCCGGGGACGGCTGGTCGCTCGGTCTGCTGACCCGCGAGGTGAGCGTGCTCTACGCCGCCTTCGCCGCGGATGCGGCGGCAAGCCGCCTCGCTCTGCCCGAACCGGTGATCCAGTACGCCGATTTCGCCCTCTGGCAGCGCGGCTGGCTGAGCGGCGAGCGGCTGGAAGCCCAACTCGCCTGGTGGCGGGACTACCTCGCCGGCCCGCTGCCCGAGCTGGATCTGCCGCAGCGGCGCCACGACCGGCCGGATACCCCGGGCTTTCGCGGCGCGGCCTGCCCGGTGACCCTGCCCGCCGACCTCCGGCGGTCGCTCGAAAAGCTCAGCCGAAGCGAAGGGGCAACGCTGTTCATGACCTTGCTCGCCGGCTGGAACGCCCTTCTCCACCTGTACAGCGGCCAGGAGGATCTGCTCGTCGGCACCAACGTCGCCAACCGCGACCGCGGCGAGACCGAAGGTCTGATCGGCTCCTTCCTCAACAACCTCGTCTTGCGCAACGACCTGTCCGGCGATCCGGGCTTCCGCGAGCTGGTGCGGCGGGTACGCAACTCGACCCTGGACGCCTTCGGCCACCAGGAGGTTCCCTTCGAGAAGGTCCTGGAGGCCGTGCAGCCGCAGCGGCAGGCGGTTTTCGCGCCGCTCTTCCAGGTCATGTTCGTGCTGCAGAACTTCCCGGTGCCGGCGTTGGAAGGGGGCGAATTGAACGTCGCGCCGGTCGAAATGGCGGCCACGACGGCAAACTTCGAGCTCAGCTTGATCCTCTCCGAAGGGCCGGCGGGGTTGAGCGGCGCCCTGTTCTATGACACGGACCTGTTCGAACCGGCGGCCATGGCGCGCATGGCGGAGCACTTCCTGTCGCTGCTCGGTAGCGTTGCCGAAGATCCCGACCTCCCGCTCTCCGAAATCCCCTTGACGGCCGAGCCCGAAATCCGGCAGCTCGCGAGCGCCTTCAGCGAGGACTTTTGATGGCCTTTGCGCTCACGTTCTTCGTCCCGGGGGAGGCCTAGCCATGTGCGGGATCGCCGGATGTCTCGATCTGCGCGGCGCCGGGCGCATCGACCGGTCCGTCGTGGCGGCGATGACCGAGGCGCTGGTGCATCGCGGCCCGGACTCGTCCGGTTTCCATTTCGAGCCGAACGTCGCGCTCGGCATCCGGCGCTTGAAGATCATCGACCTCGAAACCGGGGACCAGCCGATCGCCAACGAGGACGGCACGGTGGTGATGGTTTGCAACGGCGAGATCTTCAACTACCTGGAGCTGCGCGCCGATCTGATCGCACGCGGGCACCGCTTCAGCACCCGCACCGACGTCGAGGTCCTGGTTCACCTGTACGAGGAGTACGGCGCCGCGCTCGTCGAGCATCTGAACGGGCAGTTCGCCTTCGCCCTCTACGACCGGCGCGCGGAGCGCCTGCTGCTTGCCCGCGACCCCTTCGGGGTCAACCCGCTCTACGTCTGCGAGTCCGGCGGACTGCTGCTCTTCGCGTCGGAGATCAAAGGCATCCTGAAGCACCCCGAGGCGCCGCGGCGGATCGACATGGTGGGGCTCGATCAGATTCTTTCGCTCCCCGGGCTGGTCAGCCCGCGGACCCTGTTCGACGGGATCGACAGCCTGCCGCCGGGCCACCTCCTGATCGCCGCCGATGGGGAGGTCGCGACGCATCAGTACTGGGACCTCGACTACCCGCTGGAGGGAGAGGCGATGCCGGTCCGCTCCGAGCAGGAGTGGGTGGAGGACCTGCGGGAACGTTTCGACCGCAGCGTGCGGCGCCGCCTTCAGGCCGACGTGCCGGTGGGTCTGTTCCTGTCCGGGGGGATGGACTCCTCTTTGGTTTCGGACGCCGCGATCCGCCTGTCCAACGGCACCCCTCGCCATTCGTTCTCGATCACCTTCGACGACGGCGAAATCGACGAGGGGCGATATCAGCGGCTGATGGTCCGGCACCTCGGCTGCGAGCACCACGAGATCCGCTTCAGCAGCGACGACATGATCGAGCGGCTGCACGCCATGGTGCTGCACGGCGAGTGCCCGGTCAAAGAGACCTACAACACCTGTTCGCTCGCCCTGGCCGCGGCGGCGCGCGAGGCGGGCATCCCCGTCATCCTCGGCGGCGAAGGGGCCGACGAGATCTTCGGCGGTTATCCCGGCTACCGGTTCGACAGTCTGGGCGAACGGGACGAGGACCCGCTGGACGTGGAGACCGCGCTCGAAGAGGAGCTGCGCGAACGCGTCTTCGGGGATCGCCGCCTGTTCTACGAAAAGGATCAGATCGCTTTCCGGGAGACCAAGGCGGCCCTCTATTCCCCCGCGGTTCGCGAACGGATGGAGGATCTGGATTGCATGGCTCATCCGCTGGTCGATCGGGAGCGCCTCCGGGGCCGCCATCCCCTGCATCAGCGCTCCTACCTCGACTTCAAGCTGCGGCTGGCGGACCACCTGCTCGGCGAGCACGGCGACCGCATGGTCATGGCCCATTCGGTGGAAGGGCGCTACCCGTTTCTCGATCTCGACATCGTCGATCTGGCCCGCCGCATGCCGCCGAACTTCAAGGTGCGAGACCTCACCGCCAAATATGTCGTGCGGCGGATGGCGGAAGGGGTCATTCCGCAACAGATCGTGGCGCGGGAGAAATTCGGCTTCCGCGCCCCGGGAAGCCCCTTCCTGCTCCAGCGCCGGGTGCCCTGGGTAGAAGACCTGCTGTCGATGGAGCGCATCCAACGTCAGGGCTTTTTCGATGCCGACCTGATCGAGCGCCTGAAGGCAACCTACGCGCAACCCGGCTTCCGGCTGCATCCGCACCTGGACACCGACCTGTTGCTGATCGTTCTCACGTTCAACCTGCTCCTCGAAACCTTCGAGGTTCCCGACTTGAGCTGAAGTTAGAGGAGACGTAAGAGAGATGCACGTTCCTGTTCAAGAGATGTTCCGGCGGGCGGCCGAGCGCTTCCCCGATCGAAAGGCGATCGAGTGGGAGGGGCACCGGGTGTCCTACCGCCGGCTCGAAAGCCAGGCGGCCAAGCTCTCCCGGAGCCTGCGCGACGCCGGTGTCGAGCGCGGCGCACTCGTCGCCATTCTGGCGAACCGCACCGCCGACGTGATCGCCTCGATGCTCGCGGTCCTCGACGCGGGCTGCGCCTTCGTTCCGATCGATCTCCAGTTCCCGGCGGCGACACTGCCTTCGGTGCTCGCCGAGGCCGGCCCCCGCTATTGGCTGGTGAGCGAGGAACTGACAGGGACCCTCGACAATTTGCAGCGCGAGCACGGATTCTCGGCCACCGCCCTCTCGATCGACGAGAGTTGGGTCCGCGACGGCGACGAGAGCCTCCGCCTGGCCCCCCCGGCCGAAGGCGGCGACCCGGACCGGATCAGCTACGTCTATTTCACCTCCGGATCGACCGGCCGGCCCAAGGGGATCATGGGGCGGTTGCAGGGGATCGATCACTTCATCCGCTGGGAGATCGAGACGTTCGGCGTCGTGGAGGGAACCCGGGTGAGCCAGCTCACCTCCCCCGCCTTCGACGCTTTCCTGCGCGACGCCTTCACGCCGCTCGCCGCGGGCGGCACCGTCTGCGCGCCGGCCGGCCGCGACACCCTGTTCGAGGGCAACCGGCTGTCGGCATGGATCGAGAGTCAAAAGATCGAGCTGCTGCACTGCACCCCTTCTCTCTTCCGCCTGATCCAGGGGCAGGAACTGACGCCGGAGAGCTTCCCGGCGCTGCGCTGGGTGCTGCTCGCGGGCGAGCCCCTGCTCCCTTCCGACGTGCGGCGCTGGCAAGACCTGTTCGCGGAGCGGATCGGGCTGGTCAACCTCTACGGGCCGAGCGAGACCACCATGGTCAAGCTGTTCCATATCGTTCGTCCGGAGGACGCCAACGCCCGCACGGTACCGATCGGCCGGCCGATGCCCGGCGCCCGCGTCGTCGTGGTCGATGAAAAAGAAAAGCCCTGCCCGCCGGGCAAGCTCGGAGAGATCTACATCCGGACGCAGTATCGCTCGCTCGGCTACCTGAATCGGCCGGATCTCACCGCCCTCTCCTTCGTCCAGAACCCGTTCAGCGACCGCGCCGACGACATCGTCTACAAAACCGGCGACCTCGGGCGTCTGCAAGAGGACGGCACGCTCGAATACGTCGGGCGGCGCGACACCCAGGTCAAGGTGCGCGGCGTGCGGGTGGAGATCGCCCCGATCGAGGACCTGCTGCGCGGCCAGGAGAGCGTGGCGGACGTGGCGGTGGTCGATCGCGTCGATACCCAGGGCAACAAGTTCCTGTGCGCCTACGTGGTGCCGCGGGGAGAGCTCGATCCGGCGGCTCTGGCCGAGGCGGTACGCGCGAAACTCCCGGACTCGGCGGTCCCCTCGGCCTTTGTCGCTCTCCCGGCGCTGCCGCGCACCCTCTCGGGCAAGGTGGACCGCCGCGCGCTGCCCAATCCCGGCCAGGCCGGCGGCCCGATGGGCGGCGAATTCGTCGCGCCGAGAACGCCCGCCGAGGAAGCCCTGTGCGGCATCTACTCCGACCTCCTCGGCATTCCGCAGGTGGGCATTCGGGGCAACTTCTTCGAGCTGGGCGGACACTCCGTGCTGGCCA
>DATMZU010000313.1:0-13167 GCA_035607435.1 Thermoanaerobaculia bacterium | reverse complement strand
GAACCGTACTCCACGGCATTCGGGGTGGTCTTGCGAAAGCTCTGCGAGGTCACTTCGTGCATCCGCTCGCCGCTGTCGAGGTTCGCCGGATAGCCGAGAAGGTGGGCATGGTTGGGGGACAGCTTCAGCGTCTGGTAGCCGAGAAAGCCGGTCACGTTGCCGATGACGTTGGAGCCGATGTCGCGCGGCTCGATCATCGCGTAGTCGGCCGCGTTCGGGAACGTGGCGCCGCCCGAGAACCAAGTCGCGGTGGTGTTGACGTACTGCCAGTCCCAGGTGCCGGCCGGAGCGTTTCCGCTGCGATAGGCCGGAACGAACATGAAGTTGGTGTAGTAGCCGCTCACCGAGCCGTTGCCGTTGTGAACGCAATGGCCGGCGGTGAGGATCACGCGCCTCCGGATCACGCTGCCCGAGCAGATGAAGTTGCCCTGGCCCTGGATGGTGAAGAACAGTTTGCCCACCGTGAGGTAGGGATAGGCGGTCGTCGCGGAGTCGGGGAACACGCGGGTGCTGGAGAATTGCGCGTTGAGCGTGCCGGCGTTGTCGCCTTCGATCGCATCGTAGTCTTCGAGCGCCTGCCTGGCTGCGGCCAGCTCCGCGTCCTCCGGAGTGAACAGCCGGGTCGCGAGCGAGGCGGCGAGCCTGCCCTTCGGCGCGGCGCCATCGGCTCCGGCGGGGGTGCCGTGGGCTTCGGCCGCGACGCCTTCGTTGTCGCGGGCGAAGTTGGCGGCCGTATCCGCCGAGACCTTCGGCACCGGCAGCGGCCGGGCGGAGAGGATCCTCTCGGGGGTCCAGTACGTCAAGGCGCTGGCCTTTTCGGTGTTTTCCTTGCCGACCGCGTTGACGGCGGCGGACGCAGAGGCGGCCACCGAGAACGCCACGACCGCCGTCAGGGCGAACGTGGTACGCCGAAGGTGCGTTCTGTTGCGCATTTGATACTCCTTTTTCGCGAGAGAGCGTGTTAACGCTCATGAATGCAACGTTTGCGGCTTCCCAAGAGCATCCGCCAGTTGGCGATATCTTATACGATTCCGGCGATAAGCTCGTGCGACGCTTCGCCGACGCCCCCCGTATGCTCTAGGAACCTTTTGGCGGAGAACCGAGCCCTTTCGTTACGCCCATGTCCGAGCTCCTGCGCGATCCCGACCTCGACCGGCTGGTCGAGCAACTGAATCAGGGACAACCGAAGCCCCTCGCGGCACCGTCCCCCACCGCCCCGCGGCTCGTGCCGGCCCGCTTGTCGCGGGTCGATGAAGGCGAGCCGCTCGAAGGGCTGCTTTCCGAGATGACCCGCCGCGGCGCGAGCGACCTGCTGCTGGTCGCCGAGCGGCCGCCGGTCTTCCGGGTTGATGGCCGCCTGCTCGCCGCGGAACGCGCCGCGCTCGACGACGCCGAGATCCGCTCGCTGTTTGCGGCCTATTCGAGCGAGCGCATTCGCCATCAGCTCGAAACCGAGGGCTCGGCCGATTTCTCGTTGCGCCTCGCGAGCGGCGGCAGCGCGGGCTTCCGCTTTCGGGTGAACGTCCATCGCCAGCGCGGCGGCCTCGCCGCCGCGATTCGGGCGTTGCCGACAGCCATTCCGACGCTCGCGAGCCTGAACCTGCCCGCCGCGCTCGGTCGCCTGATCCAGCCGACGCGCGGGCTGGTCCTGCTCGCGGGACCGACCGGTTCGGGCAAGTCCTCGACCCTCGCGGCGCTGGTCGGCGAGATCGAGCGCACCCGGCCCTGCCACGTGATCACGATCGAAGACCCGATCGAGTACGAGCATCCGACCGGCCGTTCGATCATCGAGCAGGTCGAGCTGGGCGCCGACACGCCGTCGTTCGCCGCGGCCCTGCGGGCGGCTCTGCGCCAGGATCCGGACGTCATTCTGGTCGGAGAGATGCGCGACCTTGAGACCGTCGCCACCGCGCTCACCGCGGCGGAGACCGGACATCTGATCCTCTCGACGCTCCATTCGACCGACGTGGTCCAGGCGATCCACCGGATCGTCGACGTCTTTCCGCCCAGCCAGCAGGGACAGATCCGCCACCAGCTGGCGCTCTCGCTCCACGCCGTGGTCTGCCAGCAGCTCCTCCCCCGCGCCGACGGAGCCGGCCGGGTCCCCGCGGTCGAGATCCTGATGGCGACCTACCCGGTCCGCCATCACATTCGCAGCCAGAGCCTGCAGAAGCTCTACACCGAGATCACCCTCGGCAAGGCCCACGGCATGGTCTCCTTCGAGGAATCGCTCGCCGGCCTGGTCAGGGGCCAGGTGGTGACCCTGGATGAGGCGAGGGTACGGAGTCCCCACCCTGACGAGCTGGCGAGTCTGCTGCAACGGTAGAGCCTGAGCTTCGAAAAAAGGGACCTAAAGGACTCCAAGGACAGCAAGGACAAGAAAAAGCCCTGAAGGAGAGTGTCCTTGAAGTCCTTGCAGTCCTTTAGGTCCTTTGCCGAGTCGTCCGAGCGTACACCCTGCCCCCGCAACCCTAACCCTCCTCCGAGCGTAGGATCATTGGTCATGGCCAAAGCGATCCGGCGCGCGAAGAAGGTGCGCGAAAAGAAGCCCTCGCGTCCGGCGTTTGCCGAGGCGGAGGGATTCCTGCGCGAATACACGGCCGGCATGAGCGGGCGCGAACTGCGGCGGCTCTTCTCGCGCGATGCCACCCGTGCGTTCGAGGTGCTGACCCGCGAACGCCGGCCGGCCGACCGATCGCACGACCCCGGCCATCGGTTCGTCGAGGGTCTGCGGCTCGCGTTCCTTGGGTTGTCGTACAAGCTGACCCCCGCCCGTCGGTTCCTGTTCGCGGCGTCGCTCGGCTCGGCGTTCCTCACGTTGATCAACTTTCAGTTCCACCTCGGCGGCAAGACCGTGAAGGTGGATTTCGGGGGGATCTCGTTCTTCATCGCGATCGCCGGCTTGTGCCTGCTGGTCGCCCTGGAGTTGGTCGATCGGATGGAGGTGCGCGACGAGCTGGAGGTGGCGCGCGAGCTTCAGGCGAGCCTACTGCCGCGCGAGATTCCTCCTTTGCCGGGCTACCGCTTCGCCCATTCCTACCGGACGGCGCGCGAAGTGGGGGGCGACGCCTATGACGTCTGTCGATTGCCCGACGGCCGGATCGCCCTGATGGTCTGCGACGCTACCGGCCACGGCATGGCCGCGGGGATGGTGATGGCGATCGCCCATGCGACGATCGGAACGGCCCAGGACATCGACCCCTCCCCTGCCGCCGTCGCCGCGTTGATCCATCGCGCGTTGCGCAGGAAGCGGCGGCGGCACTCGTTTCTCACCCTCTTCTATGCCCTGCTCGATCCGGCGACCGGCCGTCTAAGTTGGGTCTCGGCGGGGCATCCCTTCCCGCTGCTCCGGCGGGCCGACGGAACGGTCGAGGAGATCGGCGTGGGCGGCTTGCCGCTCGGCGCAGCCGAGATATTGATCCCTCCGACCGGCGAAACGACCCTCGAACCCGGAGATCTGCTGATCCTCTATACCGATGGTCTTCCCGAGGCGACGACCGAGAGCGGCTTCACCTTCGGCTACGACCGCCTGAACGCCCTGGTCCAGCTCGGCGGACCGGCGGCGGTCGTCCACGAACGGATCTCGCGCGCCTTCGCCGATCACGTCACGGACGAGCCGCTGATGGACGACATGACGCTTTTGGCGATCGGGCGCGACGGGGTGGAGGCGGTGGAAATACCTCCACCACCGCCGCAAGAGCAGGCAATCCAGCAAGCACAGCCGCAGGCGACCCAGGCCGTTGGCCTGGGCTGATGGAACACGGCCCTTCAGGCCGTTAAAAGCTCTCCCGCCTACGGCACCAGCCGCCGCAGCAGCCGTTTCCAATTCCAACGCGCTCCCACACCCGCTTTCCGGCGGCGCCAGCGGGATTGGCGGGCTTCGGGGGCGCCGAGCTCTTCGAGCAGGTCTTCGGTCGCCGCCCCGAGCACGGGGAGACGTTCGGCCGCGGCGGGGCGGTGGCCGTCGAAGCGGGCGGGGAAGGCGAGGCGCGGCAGGCCGTCCGCGCCGCTTTGCACCACCCCGCGCGCCTGGGCTTGAGCGCTGGCTCGCGCCTCGGCCGCGGTGAGGACCGGACCGGCGGGGAGATCGTGGGCGACGAACAGCTCCTCCCATTGCGTGCGGGTGCGCTGGCGCATCAGGCGTTCGAGCTTGCGGCGCAGACCGGCCCCGCGGTCGAGATGGTTGCCGACCAGGTCGGGGCGCTCGACGGCACGGCAGAAGCGGTGCCAGAAATGGGGCTCCAGGAACGCCAGCGCCACCTTTCTCCTGTCGGCCGTCTCGTAGGTGGCATAGCAAGGCAGGTCGCCGGTGAGCGCGAGCGGTTGCCCGACCGCTTTGGCGCCGCCTGCCTCCGCGGCCCAGCCGATCAAGTTGGAGTGAAGGGCGGCGTCGAACAGCGAGACATCGATCGCGGTGCCCCGACCGGTGCGCTCGCGCTCGAACAGGGCGGCGAGGATCGCCGAGACCGCGCTCCAGGCGCCGGAGAGATCGGAGATCGGCGCCGACGGAAGGGCCTGTGTGCCGACGGACGCGGAAACGATCGGCGCGAGCAGGCCGGCCGCCGCCTGGTAGGTGAGGTCGTGCCCCGCGCGCGGGGCGGCCGGGCCGTCCTGGCCCCAGCCGGAGAGGCTGCAGACGATCAGCCGGGGGAAACGTCGTTGCAGCTCCTCGCGGGTCCAGCCGAGGCGGGCGAACGTGCCGGGGCGAAAAGTTTCGAGCAGCACGTCGGCGCGGGCGATCAGTCGATCCGCAACGTCGCGGCCGGACGGCTGCTTCAAATCGAGCGCCACGCTTTCCACCCCGGCGAGCAGAATCGCCGCCAGAGCGCTGGTGCCTTTGGAGGTCGGCGGCGCGCCGCGCACCGGGTCTCCCGCGCTCGGCTCTTCGACCTTCACCACGCGGGCGCCGAGATCGGCGAGCAGGCGGGCGACGAGCGGACCGGGGAGATGGCGGGAAAAATCGGCGACCAGCATCCCCGCGAGCGGCGCGGTAACCCCGCTCACTTCGGAAGCCGGAATGGCTTCGAATACGCCGGAGGCTTCGGCGTCCCCAGCGGGCGCGAGCGGTTCGGTCATCGAAGGAAGCCCTCCGTTACTCCCGCTCGAAGACCATCGCGAAGCCGGTTCCGCCGGCCGCGCAGACGGTCAGCAGACCGAGGTTGGCGTTCCTTCGCCGCAGCTCGCAAAGCAGCTGGGTGGCGGCCCGGGCGCCGGTCGCGCCGAACGGATGGCCGATCGAGAGCGAGCCGCCGGTGACGTTGAACTTATCCAGATCGACGACCCCGAGCGGCGCGCTGCGGCCCAACTCTTCGCGCGCGAACTTGGCCGACGCGAAGCCTTTGAGGTTCGACAGGATTTGCGCCGCGAACGCCTCGTGCATTTCGACCAAGTCGAGATCGGCGAGCGTCACCCCCGCCGCGTCGAGCGCCGCGGGCGCCGCATAGGCCGGCCCCTGGAGCAGCTGATTGGCCGGATCGACCGCGGCGAAAGCGTAGCTGCGCAGATAGCCGAGCGGCCGGTAGCCGAGCGCTTTCGCCTTGTCCTCGGACATCAAGAGGACGGCCGAACCGCCGTCCGTCAACGGGCTCGAATTGCCCGCGGTGAGCGTGCCGTAGCGGCGGTCGAACACCGGCTTCAGGTTGGCGAGCGCTTCCATGGAGGTCTCGGCGCGGACGCCGTTGTCTTTCCCCACCGGCCGGTCGTAGCCGGGGGGCGGAAAGACCGTCGCGATCTGCTCGGCGAACCGGCCGTCGGCGATGGCGGCCGCCGCCCGGTGATGCGACATCAAGGCGATCTCGTCCTGGGCGCGGCGGGAGATCGCGTTCTCCTTCGCCATCTTCTCGGCCGATTCGCCCATCGTCTGGCCGGTCGTGTATTCGGCGATCGCGGGCGCCACCGGCGCCAGATCCGCCGGCCGAAGCTTGGCGATCGCCGCCAGCTTCTGCGGCAGCGTCTTCGCCTTGGAAAGCGCCATGAACATCCGCGAGGCGTTTTTCGAGAACAGGATCGGCACGTTCGACAGCGATTCCGCGCCGCCCGCGAGCACCGCCTCGGCTTCGCCCGCGAGGATCGCTTCGGCGCCGAACGTCATCGCCCGGTTCGACGAGGCGCACGCCAAGTTGACCGTGGTCCCCACGACGTCGTGCGGCAGCGACAGGCGGAACACCACCTCGCGCCCGAGGTTCGGGGCATGGAGCGCCGGAATCACGCAACCGAACACCGAGAGGTCGATTTCGGTCGGGTCGATCCCGGTGCGCGCGATCAGTTCGCCGGCGGCGGCGCTCGCGAGGTCGACCACGTCCATGTTGGCCAAGTCGGTGCCCGCCTTGGCGAACGGGGTGCGGCAGCCATCGACCAAGGCCACCCGGCCGTGCGCGCCGCGCAGCGCCGCGCGGCCGACCGCGGTGACGGCGGGGCGGCGGGCCGAGCCGGTCCACACCGTGTCCGCGCGCTCGGAGATCTCTTCGCGCACCGAAGCGTCGTTCGGCGGCGGCAGCGGAGAGGGAGGCGAGGGCGGCAACGGGGGGGAGACGATCGGCTCGGCGGACATGGGACCTCCAGATCGGTTCGAGGCGAATGTATACCACGGGTACGACCGGAATGCCGCAGCGCGGCGGAAGGGGTCGAACTATTGGGTAGGTCTCGGCAGCCGCCCGGACTGCTAGAGTCCCGCCATCTTGGAAACCGTGGTTCCCCCTCGACATCCTACGGCTCTGGTGGTCGCTCATCCCGGCCATGAGCTGCGCGTGCACGGCTGGCTGGAGAAGACGCGGCCGATCGTCTTCGTGCTCACCGACGGCTCGGGACGCGGAGATCCGAGGCTCGCATCGACGACTCGGCTGCTCGCGGCGGCCGGCGCCACGCCCGGCTCGATCTACGGCCGATTTTCCGACCGGGACCTCTATTCTGCCCTCCTCGGCGGCGAAATCGAAATCTTCCTGGCGCTCGCCGCCGAGCTGGGCCGTGCGCTCCGCGACGCCGGAGTCGAGACCGTCGCGGGCGATGCGCTCGAAGGGTTCAATCCCGGCCACGATGTCTGCCGGCTGCTGATCGACGCCGCGGCGGCGCGGCTCGCCCACGAAGGCCGGCCGTTGCTGAACCTGCAGTTCCCGCTCGAAGAGCATCCGGCCGGCGGCGATGAGCAAAACCCTCCCGATCCCTCTTCGCTCGATTTGGACGACGAGGCGTTCGCCAGGAAGCTCGCTGCGGCGAGGGCCTATCCGGAGATGGCCGGCGAGGTCGAGGCGGCGCTCGCGCGCTTCGGGCCGATGGCGTTTCGCCACGAGCATCTCTCGCCGGCAACTTCTTTGCCGATCGCGGACCTCTACGAAGAAAAGCCGTTCTTCGAGCGTCACGGCGAGCGGCGGGTGGCCGAAGGGCATTACCGCGAGGTGCTTCGCGGCCGAGAGCACCTCGGACCGATCGCGGCGGCGCTCGCGCGCTGGGCGTCCGGCCGATGAAGCCGATCCGGGTTCTGTTCACGCTCCGCACGCTCAACCGCCGGACGGGTTCCGAGGCCTACGTGATGGACCTCGCGCGGGCGTTGCGCCGCCGCGGCCACGAGCCGATCGTCTACGCCTCCGAAGGCGGCGATCTCGCCCACGAGCTCAAGATGGCGACCGTCGCGGTGATCGAGCGGCTCGACCGGATGGCGGTGGTGCCGGATCTGATCCACGGCAACCACCACCCCGAGACGATGACCGCACTGCTCCACTTTCCCGACACCCCGGCGATCCACGTCACCCATGCCTGGAACTCGTTCGAGGCCATCCCCGTCCACCACCCGCGCATCCTTACGTATGTCGCGGTCGATGACACCTGCCGCGACCGGCTGGTCCAGGAGGAGGGGATTCCGCCGGAACGGGTCCGGGTGCTGCAAAACGGCGTCGATCTCGATCGGTTCCGGCCGCGCGCTCCGCTGCCGGCCAAACCCCGGCGCGCGCTGGTGTTCAGCAACTACGCGACTCCCGGCACCCATCTCGAAATCTGCGCCGAGGCCTGCCGCCGCGCCGGGATCGAATGTGCCGCGATCGGTTCCGGCGTCGGCCGCGAGGCGCAGGCGCCCGAGCAGGTGATCGGCGGCTACGATCTGATCTTCGCCAAGGCCCGTTGCGCGCTCGAAGCGGTCGCCGTGGGCGCCGCGGTGGTGCTGTGCGACGCCACCGGGTCCGGCCCGCTGATCACCGCGGCGAACGTCGCCCCCTTAAGGCGCCAGAACTTCGGCATTCGCACGATGAATCGCCGGCTCGATGCGGATCTTCTGCTCGGCGAGATCGAGCGGTACGATCCGGGCGACGCCGCGGCGGTCAGCCGTTTCATCCGCGAAACCGCCGACCTGGAACGATCGACGGACGATCTGGTCGCGCTCTATGGAGAAGTGATCGAGGAGCATCACGGCCGGCCGCGCGACCTGCTGGCGGAAAGCCGTGCGGCCGCCGATTATCTGTACCGCTTCGTCCCCTCCTGGCGCGATACCGACGTGCTCAAGTCGAAGCTCGGAAATGCCGAAGCGGAGCGCGACCGGATGCGTGGCGAGATCGCCTACTTCCAGGAAAGCGCCACCTGGAAGCTGCGCGAACGGATTTTGGGATGGAAACCGTTGGCCGGGGCGTACCGCAAACTATGGGCCAAGAAGTAAGGGCGGAGACGAGCCGTCAAACGATCCGGGGACAGTTCCTGAAGGAGGCCGAGCAACAGGTGGCCACTTTGCGTCGCGAGCTTGAGACACCGAAGTGACGAACTGGCGGCCGGCGGCTGGCGTGCGATAACCGCGACGCAGATCCGTGACTCGGGTCGAGGTGAGCGACTTGGAGCGATCAAGGTCACTTGATTCCGATGCTCGAACAGCTGAGACGGAATCTTGAAGCTGCCGGATGGGCTCCCGAATCAAGGCGAGCTTTTGTCAACGCGATCGCTCGCAATCGGTGCCCTGCAGCGCCTGCCGGTGCGCGGCCAAAACCACGGTTCTCCTGTGGTTTGCGAACAACATGTTGCGCACCCATTCGCTGGGAACTGCAGTGCTTGCTTGAGGCCGGAGGTAGCCTCAATGAGCTAAAAGACGACATGGTGGGGTGCTCAGGGCGCGATGGATCTGGACGATCCGGCCAATCCCCCACCCGCAGCAATCCTTCCCTGAAGAACCGATGCGAACTCGCAGATACCAGATACTAGGGGAACCTGTATTATACTAATCAACAGCAAGAACTATCAAAAGATGCCAGCCACTGTCATGAATCAATCGGCTTCACGCTCTACTCCCGCAACGAGGCAACTCTCCAGAAACTGGATCTGGCAGCAGAGGTGCTCGGAGCTCCCAAGGAAAAGGTCGTCGAAATAGCCATCGAGCGGAAATTCGCGGCAACCGGTGCCGGCCTCGAAGATACGCTCGCTCACACAGGTTGAACTCCAATGACCAGTGGACAGCTTCATCGCGTCATCCTTAACTTTACCGGCCGGTGCAACATGGCCTGTTCCTACTGTTACGTGCCCTTCAACGACTCCAAGGTCACCGAGCGGGAGGCGTTGCGCGTCATCCACGCCATTCGCGAGCTTGGACCGCGTTCCGTTACGCTTTCCGGTGGCGATCCGTTTATGTATCCGTTTCTCCCTCGTCTCCTTGCTGAGGTGGACGATGGGGAGAGGTTCATCCAGATTGACACAAACGCCAAGTCAATGCGCCCCCGGGACATCTCGATACTCAACGAGAGGGTTGACCTCCTCGGTCTGCCGCTGGATGGCAGCACCACGAAGTGCCACGGCGAGATGCGCGACGACCCGAAGCACTTTGCGGTAGTCCTGGGTTGGCTCGACCGCCTCCATTCCGAGCCGGTAAAGATTAAAATCAACACCGTACTTTCAAAGTTCAACGAGGCTGACATGCTGGCGTTGGGTTGCCTACTCGCCGAACGCGGCATCCAACGGTGGAGCACCTACCAGTTTTGGCCAATGGAAGAAGGACAAAAGAACGCCCTACGCTTCGCCATGGAGACATCGCGCTACCAAGACCTTGTGAGCACACTGCGGACGAGCTATCCAGAGATAAGGATCGAGGACGCGAGCATCGAAAACCGAGACGGCACCTATTTTTTTGTCACTCATGGTGGACTGGTCTACACTGTTGACCCCAGCGACTACAGACTCTATCTTCAATTGGGATCCATCTTCGAATCCGACATCGTGGACCGATGGTTGCAGGTGGCGAACGATGTAAAGCAGGGCCAGCGAATACAGGAGCGCATCAGCGATGAGTAACCGGCTTCGACAAGCTAGGAGGCTCGTGCTCGACTTCCTGTCCTCCGCGAGGCACCCAAACGGAACCTGGGGCCCCGTAGGTAGCCCGCACTATCGAATCACTGCAACATCACTCGCCCTGGCCTGCCTCGCCAACGATGCGACTGTGGATCGCCAACCGGCAGTGACATTCCTGGCGACTGCAATCGGTGACCCCAAGACCCCTCCCATGACGCGGGTTTTCGCGTGGCCTCTTCTGGCACTGTCGCGCCTGACCGAGGCACCGCAAGGGACGTGGATTGAAGGCAAGCGCCGTCTCCTCGCGTTGCAGTCCGACTCGGGGGGCTGGGGTCACGCGGACCCGTCGTATGCGGCCGAAAGCGGTGCTCCGCACATGGCTGAGGCCTCGCTCCTCGCCACTTTTCTCAGTGTTCTTGGCCTGCTGCGATCCTTCCAGCAGGATGATCCCGCAGCACGAGGCGCGATCAGTAAGGCCGTCGAGTGGGTACTCTCCCTAGAGCGCCGCCCGGACGGTAGTATCCTCTCCGCTGATGGCGTCGCTTCGCCGATTTGCAGCACAGCCTTCGCTCTCGCTATCTTTGAGTGGAGCGAATCTCACCTTGTCCCCACACACGTCAAACGCGGGTGCGCGGAGTTTCTCGCCGATGCGGTTCGCCAGGGACGAGCGATGGAGGTCGAGTACGTCCATCAGGCTGGACGCGAGTTGAACACGCCATATCAACTGTTCACACCGGCCTGGACTCTTCTTGCGCTGTCGCTTCACCACAAAGCGTCGCATAACCGGCTGGTATGCTCTCTGATCGAACAATTATTGGAGTTGCAAGAGCCTTCTGGAGCGGTAGCATCCCGCCGCGGGGAGAGCGACAAGCATGTCTTCGTGGCCTGCCAATTTTATCTCAGCCTCTCATGGGCGCAGGATCTCTACCTCGGCACACCGAATTTCATCGATGACGTGCTAAGAGCTGCCGTGGGAGACACACAGGTGCGGTCCGTGGCGCGGCTGCGGCAGAACCCCGTCATCCTGCACATCTCCGACATCCACTGGGGCGCTAATCCAGCGGACCGCGATTCCTATGATGGCTATGCGTCGACCTTCAAGGCTTTAAAGCGCGACATCGAGCAGAGATACAAGGAGTTAGGCATACCAAGGCCCAATTTCCTCGTGGTCAGCGGCGATGTCACAGACAAGGGACAGATCGAGAACTACGTCCAGGCGGAGACCCTGCTACTGTCCCTCATCAAGCTGCTTGACATCGACGACCCAGACAACCAAGTAGTCATTGTGCCAGGCAACCACGACGTCAACCGCCCCATTTCCGAACTCTCCTTTGAGGCCCCGGATAAGAAGCCCCTCTACAACTATCGGTTCGGCCCTTTTAAAGAGTTCTTCGAGCGCTTTTACCCCCAACGTCGTTTCCTACTGCAGGACAAAAAGATGTTTCAGATTTATGACGCGGTCGCGTCGCGTAATCTGCTGGTCTTAGGTTTCAACAGTGCGGCCGGCACTGATCACACGCCGGAGGGCTTGAACCGCGGGCTGATCCCACTCGATACCGTCGATGAAGCTCTGGAGGTAGTGAAGGAGGCGGGCTTCCCGTCCGACGCGGTGCGGATCGCGGTTTGGCACCATGCGCTGCTCACCCAATTTGCAAACGACCCAGCCTATGAGGCCCTCGTAATCCACAGGCTTCAGCAGGCAGGATTCTCCATCTTCCTTCACGGGCACATCCATCAACCGCTGGCGTCGCTCGGCGCTCTCGACCTCGATGGGGTGAGCTATCGCAAGCTCGGCGCGGGCAGCGTCTCCGTTCAAGCCAAGGACCGCCCTGCCGAGTGGCCGCGCCATTATCAGATCCTGCACTTCGATCTCGCCGAACGGCGCGCGAGAGTCTACGCGCGCCAGCTCCAGGGTACCGAATGGACGCATGCGCCCGTTTTCCGCAACGGACAGAGTACCAGCACGTTTTCCTTTTGACTCTTGGGACTATGAACTAGGCGTCAGAGGATCAATCTCTCCCACTGCGGTCGTTCAGCGCGTTCCGGGAGAATCGTGGTGATTATCCGGGGGAACCCGTTCGACCAGCATCGCGTCGCCATACGAATAGAACCGATACCCGGCGTCGATCGCCTCGCGATAGGCGGCGAGGATTCGCTCCCGGCCGGCAAACGCCGAGACCAGCATCAGCAGCGTCGAGCAGGGCAGGTGGAAATTGGTCATCAGGACGTCCACCGCGCGAAACGAATAGCCTGGCGTGATGAACAGCCGGGTGGCGCCCGACCCGGCGCGGATCTCGCCACCGCTTCCCGGCTCGGCCGCGGCGGATTCGAGCGCCCGCACGACGGTCGTTCCGATCGCGACGACCCGGCCGCCGCGCGCTCTCGTCCGCTCGATCGCCGCCGCGGTCTCCTCGTCGATCTCCCAGCGCTCCTTCTCCATCCGGTGCTCGTGGACCAGCTCCGCGGTAACCGGTTTGAACGTGCCGATGCCGACGTGGAGCGTCAAGCTCGCGACCCCGATGCCGGCGGCCGAGAGCTGGCTGAGAATTTCGTTCGAAAGGTGAAGCCCGGCGGTCGGCGCGGCGATCGCCCCGGGGTGCTTGGCGAACACGGTCTGATAGCGCTCGCGATCCGCCGCGTCGTCGGCCCGTTTGATGTAGGGCGGGAGAGGCACGTGGCCGAGCCGATCGAGGTACGGTTCGACCTCCGAAGAAAACCGGACCTCCCGGCGGCCGTCGTCGCGGAGCGCGATCACTTCGGCAGAAAGCCCCTCGCCCAGGGCGAGAACCGCGCCCGGCCGCACCCGCTTGCCCGGTTTCGCCAGCACCTCCCACGTGCGCTCCCCGAGTTTTTCGACCAGCAGCAGCTCGATGCCGAACGCACCGTCCGCCGCCTCCGCGCGCTGAGCGAACAGGCGCG
>DATMZU010000301.1:0-8453 GCA_035607435.1 Thermoanaerobaculia bacterium | reverse complement strand
GCTTAACCCGGCTTGAGGCGCAATTCGAGCTGATCCGGGAGAGCCTTCGCAACGAGATCCTTGCTGATGTCAAAGCGGAGGTTGCGATCGTCAAGCTTGCCTTGACCGATCCGGCGGATGGACGGTGGCTGCGAGGTCTTGGAGACGGCAACAAGCTTTGAAACGAAACCGGCGCCCCGAGAGGATCGGGGCGCCGAAAAGTTTTGGCGGCGTGGGGAAGCACCCGTTCAGACGGCGCTACTCGTCATCGTCCCCGGTTTCAGCCTGGCACTGGACGAGCGCCTTGCTGGTGATCGTCCAGGTCCCTTTTCCGCCGCAGATGTCGACCGCTTCGACGACGCACTCGTCACCCTCTTCGTCGACCAGCTTGACGTCGTAGGTGTCGCAGGGAATGTTGGTCAGTTTGAACGTGTCGCCCTTGCCGATGACGTTCTCGTCCAGCTGGTCGGGACCCCACTTGTCGGTTTCGGCAGGCGAAAGAAAGAACTGGTGGATCTCCCACTCGCTCTGGTTCGCTACGGTCACGGTGGCATTCGCTGCGGAAGCGACGGAGGGAATGGTGAAGGCGAGGGCGCACGCGGCGCCGAACAGCGCAAACTTCTTCAAGGGATTCTCCTTTCGGGGTAGGCCATAAGAATACCACGGCGGCGCGGTAGAATTCATCGCGATGTGGCCTTCCCTGCGTAGTTTTTCCCTCTCTCTCCTGTTGGCAGCCCCGGTCCTTTCGCAGGCCCAATCCGCACCCTCGTCCCATTTCGCCGTGCCGATCGACGTCGTCGATGGCAAGGGCCGGCCGGTCGAGGACCTCGTGGGCGCGGATCTCGAACTGACCGTCGGCGGCGCTCCTCAGACGCTCGCGGACCTCGGGGCTCCGATCAAAGCCGGTCCCTGGAGAATCGTGCTTTATTTCGACCGGGTGACCACCGGCACCCGCTCCCTGCGGGCCGCGGCGGATGCGCTGATCGAGCAGCTTCCCGCGCTGGTGGCGCTCGGCGAAGTCGAGCTGGTGGTGGCCGAGCCCGAGCCGCGCGAGCTGGTTCCGCCGACGCGCTCGGTCGCACCGCTCGAAGAGGCGCTCGCGCAGCTGTTCGTGACGGCCGAGGGGCGCGACGATCTGCGCCAGGCCCGCGCCCGGTTCGCCGCGCGAGAGCCCGGGGCCGGCACGGGTCGCCCGGGGTCGGATGCCGCCGACGCATTGGCCGCCGAAGAGCGGATCGCGCTGCGCCAGCAGGATCGCTGGCTGGGGCTGTTGGCACGGCCGTCCTTGGAACCCTCCGAAACGCAAGGCTCGGCTCCGACGCGTCCGGAATTTCGCGCGGTGGTCCTGGTGAGCGACGGCTACGACCTCGATCCGGCGCCCGCGTACGGGGTTCGTCGGGCGGGCGCGCCGCCGCTCGATCGGGCCGGCTGGGCGACGGCGGATGCCGCTTCCGAGCTGGGCTGGACCGTCTTTGCGCTCCGACTCGGCGACGAGAAATTGCCCGATCCTCGCCGTTGGGGGCTCCAGCCGGCTCAGGGGGTTCTTGGCGGGCGGGTGAGTCTGCCGGTGCCGGTTCGCCCGCTTGAACCTGTCGTGGCGCTTCCTTCGCTCGTCGATCCGGAGCTGCCGTTACGGCGGCTCGCCGAGGCGACGGGAGGAACGTTCGCCACGTCGCGGGCGGAGGTCGGCGCGTTCGTCGCTTCGCTCGGCCGTCGGCGTCTGCTCGCTTGGGATGGCCCGGCGCTCTCTCCGGGAAGCTCGGCAGGAATCGAGGTACGGTCGAAAAAGGGGACGAGGTCCGTCCGCGTTCCCTCCCGGATCGGTGCGGGAATGCCGGCCGAGGTGGCGGCGGCGCGCGGCCGGGCGCTGCTCGCGGGAGAGGATTTGGACGTCGATTTCGATCTCCGCGCGGAGGAGATCCCCGCGGTGCCCGCCGAGCCTCCCGGAGCGGCCGAAACGCGGACACCGGGACGGATCGAAGCGCGGACCGAGGCGGTGCCGGGTGCTCCGGCGCTCCGCTATACCCGCCTCGTCGATCTGTTCGCCCCGCCCGAAGTGCTCGCTGCACCCGCGGAAGTGTCCCCGGCGGACCCCGGCTCGATCGTGCGGGTGGCGAGCTGGCCGCTGTCGCCCGGCGACGCCGGAGGCGGCGTGCTGATCGTCGACGACCCCGCCACCGGGTTGCTCGGCGCGTCGTTGATCGAACGATCGGAGGCCTCGGCCGTTCCGGACATCGCCGAGGTCGAAGCGTCCGCGCTGGGAACCGGCCCGCCGCCGAGCGTCCGGCGGCCGAAGAACGGTCTCGCGGTGCGCATCCTCCGGCCGTTGCCGGGCAAGGCCGAAGGGCCGGTCGAGGTCGAGGCGGAAGTCCGCATGGCTCCCGAGGCGCGGCTCGACCGGGTCGAGTTCTTCTGGAACGACGAGTTGGCGGCGACCGCCTATCAGGCGCCGTTCCGCCGGGCGGTGCCGGTCCCGCGCGGCGGGCCGGTGGGCTTCCTGCGGGTTGCCGCGCGTTTGGCCGACGGCACGGTGGTGGACGACGCGGTGCTGATGAACGCGGGCGCTTCGGGCGAACGGGTGGACGTCCGCCTGGTCGAGGTGCCCGTGGTGGTCACCGATCGCGCCGGCCACCCGGTGCGCGGGCTGGCGCGCGAGGATTTTCGATTGAAGCGGAACGGCGCGGCGCAGGAGATTGCGGGCTTCGCGGATGCGGGGGACCTGCCGCTGACGCTCGCGCTCGCGGTCGATTCCTCCGCCAGCATGTTCTTGAAGCTGCCGCGGGTGGAGCGGGCGGCGCGCTCCCTGCTCCTCTCCTCGCTGGGCACACGAGACCGCGCCCTGCTGATCGATTTCGACGGCACGCCGCGGCTGCTCGCGCACCCGACGCGCGATTTAGCCGGAGTGGCCGAGGCTCTCTCTTCGCTCCACGCCGACGGCGGCACCGCGCTTTGGAGCGCCATCGCGTTCGGCCTGCGCGAGCTGGCCGGCGTCTCCGGCAGGAAGGCGCTGGTCGTCTACTCCGACGGCGTGGGCGAGGAGGATCCGACCTCCTACGGCGATTGTCTGCGCGCGGCGCGCGCGAGCCGCGTGCCGGTCTATCTGATCCTGTCGTCGTCGATCTCGGCGCGCAAGGCCGGCTCGCTGCTGCGCGAGCCGTTGGGCGAAAAGTTGGAACGGCTGGCCCACGCGACCGGCGGCGACGCGATCTTTCTCGACGCGAGCCTGGGGGCCGACCCGGGACCCTCCGACGACCTCTCCTCGGTCTATCGCCGCATCCTGGTCGAGCTGCGCAGCCAATACGTCCTCACGTTCTATCCGCCGGAGGGGAGCGGCGACAGCTGGCAGAACCTTTCGGTCGAAGTGAAGAAACCGGGGCTTTCCGCCCGCGCCTTGGAGGGATACGTCCCGCGCCGGTTCGCGCAGTAAATGCGGCGCCCTGCTGAAACAGTTCCTCCCCGGCCGGCGTAGGGAATTTCGACGCCTTTCGGGAGGAACTTCCAATGCGCTCGCTCCTCGACGATCTCAAATACGCGCTCCGGCTGCTGGCCAAGAGCCCCGGATTCGCCACCGCCGCCGTGCTGACGCTCGCTCTGGCGATCGGCGCCAATACGGCGATCTTCTCGGTCGCGAACGGCATTCTGCTCGCGCCGCCGCCTTTCCCCGCGCCTGATCGGCTCGCCGAAGTGGTGCGTAAATTTCCCCAAGGGATCTCGCCGTCGGTCTCGCCCGCCCGCTACTTTCATTGGCAGGAGCAGAGCAAGGCGTTCGCCGATCTCGCGGTCTACGACGACATCGGTTCGGGCTTCAACCTGACCGGCGACGGCAAGCCGGAGCGTATCGTCGGCTCGCGCGTCTCGCGTGGGTTCTTTCACGTGCTCCGGGTCGATCCCGCGCACGGCCGCTCGTTCGTCGCGGAGGAGGACGCTCCGGGCGGCCCGCGCGCCGTGGTTCTTTCCGATGCGCTTTGGCACAGTCGGTGGGGAGGCGACCCGAAGACGCTCGGCAAGGCGATCGAGCTCAACGGAGAGCGCTACACCGTCGTGGGCATCATGCCCTCCGGGTTCCGTTATCCGACCACCGCCGAGCTCTGGACGCCGCTCCAGGCGGACCCGGCCGCCAACGCGGCGGCCAACTACTTGCGCCTGATCGGCCGCCTGGCTCCGGGCAAGACGCTCAAGGCGGCGATGGCCGAGGCGCCGCTGCTCGCCAAGTCGCTCCAGAAACGCTATCCCGACCTGCCGTTCGGAACCGACGAGACGGCGACCGTGCAAAGCCTTCAGGAGAGATTGGGCGGGGACGTGCGCCCGGCGCTCCTGATCCTGCTCGGCGCGGTCGGCTGCGTCCTGCTGATCGCCTGCGTCAACATCGCGAACCTCCAGCTCGCCCGCGGCGCCGCCCGGCAGCGCGAGCTGGCGATCCGTTCCGCGCTCGGCGCCGGGGCGCGCCGCATCGCGCGCCAGCTGCTCACCGAAAGCCTGCTGCTCGCGCTCCTCGGAGGGCTGCTCGGGGTGGGCCTGGGGGCGCTGGCGATCCGGCCGCTGCTCGCGCTGTCCCCGGTACCGCTCAATCCGTTGACGCCGATCGAGGTGAACGGCACCGTGCTCGCCTTCGCGCTCGGCCTGTCTCTGCTCGCCGGCCTGCTGTTCGGCCTCGCCCCGGCGCTCCAGGTGCTGCGCTCGCAGGTCGCCGATCCGCTGCGCGAAGGCGCCGGCCGGGTCACCCTGGGCAAGAAAGGACTGCTCGCGCGCCGCCTGCTGGTGGTGGGGGAGGTGGCGCTCGCGCTCGTCCTGCTGGTTGGCGCGAGCCTGCTCGCCAAGAGCTTCGTCGGCATGCTCGGCACGAACCCTGGATTCGAGCCCGACGGCGTTCTCACCCAGAAGATCTCGCTGCCGGAAGGGCGGTACGGCGAGCCGGGCGCGCTCGACCGCTTCGCCCAGGCGATCTCCGAGCGCGCCGCGGCGCTGCCCGGCGTGCGCGGCGCGGCGTTCACCAGCAGCCTGCCGCTCGAAGGCGGACCGGACATGTTCTTCCAGGTCGAAGGGCGCGATCCGAACGCGCCGGACGGCGGCATCGATCCCCAGGTCCGGTTCGTCTCCGAAGGGTATTTCAAGACCCTGGGCATTCCGATCCTGCGCGGCCGGGGCTTCAACTCCGGCGACCGCGCGGGAAGCGCGCCGGTCGTGATCTTGAACCAGGCGGCGGCGAAGCAGATCTGGCCGAAGGGAGACGCGCTCGGCCACCGGCTGATCATGGGCTCGCCCAGGGTGCCGGAGCTTTCCGATCTGAGACCGCGGCCGATCGTCGGCATCGTCGGCGACGTGCGCGAAACCGGCCTGCAGCAGGATCCGCCGCCGGTCGCCTACGTGGCGGTGGGGCAGGTGCCGCAGGGGCTCCTCACCCTGCTCGTCCGGCTCATTCCCGCGTCGTTCGTGGTGAGGACGGAAGGATCCCCGGGCGCGCTCGCCGCGCCGGTCGCGAAGGCGATCTGGTCGGTCGATCCGGATCTGCCGGTGACCAACGTGCTGACGATGCGCGAAGTGCTCCGCCGCTCGGTCGGCAGCGATTCGTGGAACGCCGCGCTGCTTGGGCTTCTGGCGCTCGCGGCGCTCGCTCTCTCGGCGATCGGCATCTACGGCGTGCTGTCATTCCTGGTCGAGCAGCGCACCCGCGAGATCGGCGTGCGCATGGCGCTCGGGGCGAACGCCCGCGAGGTGACCGGCCTGGTCTTGAAGCAGGGCGGAGTGCCGGTGGCCATCGGCCTGGCGCTCGGCCTCGCCGGGGCCTTTGCGCTCACCCGCTACCTCGAAAGCCTGGTCTACGGCATGAGCGTCCGCGATCCGCTCGCCTTCGTGCTCGGCGCCACCACCCTCGGCGCGGTCGCCCTGCTCGCGAGCTTCGTCCCCGCCCGCCGCGCGAGCCGGCTCGATCCGCTGGTGGCGCTGCGGCGGGATTAGTCCCGGATCGCCTTTGGGTCGTGCAGACTGGTGCGGCTGTTTTTCATCTCCACCCTCTGCCGAAGGCTAATTTGCCTCTCCGTAGAGAACGAACCCGGCCCACAGGCCCGGCTGATCCGGATAGAGCCGGCTCTGTTCGATCTGCGCCTTCTGGAGAGCCCTGGCTTTTGAGAGCCCCTGCCGCAGCCAGAAGTCATGGAAGCCGTACATCTGGATGAGGCTCTCCTGCTCCGGGATCTCCCACAGGGAAAGAAGCAGGGAGGCGGCTCCCGCCCAGAGGAAGCCGCGGCTCAATCCTTCCACTCCATCGGCCGAGATTCCGCCCCGGCCCGTCTCGCAAGCCCACAGGACGACCAACTCGGCCGGGAGGTCCAGGTGGAAAACCTCGGGAACACGCAGCAGTCCGTCCCCGGGCCCGCCGTCCGCCGCCAGGGCGATATAGGAGGACAGGGGATCATCCTCCACGAACTCCCCATGCGTCACCAGATGAAGGACGGAAGGGCCGGGCGTTCTCGCCATGAGCGCCTTCTCCGTGGCCTGAGAGCCCTTCAAAACCAATCTGTTGTCCTCGGGGAAAAAATCGGCGATGGCGGAGAACTGGCTTTCCACCCGATCGAGGGGCGGGAGAACCTGTCCCCGGCTGCCCGCCGCGAGGGGCTGGGGATTGATCAAGGCCAGCAGTCGCGGAGCCGCTCCCGCCGGGAGCGCCTCGCGGTTCTTGTGCATCTGGCCCAGCGTGGCGATCGAGGTGCCGTAGGTCAGAGGGTACCGCGCGATCAGCGGCGCTCCCTTCTCGTCCTGGAGCGCCGCGAAGGGAACGCCGAACAGTTCCTGATGGGGGATGAGGGTCAGAACCTCCTCGGGTGACGAGGGGAGATGGTCCAGGACCGGTGCAATCAGCAGGCTGTACAGAGAGCGCAGCAGCTCCCGCGTCCGCTGCGGATCGGCCACCGCGCGGCCTGCCAGCAGATTCCGGAGCTCGTCGATAGAAGTCCGGAGGGCCTTCCGATCGACCGGCCGGGACTCGATTCGGACCTCTCGATCCGGCGAGATCACCCACAGCAGCAGCTGCCGATCGGTGAGAAAGTACTCGATCGTCGTGCTCCCGCGCTGTTGCACGAGGTCGAGAATCGTCTTGAGGCCCGGAGGAGAGACCGCGACGGGGCTCGGCAGCGCGTCGGCGCCCAGGCGGGCGCGGACGTTTTCGAGTCCCTGGCGGATCTTGTCCTTCCCCGCCAACAGGTCCGCGAGAGCCCGCGAGCGAGAGATTTCCGAAATCGCCAGCGCTTCGCGAGCCTGCTTTTCCTCCACGAGGAACAGGATCAGATCGCGAAAGAAGGGTTGAATCTTTTCGAGCGCTTCGACCTTGCCCCGGTCGGTGACGCGCCGCGAGAGGAAACTCTCCGGAATCGACGCCAACTCGGCGGCGAGCTCGACGGGAGGCAACAGCCTGAAGGTGCTCGACCGGGCCAGCCAGATCAGGTCTTGGGGGTCCGGGAGCAGGGAATCGGCTCCTCCCAGGAAATAGGTCCCCAGAGACTGGAACACCGCCAGGGCTTTCTGCTCCTCGGTGAGGGCCTCGCTCGCCTGCAGGTCTTTCAAGAACCCGTCCAACGTCTCGCTGACCCGGGCGCGCAAGGAAACGTCGGCCTTCGCGAATTCCGACATGGCGAGCCACATGGATTCCGGTTTCTGCATCAGGCGCGGATCGGTGGCGAGGGTCCTGCGGAGATCGGCCGAAAACCTTGCGAACGATCTCCGCATTTGGTTTCGAAACCGCATCGACAGATCCTGCAAGATGTCGGCACTCCCGGCGAGGTTCTCGCGACCCTCCCGCACGGCAGCGGACAGCGACGCGAGATCGAGCAGCATTGCGGACAGTAGCTCCTGCAGCGACTGCAACTCCTGTCCGACGCCTGCTATCTCGGCCGCGAAGGCAGGTCTCTTCTCGAATTCCTCAGGGAAAGCTCGACACGAGGCCTCCTGCGCCGCGACGAACTCCTCCAGAAGGTTCCGGTAGGTTCCCAAGTCACGGCGCAACCGATCGATCTCGTCGACGAGCAACTGCCTCTCGGCATCCGGCGACGAGCGCAAGACCTCGGTGGCCAGGCGCAGATGGCGCAGGTAGCCTTCGTAGTCTTCGGATCGGAGATCGCATTCCCCGAGCACCCGGAGCGCGATCCGGCGGCCAAAGCTCAAGAGGAACCGCTCATGCGCGGGGATCGACTCTCCTGGCTCCCGGGCATGGCGCTGGCTTTGGACCAAGGCATCCTCGAGCAGCCCGATCGCCTCGCGGCAGCGGCCCTGCATCCCCAGTCGCGTACCGAGCCTCAGCTTTTCGATCGTGTCCTCTCGTGACAGATCCTTTGCCGTGGGTTTATTTTCGCCGGCGAGGGGGCGCCACCCCACTACCGTCTCCACGCGCCCCGCGGGCAAGTCATACCGCTGACCGAGAAGCGAATCTCCCCCGGGCAGGAGCCGCAGGACCCAGCGCCGAGCCGGGGAACCGGGCTCCTGTT
>DATMZU010000299.1:0-8028 GCA_035607435.1 Thermoanaerobaculia bacterium | reverse complement strand
GCGCGTTCCTGCGCTCTTTGAACTCGCGCTCCCGCTCGTCTATCTCCGCCTTCGGAACGGAAAGAACGCGGCGCGTCAGGTCCGAGAACTTCTCGAATGGCGTACGTTCGGGCGGGATCTTCCCGCCCGGTTCGTCTTCTGTCATTTCTTCCCCTTCGGTTTCTTCCCCCGTCCTTGGCCCTTAGGCCGTGGCCGTTTGTCCGATCAACTCTTTGTACTGGACACGGCGACCGATCAAACCGGCGGCAGCGTGAAGAAAGCGGAGCGCGTCGGTGCCCTTGCGGGTGTTAAACCGGAAAGACTGCTCGTCCAAGTAGCGGAAGAGATGGAACGGCTCGACACAAACGTAGGTGCCTTTGAGCGACCGCTTCAAGAGGCTCCAGAAATTCTCTAGCCCGTTGGTGTGAATCCGCCCCTTGGCGTAGCTCTCGGCGTGATTGATGACCTTGTGGGTGTAGTCGTCGGAGAGATCGGCATAGGAAGCGAGAGTGTCAGAGAAGACTTTCGAGCCTTCGGCGACATTCGCCCGCACTTCCGGGCTCAGAGTCTTCCGCTTGACGTTCGAAACGACTTTGGTCTTCACCCGGCTATGTCCGTCTTTGCCGTGGCGCTCTAACAATCCCATGACCGCCGCTTTACCAGCCCCGCCGGTTCCGGTGATCTTGATAGCCCGCTTGTCCTTGTGCATGAACCGAGCGAGACCGCCGATGTAGGTTTCGTCCACTTCGACCTCACCGGTCATCATCTCGACAGTGCCATCTTGTAGGGCAAGCCGAATCCGGTGAGCCATGAACCAGCCGGTTTTCTGAGTGACACCGAGCGCCCGCGCGATCTCATAGGAAGAAATCCCATTCTTGCAGTTGGCGATAAGCCAGAACGCCGGGAGCCACTTATCCAGGCCGATCGGAGAATCCTCGAAAATCGTTCCGACCTTGACGGAGAACTGCTTTTTGCAGGCGCGGCACTTCCAGATTCGGCGGGTCGCCAAGAACATCGGGTTCTCAGCTTCGCAGTTTGGGCAGATCACGCCGTTCGGCCAACGAAGATTGACGACGAATTCGAGGGCCACGTCGGGATTCGAGAAGTAGACTACGGCCTCTAGCAGGGTCTCGGGGAAGTGATTTCTGGCGTCCATGGAGAGACTCTACCCTAGATACGCGGGTGAGTCAAGTATATTGTTACCCTAACAAGATCAGTACACCTCTTCGTGCCCACCTACCGTCAAAAGCAGGATCGCCTCCACTTCCTCATGGACAACGAAGCGGAACAGAACTCTCAAATCGTAGCCCGCGGAACAGGCCCAGCGGTCAGCTAAACGGCCCTTGAGTTTGTGGGTTCGGAGGCTGGGATGGAAGGCATCCTCCTCCAGCTGCATAAGGGTCTTGATCAATCCCTTGGCGAGGCGAGAGTCCTTTTCGACTACTTTGCGGACTGCCCGAACGAAGGTGGCCGAATGAAGGAGTTGCCGACTCACCCTAGGATCTCGTCGATCAGCTGCCGGGCGCTTCGTGGAACCGCTTTGCCCGCCCGAAATTCCGCTTCCGCCTCTTCGACGTCGGCCACGAGATCGTTGCGCCGTTGTTCGATAATTCGGCTCCTGAGGATCTCGACGACGCTTTGCTGGTCGTCCAAGCTGAGTTGGTCGACGGCCTCGAGTACTTCGGCAAACGGGGTCTCGGTGTGCATGGTTCCTGAACCTCCTACATCGAGTTTACCAGCCTAGCCGCACATCACTCTAGAGCCGGGCAAAACGCATCCTGACAAATCTAAAATTGGATTTTAGATCTGTCAACCCCTTTGCGATCAATAGCTTCCAGTGCGTTCCCGACCAAATCCGGGGCATCCTCGAAAATCCGCCTAAAGCAGGTTCACTAGACCCCTCGCGCCCACGCCCGAATCTGGTCGATCGTAGCCGTGGCCCCGCCGCAGACGACGACCAGCACCGTGCCGAAGGGTTCCAGCTCGGGCGCCTTCTCGTAGACCGGAGCCAGGCTTGCGCCGCAGGAGGGTTCGACCAGGATTCTCTGGTCGGTGAGAAATCGCTCGCAGGCGGCGAGCGCGCTCCGGTCGGAGACCAGAAGGCTTTGGATTGGGCGCTCTTTCCACCACTGAACGGCTTTTTCGCAGACGCGTTTGGCGCCCAGGGAGCTTGCGATGCTGGCGATCCTTTCCAGCTCCACCGGATGACCGACTTTCGTGGCTTCGTGGAATGACGCGGCGCCTTCGGTTTCGACGGCGAGAATCGGCACGTCGCCCCAACCGTTGCGCTCCAGACCTTGGGCAATGCCGGACAAAAGGCCGCCGCCGCCGACCGAGAGCAGAACGGCGTCGGGCTTCATGCCGGATCGGCGGACTTCGTCGATCAGCGTCGCGTGACCTTCCCAGGCGAGCGGATCGTCGAACGGGTGAAGAAAGGCATCGGATGGTCCGACTTGCGAGAGCGCGAGGTCATTCGCCTCTTGCCAGGAAGCCCCGTGGACGATGACCTCGGCGCCCTCTTGAGCCAGCACTTCTTTGGCTCGCGCGGTGGCGGTTTCCGGAACCACCACCGTGACCGGGACGGACAGCTTCCGACCCGCGTAGGCGACCGCCAAGCCTGCATTGCCGCTGGACGAGCAGATGAACCGCCGGGCACCTCGGGCGTAGTAGGTCTCGCAGGCGAGGCCGATGCCGCGGAGCTTGAAGGAGCCTGAGGGCTGGAGCGATTCCAGTTTCAGCCAGATCGCGCGCCCGGCCGCGAGGCTCAAGGGGCGGGATTCGAGGAGTGGGGTCTCGACGTGGAGCGCCATGGGAGCCTATGCGCTCCGTCCCACAAGGCCGGCTCCCACCCGCGCCAACTCCTCCGCCGCGAGCGAGCACCCTCTCAATTCCGCCCCCGCGGCGCGGCCGAGCAGGCGGAAGCCTCCCGGCTCGGCGATTCCGAGATCCTGGGTCAGCAGGTGGACGGCGGAGCCGAGGTTGGCGAGATCGAAGATCACGATCAGTCCGAGGGTTCCTTCCGGAGCTTCGGCGAGGGTTTCGGGATCGAGAATGCGGACCCGCACCCAGGGCGGGGCGACGAAGAGGTCGGGATCGCCGTCGTCGAGCGCTTCGGTGTAGCACTGGCTGGTCAGCTCGGTCATGCCGTACTCGCGGACGATCCGTTGGCGCGGAATGCCGAGGCGGGTTTCGATCCGTTCGATCAGTTGGTCGCGGGAGATCTCGGTCTCCCGGCCTTTGAATCCGCCGGTCTCGAATAGAACGCTCCCCGGGGGCAGGCGAAAGCGCAGCTCCTGGCGTTCGAGCGCGCCGAGCCATTGGTCAAGGGCAAGGGCGGTCGAGAGCACTACGACCGGCCGGCCGGCGCGTTGGCGGGCTCCCGCCCAGGAGCGGGCCGGGGCGGCTTCCACCCCGCGGGGGCCGACGACGTTGGCGCTTTCCGGGGCTCCGAAGCGGGTCAAGACGTGATCGACCATGAACGACAGGCTCGAATCGGGTAGCAGCTCGCGCGAGGGGACGAGCGAAAGCATCGGCGGTCGGCCGAGACCGGCGAGGCAGTAGCGGGGAAACGTGAGATCGATCGTCCGCCGGTAGAGGTCGGGGAACGGGTGGTGGTGGACGCTCCGCTCTTCCGGACCTTGGGTGGTGCCGCTCGAACGGAAGATCTCTTGGGCGGGCTCCGCCGTGAGCGTCAGGCTCTTGAAGGCGGTCGAAGGGACGAGCGGCACGTCGCGCCAGGAGGTGAGCCGGTCGGGATCGAGCCCGCGGGCTTCGGCCAAGCGGCGGAGCGGCTCGATCCGCTCGACCTGAAAGCGGTACGCCGCGAGGGCAAGAGACTCAAACGACGATTCGGAATCGCCGAGCGGGTCGGCGAGGAAACGGGCGATGCGGTCGGGCAGGGGCAACTCGGCGGATGCGGACATGGGCCGGATTGTGCCACGCCGGCCGGCTGGGTGAGCGGATCGGCGAGTGCTACGCTCGCCGCAAGGAAATCCGGTCTGAAGGGTTGAAAGAGCGAGTGGGCACCGAACCGTCGATTGCGGCCGATCCGGGCTGGGACGCCCTGGCGCGTACGGCCGCCGGGGACTCGATCGCGTTCGAGCTTCTGGTCGGCCAGAACCAAGACCGTCTCCTACGGCTGTGCGAGCGGATGTTGGGAGACGTCGAGGAGGCGCGCGACGCGGCGCAGGAGGTGTTCCTCAAGCTGTACCGGAACGCCGCGTCGTTTCGCCCGCGCGGCCAGCTGTTCACCCTGCTCTATCGGATCGGCGTCAACCACTGCCTGAACCGCATCCGGCGGCGCAATCTGGTCCGCTTTTTCCGTTTCTCGGACTCGGGGGAAGAGGACGGCCCGGCGTTCGAGCCGGCCGACCGCCGGCCCGGAGCGGCGGAATCGATGGACGCCCGCGAGCGCTGGCGGGCGGTACGCCAAGGAATCGACAAGCTTCCCCCGAACCAGCGGGCGGTTCTGATTCTCGCCAAGTTCGAGGGTTTATCCTACCGGGAGATCGCCGAGGTGCTCGGGATCTCGGAGGGGGCGGTCGAAAGCCGCCTCTTCCGGGCCATGAGACGGCTCGAAGCGGCGCAAGAATCCGACCGCTCGACGGTTTCACCGGCAAAGAGGACATGAGAATGAACCGTCTGCCTGAGATCGAGCTGATGCGGCTCCTCCACGGCGAGCTGCCGCCCGAGCGCGCTTTTGAGCTCCACGAGCGCCTCGCGCGCGTGCCGGAGCTGGCGGAAGAGCTGCGCCGGCTCGAAGCGGCCTGGGACCGGCTGGAGCTGCCGCCGGCCTCTCCCGCCCCGAGCGGCTTCGCCCGGGAAGTGGTCGCGCGAGTCGAGAGCGGCGGTCTCTGGAGCGTCGCGCCGACCCGCGTCCGGGCGGCGGCGTTCGGGATGCTCGCGGCCGGTCTGGCGCTCGGAATCGGCCTCACGTCGAGTCTCGCGCGGCTCGGCGGGGGAGGGGATTCCTCTGCGGCGGGGACGGTCGCCGTCGCCGCGCCCCAGGTTTCGGAGACTCCGGGGGCTTCGATCGTCCCCGCAACGCCGAGCGCCTCGCCGTCTGCCGCGACCTCGGGAGATCGGGCCGGAAGCTCGAAAGGGCCGGCTCCGGTCGCCCCAACGGTTCCAACCCGGACGACCCCGGCAACCCCTGTCCCCTCGGCGCCCGAAACGTCCACCTCCGACCGAGTGGCGGAGCTCGACTACGACCTGCCGGCCGAAGACGGGGCGTATGCCGACGAGGGAACGCTTGCCGACGATTTCTGGCAGGCTTTCGATGGCACGGACTCCGGCGCTTCGGCCGATCCGGACACCGGCTCGGGAAGCGAGGGTCTGTGAGGCGCTGGGGGTGGATCTTCGCGTTGCTGATCTCGGTGGGGTTGAACGCCGGGATTTTGGCGACGCTCTGGGTGATCCGGGCGCGGGAGCCGCAGAATCCGCCGGCCCTCCGGCCGCGGGAGGCGTCGGGACCGCTCCCCGCGGAACGTTTCGGCGACCCGCCGCCTCAGGAACCAGGCTTGCCGGACCGGCCGCCGCCGCGGGAACCGGAAGCGCAACCGCAGGGGCCGGAACACGAAGGGCCGCGCGAGGGGTATCCGGTTCGGCCGGGACCGCAAAATCCGCCGGGTCCTCCCCAGGAAGAGGTGCCGTTCGGCGGCGAGCGGGAACTGGGACCGCCCGGCACGGTGCCGACCATCCCGCCGCCCCGGCTGCGGGAATTCGCTCAGAACCTGGGGCTTTCGGGGACGACGCGGGAGCGTTTCTTCACCCTCCAGCTCCAGATGATCGGGGCGATGCGCGATGGCCGTTGGCGGATTCAACAGCTGCGCCGCGAAGTGCGCGTCGAGATGCTCTCCGACCGGCCGGATCGCGACAAGATCGAAGCGAACCTGGCCGCGATCCAAACCGCCCAGCTCGCCTTGGAGCGGCAGACCGTGCGCACGATCCTTGAGACGCGAGAGATCCTCGACGGCGAAGCCGAGCGGGAGTACCTGCAATTCATCACCCGTCTGCGCCTGGGGGCGGGAGAGCCGCGGCCGAACGGTCCGCGGCCCGGTCGGAGGATGCCCGGACGGCAGGGAATGCCGGGACCGCAGAATCGGGAGATGCCCGGCGGCCAACCCGGATTCGATCCGCGCCAGGAGCCGCCGGGGGCCAACCCACAGGATCGGCCGTTCGATCCCGGGCAGAACCCGCGGATGAACCGTCCGGGCGGACCCCGGGGCGGCGGTTTCGGCCGTCCGCGGCTCTTTCCGCGCGGAGAGCGGAGGCTTACGCCGGAAGAGCGGCTCGAACGGCGCCGCCGTTTCGAAGAATGGCAGGCACGCGAGGGCGCGGGCCGAACGCCGCCGCCAGTGCAATCCGAGCCTGAGGGCGAGGCCGCTCCGCCGCCGATCTGAGCAAAAAAGAACCCCGCTCGCGCGGGGTTTGGAGGGAGGGAGTCGGAGGAGGGAGATTGTCGTGTCTGTGCCTTCTCCATCCCTTATTACGGAGCACCCCGCCGGAGCGTTGGGGTCACCGCTCCCGGGCGATCTGTGCGAAAAACTCCGTCGCCGATTCCGCCGGGTCGCCGACCAGCGCTCCCGCCCCTTCTTCCGGCAGCCAATCGGCCGGCAGATAGCGGCGGTAGGGGGTGGCGAGGAAGCGCCGGTCGAACAGGGCGATCACTCCGGTGTCGGCGGGGGAGCGGATCAGCCGGCCGGCGGCCTGGACCACGCGGGTGAGGCCCGGCACCACGAAGGCGTACTCGAAACCCTTGTCGAAGCGCTCCTGATAGTAGGTCTTGAGCAGCTCCTGGTCGAGCGACAGCCCCGGCAGGCAAGGACCGATGATCGCCACCCCTTTGAGCATCTCGCCCGGGTAATCGACCCCTTCGGCGAACGCCCCGCCCGCCACCGCGGCGAGCACGATGTCGCCGAAGATCGCCGACTTAAGCGCTTCGAGGATCAACTCGCGCTCGCGGTCCGAATCGCTCTGGCGCTGGATCATCAGGCGCTTGGACGACAGGCGCATCTTCGGCGCCACCTCGGCCAGGAACTGATAGCTGGGAAAGAGCGCCAGGCAGTTGCCCGGCACGCTCTCGACGAACGAGGCGAGCCGGTGGGCGATCCGGCCGTAATTTTCGCCCCGCAACTTCCAGGTGGTCTCGACCGTGGCGTCGATCACCACCCGGCGGTTCTCGGCCGGGAAGGGGTTGCGGATCTCGACGAACGCGGTCCGGCCGGCGCCGAAGCCGAGCAGCCCGGTGTAGAACTCGGGCGGCGAAAGGGTCGCCGACAGGCCGATCACCGAGCTGCACCGGCCGAGGACGTTGCCCAAAAAGCGGCTGGGGTCCTTGCACAGCACCCGCAGCCGGCTTTCCCCGCCGCGCCGTTCGAGCGTGTGGCTGAACGCGGCGTCCGAGACCGCGAGGCCGTTTAAAAACTTCAAGAGCTGGAAATAGAGCTCGACGAACGGATCGTCGGGCCGGAAGCTCTTGGTGTCGCGCTGGTATTCGAGGTAATCGACGAACGCCTCGTCGAACGCCGGACGGAGCCGCCAGAGCGCCTCTTCCGGCAACGGCGCCTCGACGGCGCGCTCCCCGGCGGGTCCCTCTTCCAGCGCGTCGGCCACCGCGTGCTCGATCAGGTGCCCCAGGCGGGCGCAGAGCGCCTGGAGCTTGAAATGGATCGGCTCGCCGCCCCGCTGCATCCCTTCCGCCGCACGGCGGGCGGCGCCGGCCGAGAGCTCCGGCGAGTAGTAGCCGCGTCCGCGATCGACCAGGTTGTGGACCTCGTCGATCACCAGGATGGTGTCGGACAGGTCGCGGTCGGCGGCGAAATCGGGCAGCGAGACGTAGGGGTCGAACGCGTAGTTGTAATCGCAGATCGTCACCTGGGCGCGACCCGAAAGCTCCAGGCTCACCTCGAACGGGCAGACCTCGGCGGCTTTTGCGGCGGCGAAGATCGCATCGGGTTCGAGGAGGGCTGAGTCGTCGAGCAGGCGCGGGATCACCCCGCTGGTGTGCAGCTTGAGCGCGTAGTCCTTGGCGAAGCGGCAGTACTCCTC
>DATMZU010000298.1:0-3574 GCA_035607435.1 Thermoanaerobaculia bacterium | reverse complement strand
CGGCCAGCCGCTGCCGCCGAACCAGCTCCCGGGCGCCAACGTCCCGCCCGAGAACGACGTCGCCTCGCCGACGATCGCGACTCCCTACTCCGACCAGATCTCGCTCGGCTATTCGCTCCAGGCGAACGATTGGCTCGGATTCAACTTCGAGGCGGTGTCGGTAAGCTATGAGGACATCCCGTTCCGCTTCCGGGCCAACCCGCGCGATCCGGCGACCGGCGCGCGTCGCTTCCCGGCGTTCGGCAACTTCCGCATCTGGTCCGGCGAGGGCTCGGCGACCTACCGCGGCGCCAACATCGGTTTCCGCGCCCGCGATCCCAAGGGCAAGTTCGAGTTCCAGGGCTTCTACACCTATTCGAAGGCCGAGGGTAACGTGCTCGGCGGCGCCGACGAGTTCCGTCTGACCGTCGTCGATCACCAGCCCGACCTGACCGCCGGCCGCGACGTTTCGTTCAACCCGCTGAACCCGACCTGCGGCAACTGCACGGGTCCCTTGAACACCGACGCCCGCCATCGCTTCACGCTCGGCGGCATCTACCGCGGGCCGTGGGGCATCAACGTCGCCGGCACCTTCCGCTACCGCTCGGCGCTGCCCTATTCGGACATCGCCGGCGTCGATTTGAACGGCGACGGTTTCCGGCTCGACCTCGCGCCGGGCGTCAGCAAGCCGAACAGCCTGCGCGGCAGCGCGTTCAAGCAGCTCGACGTCCGCCTCGCCAAGGAGTTCACGTTCGGCGGCCATTACGGCTTCGAGCTGATCGCCGAGGCGTTCAACCTGACCAACTCGAAGAATCCGTCCAGCTTCAACGGCACCCGGACGGCGAACAACTACCGGCAGGCGACCGCCTTCGCCGGCGACCCGGGTCAGGGCGAGCAGCGTCTCACCCAGATCGGCGTGCGGGTGAAGTTCTAAGCCTCAGCTTCCGCACCGTGGGACCCAGGCGGGGCCGCTTCGGCGGCCCCGCTTTTTTTGTCTCCATCTCTCAGGGGGCAAGGAGGCGTCCGCCGACGAAGGCGTACTCGCCCGGCGCGAAGGCGAGCCGTTCCGCTCCGACCTCCGTCAGCTCGATCTCCCGCCCCGCCACCCGCAGGC
This sequence comes from Thermoanaerobaculia bacterium, assembly GCA_035607435.1. Lineage (GTDB taxonomy): Bacteria > Acidobacteriota > Thermoanaerobaculia > Multivoradales > UBA5704 > DASYKS01. The sequence continues at coordinate 2,481 of DATMZU010000298.1, read as the reverse complement.
TCGCGCGCGCCGCGACCGCGGCGGCGAATTGCGCAAAATCGCCATCCTCCGCCCGCCGCCCGACGATCAGCGCGATCGATGCCGGCTGGACGTTCGGCACCGCGACCCAAGCGTCGCGGTAGGCCGGGTCGCCGCCGAAATAGTCCGGAAAACGCGCCGCGGCGCTCGCCACCTGCCACCCGCCGGCCGTCACCAGGGCGGCGTAGACCAGACCGCGCCGCGCCACCACGACCGAGCCCGAAATGGCCGTCGGCCGGCTCCAGCCGGGCGCCAGATAGGCATGCCCGAGATCGGGCTCCGCCCCGCCGAGGCGCCCGAGCCGGGCGAGCACCCGGTTGCGCTCGGCGATCGCGAAGTCCTGGCCCACCCAGCTTTTCCACCGGTCTTCGTGAGGGTTGCGATTGCGGCTCCAGAGATAGAGGGGCGCGAATCCTCCTCCTTCGGGAAACAGCGCGGCCACGATCTCCTGCCCGCCCGAGATGCCGATCGACAGGCCGGCGATCGACTGCGCCGCTCCGAGCACGTAGTCCGGCGTCGCCCACGAGGTCCGCGCGAGGTCGAGCGGCCGGCGCCGTCCGGTCTGCAGGGTTCGCCGGGAGCGGATCTCATATGGCGGAAGAAGGCGCCGCCGGGCGAGCGCCCGGACCGCTTCGGCCGGCGGCCGATAGGCGCTCACCGCGAGCTGCGGCGCATCGACGAACCGGATCTCGCGCGGATCGCCGATCCCGGCGAGCAGCCAGGCCCAAGCCTGCCAGGGGGTATTGACGGCGCCGAGCGCCCAATGAACGTAGGTCCGGCTTTTCGCTCCGGCGGGAAAACCGGCCGCCTGCTCGCGCGCCCAGGCCAGGAACAGCCGGTCGAGCTCCCGCCCGGCGGCAGAGCGGAGTTCTTCGCCGGGCGCGAAATCGACGATCTGGAGCAGCGCGGTCATCGAGATCGCGAGATACCCCGGGCTCTCGGCCTCGTACCACCCTTCTCGTTGGTGGGCGGCAAAAAATGCCAGCAGGTAGTCGTTCCACCCCCTCAACGATGCCGAATCGTTCCGGCCGGCCACGACCTCGGCGACCAGACTGCGCGCCGCCTGGACGACCCGCTGGTTCTCGGTCTCGGTGAAACGCCAGGGATCGGCGACCTGCCCAGGACCGGGCGGAGGGGCGCCCACGGAGACCGATTTTTTGACCCGCTTCCGGAGGTCGGGGGGCAGGATGTCGGGAAACTGGAGGATCAGGCGCTCCAGGGTGAGCTGGGTGTTCTGACACCGAAACGAGCCTTCGCCGCAATCGTCGAGCGCCGCCGCGCTCCAGCGGGCGGCATCCGCCGCGGCGCCGGGAAAGCCGTTGCGGGCGAGGGCCGCGGCGGCCAGCGCCCCTTTGGCCCAGCGGGAGCTGTCTTTGGGATCCGACTCGTCCCGCTCGTCGCGCAGGAAACCCTGGTAGGCGTAGTACAGATAATGGTGGGCGGCCTCGCGCTCCGGCCGGCGGTCGGAACGAACCGTCAAAACCTGCGGCCCCGGCGCCGTCGCTCGGCACGCGGCGAGCCCGATCAGCAGCAGGATCGACGCTCCGACCGACTTCCGGATCGACCTCCCGACGGGCTTCCATGCCGGCTTTCGGGCCTTCCGCAGGGGTCCCCTCCTCGCCGCAAACGCACCGGGCGCGATTTGTGCTTCTCCTCGGGATCGCCGGTGGCATCACCGGCATCCTGACAGGATCATACGGGGGAGGATTCCACGGTGTCGCTCAAAAGCTTCGCCTTCATTCTGGGCGTGACCATGCTGACATCGCTCGCCGTCGGCTTGCTGGTGCTTAGCTTGGCCTATCGGCGACTGAAGAAGATTCGCGTGCCGGAAGATGCCGATTTCTTCACCACCCTCCGCGCCGTGCCGCTCGCGTTGGTGGTCGGACTGGATCTGCTCGACCTCGGCCTCGATTCGCTCTCGGCGCCCCTGGAATGGCTTATCCTCAACCGCCTCGGCCTCCCTGCGCTGCGCAACGTCGCAACCTTCGAGGCGCTGATCCCGTTCACCGGACCGATTCCCACCCTTACCCTGGCCTGGATCGCCGCGCGCATCTTGAACCTCGGCAAGGAGATTGACCCTCACCTGATCGAAACCCGGCGGGTCGCGCCGGGACGGTACGAGGGAACCGTTGCAAACACCCCATGAGATTCTTTAGTATCGATGAGTGGACTAGAAAGGATCGTATGCCGATCCGTACCCAAGGAGGACCTACTATGAAACGAGTTGCCTTATGGCTCTCGCTGTGTCTGGCACCCGCCACGGCTTTCGCGGGGGTCGAAGCGAATGCGCCGACGGTAACCGGCGAAACCGGCCTGTTCACCCTTTTTACGGGTGACACCCTGCCCCAAGGACAATGGTCCTTCGGGTCGTATTACAACAACTGGGACCGCCTGATCGACATCAAGGACTTTCCGACGCGGCGCAGCGACGAGCTGAGCTTCGACTGGAACCGTCTGTCGGCG
>DATMZU010000437.1:0-2909 GCA_035607435.1 Thermoanaerobaculia bacterium | reverse complement strand
ACGACGCTCCTGCCCTGCTACGGCATGGCCGAGGCGACGCTCGCGATCACCTTCAAGCCCTGGCGCGAGCCGTACCGCACGCTGTCCCTCGGTCGCGCCGCCCTCTCGCGCGACGGTAGGGCAGAGCCGCCCGCGAGCGCGGACGACGAGCTGATCCAGGTCTCTTGCGGCCGGCCGCTCGAAGGGACGAAGGTCGCGATCCTCGACGACGAGGGCCGAGAGCTGCCCGAGCGGCACCTGGGGGAGATCGCCCTCTCCGGCCCGTCGATGTTCTCGGGCTATCTCGGCCTGCCCGAGCCGACGGAAGAGCAGATCGCGCGCGGCTTCCGCACGGGGGACTTGGGCTTCGTCGAGGGCGGCGAGCTGTTCGTCACCGGGAGGAAGAAGGAGCTGATCATCCTCTCGGGCGAAAACCATCACCCGGCCGAGATCGAATGGGCGGCGGGCAAGGCCGCGGGCGTCCGGCCCGGCCGCGTCGCGGCCTTCGGAATCCAGGACCCCGGGCTCGCCACCGAGAAGCTCTGCCTGGTCGCGGAGGTCGACGGCAAGGGAACGCCCCAGCCCGGGCAAGCCGAGGCGATCCGGATCGAGATCCGCCGCCAGGTCCGCGAGCAGACCGGCCTCGTCGTCGAGGAGATCGAGCTGGTCGCCGCGGGGACGATCCCGGTCACCACGAGCGGTAAGATCCGGCGCGGCGCCGTGCGGGCGGGTTTTCGAGCGGGCTGACAGCCGCGCTCGCTCGGCTGTGGGGTTGGCGCTCTTCCGCGGTCAAGCCGCTCGCGAGCCCGGCGCCTTTTCGATCGGGGCGAGACCGACCTTCAGTCCGAAAGGCCGCAGCAAGCGATCGAGGGTCTCCTGGGTTGGATTGTGCGTGGGGTGGATCGCTCTCAAGAGGTTGGGGCCCGCCATGCCGATCTCCTGCGCGAACTCTTTCACTCCGATTCCGCGAATGACTTTGGCCAGCGCGTCGCGCAGAGGAATCCCCTCATCGAGAGCGCCAATGAGGAACTCGCGGGCGAAGCCCGGATCCTTGAGGTCGTTCGCCAGGCTCTCGTTCCAATCCCTACTCCGTCTCGTCATCGTCGATCTCCTGCAGGTACTCGGCCCAATACCGCCGAGCCCGTTCGATGTCCTTCTTCTGGGTGGACTTGTCGCCCCCGAGCAACAGGAGGACGATCCTTGAGCCGTCTTTCCCGAAATAGAGCCGGTAACCCGGCCCGAACGTCAGCCGCGCCTCCCAGACCCCCTCGCCCACGGATTTGTGATCGCCCAGGTTGCCGAATTGGAACCGGAAAACCCGGGCTTGGATGCGCGCACGGACCGCCACGTCGAGCGTCGCGAGCCAGGCGCCAAAGGGGCTATGGCCTTCGGCCGTGAAATACTCGCGTACGGTCAAGCCCACCTCTGAAAGATATCGTTCGAGATACTTTTGTCAAGATGGACGTTCGGCTCGGCACCGACGTAGACCAACCGCAGGCCGCCACCGGAGGAAACCTCGCGGGTCGTGAGCCGATCGAGTGGCGCTGGCCGGCCGGTCTCGCCATCCTCCTCGGCGTTGCCTTGCGCCTCTGGCAGTACCTGGCAAACCCCTCGCTCTGGGTCGACGAAGCGGCCCTCGCGCGCAACGTTCTCGACCGAAGCGTCCCGGGCCTCTTCGGCGCGCTCGACTACGGCCAGATCGCGCCGCCGGGTTTCCTGCTCGGATCTTCACCGGACCTCCGACCGCCGGGGCCTTCGACGGCTCCCTGCACTACGCCTTGCCGGGCTTGTTCGTCGCGCTCGTCTCGATCGGTGCCGTCGGGTGGTGGATCAGGTCTCCTGTGCCCGGAGCCCTGGTGACCGGTCCGATCGTTCTCGCACTTCTCGCGTCCGCCGCCCAGGTCTATCCCTTCGCGGGCCAGGCGTTCGAGTACTACTCGAAGTCGATCCCGATCCCTGGAGATGTCCGCGTCGGTACCTGCGATCGAGCCGACCCGCGCAAAATTTTGCGCCAAGTGGACGCCGAGCGAGGGCGTTCGCGCGTCTGGATCCTCCTCGCCCACGGCTCCGGGCCGTTCGGATTCGACGAGCGGGGGCTCCTGTTGACGTACCTCGACACGATTGGCCGGCGGCTCGACGGCTTCCATGCGCCAGCCGAGGACGTCTCGCCCAATCGGGCGGAGGTGTCGCTTTTCGATCTGTCGGATCCGGTGAGGCTGGCTTCGAGCGCCGCGGAACGCTTCGCGATTCGGAACGACCACCCACCGCAGACCTGGACCTGCTACGGCACGATGTCTCCGGGCGGTCCGAGGATGGAGATCGTTGCTGCGGTGCTCGGGGCAGGCTTGCCCTGAGGTCCGGACTGAAAGCTCTCGGCCCCGAAGCCAGCGACCCGACAGTCTGATGCATCGCCCGAGGCCGTAGAAGGAGCACCCGGACGGCACTTTTGTGCGAACCGATGGTTGCTTCGTACGAAAAAACCCAGAAAGTCGCTTCCGAGAGCCTCGCAGGAGCTTTTCGGCTCCACTTTCGCACAAAAGAGCGCGACTTTCGCACAATTCGACTTCGGAGTGACCCCCGCAGAGGACGATTCTTGGGCCCGAAACGCAAAATTGTGCGATTTTTCGGCTGGTTCGCACAAAGCAGCGTTCAAGCTGCTCCAAACGAGTTTTGAGCTGTCCAAGCGGTTCCCGAATCGTGCGAAAACGCGGCCGGTTCGCACAAAGGAGCGTTCCAGCTCTTCCTAACGAAGTTCCAGCTGCTCCAACCGACTTGCTGGCGGCTGGATCGATCGTTCGTTCCCTCGAACGAACCGTCCGGGAGATCCTCTCGACGTTCGGGGAGGTCGAATCGCTCTTCGGGAAGGTCCTCGGAGGAGTTACTCCGTCCGCAGCGCCTCGACCGGATCGATTCCCGCCGCGCGGCGCGCC
>DATMZU010000280.1:0-13459 GCA_035607435.1 Thermoanaerobaculia bacterium | reverse complement strand
TCGGTCGAAACCGTAAGCGGCGCCAACTTCTCCAGAGCCTCGGGATACTCCCCTGCTTGATACTCCACCTCGGCGCGCCGGAATTCGGCCCAATGGGCGAACGGCGAACCGACGGCAGAGAATTGCTTGGCGGCGTCGGCGAAACGGAGCGCCGCGAGATCGAGCGACCAGCTTTGCCGCGCCGCCAGCCCTTCGCGATATCGGCGTACCCCTTCCGCCAGCTCCACGGGAATCGGGAGCCCCCCGAGTGAGTTTTGGTCGCCGTGTCCGATCGCTTCGGCTAGATCGACGGTTCGCGGTTTGACCTTCAGAGAAGGGACTCGGCCGGGGACGCCCAACCGATTCAGGATCACCGCGAGGTTTTCGCCCACCGGAGGCGATTTCGGCGCCAACTCGGCCGCGCGGGCCGCTTCGTCGAGCGCCGCAAGGGACGAGATCGGCGAGTCGCCCTGGGCGAATCGCTGAAGATGAGCGGCCGACAGGTCGCTTCGGAGGAGTGCCTCTTGAGGGGCGGGGCGATCGGCGGGAAGGCTCTCGAGCGCCCGCTCCAGTAGCTGAACGGCCCCGTCCGCATCGTGTTGGGCGAGAGCCAGGATCGCGTTTTCGCGGAGCGATTCGAGCGTTGGACGGTCCGAGTCGCCGACGCCTCCGAGGGAAAGACGGTGGACCTCGGCGACGAGCGCGAGCCGCTGCGACTCGGATTGCGGCGCCCCTTCGGGCGCGTAAGGGACGCCGACGAGCCGTCCGGGACCGGGCCGGAGCGGGCCGATCCGCTCTCCGAAGGAACGGGGCGGGGCGCTCGCGACAACCGCACCCAAGGCGACGCCCAGAGCGATCGGCCAGACGGCTGACTTGCGAATGCCCACTCCGATCGGTGTGCGCCGACTCGGCATCCTCTCCCCTCGTGTTCGCGATGGAGACACAATCCTACCGCGATCACGGGCTGAGACGGACGCGAAGCTGGGTTTTCGCCTGTGGAACTGTTGAGGTCCGGATCACCGGTGGACTGATGAGCCGGGGACGCTCCACGCGGACGGCAACCCTTGCCGCCCGCGGTTTCGACGGAGCAAGATCTTCTCGGGCCGCGGCCCGAGCGCCGATCAGGCCCGTTCGTTCGCCTTCGTCACGTCGGGAACGTCCTCGCCGAGGGCGGTGGCGAGGTCCATCTGGTGCTCCTGCTCCTGCTTCAGGATCTCGCGGAGGTGCTCGGAGAGGGCGTATTCGCCGAGCTGTTCGGCCTGGCGGACGCGCTCGCGGTAGTTGCGGATCGTCTCGTTCTCGTTGGCGAGGTCGAAACGCAGCATGTCCACCGCCTTGTCCGAAGTCTTGACCGGCTTCGGCGTGACCGTCGGCATGCCGCCCAGATAATCGATCTGCTTGGCGATCTCGATCGCATGGGCCAGCTCTTCCCCGGCGTGGACTTCCAGCTCCTTGGCGATCGTCATATAGGCGGCGCCTTTGAGCACCTGAGAATAGACGACGTAGGCGATGATCGCCTGGAACTCCCGGGCGAGATCCTCGTTCAGCAGCTCGATCATCCGCTGGCGGGTGATCGGGGCGTCGGCGTTCGTTTCCGGCTTCGGCGCGGCTTTGGCGGGCTTGTTCTTCGTGGGCACGGTGGCTCCTCCTCTGGGAGAGCATAGCTGCAAGATCCGCTCCGAGCACCTCCAAGCCAAACCTGGAAGTGCGATCATTGGCCCCCTCACCCCACTACCGATTCGTGAGCTTGCAATGGACCGGAGAGGGAGTACCCTTTCCGGTATTCCAATTCGGCAGGAAACGAAACGAAAGGGAGGGTTCGAGCATGATTCTTGGGAGAAGTCTTGCCAGAGGGGCCTTCGGCCCGCTGTGCCTCGCGGCGGTCGCGGCGTTGCTCTGGCCGGCCATGGGGAACGGGCAGGGAGGCAAACCCGCGGCCGGCGAGGCGAAGGTCGGCATCAATCAGAACTTCATCGAGCCGGGCGAGGCGACCCGGCGGCAGGAGGAGCACAACCGTTACTTCCTGTCGAAAGACGCCGGGAAGCAGGAGCAGATCCTCGACCTGCAGACGAGCGCCTATGCCCTGGCCGAGCGGCCGGCGGGCCTCGCCTACGACACGTACAGCGCGATCGGCTACGGCTTGGCCACCAGCATGATGGTGGTCGGCCCGCGCACCGACGAAAACGGCAACCGGCGGGTCGTGATCATCGATACGCTGGAAGACGGGACCGCCGGCCGGAAGGTCGCCCGCGACTACGTGGCGCTCTACAACTCGAAGTACGGCGCCTCGCTCACCAAGCTGCCGATCGACGCGATCATCTATACCCACAATCACATCGACCACACCGGCGGGGTGCTCGGCTACCTGGAGATGGCGGACAAGGAGGCCTGCCCGGCGGAAGATCCTTCCGTCGCCGGAGCCGACGGCTCGTACGTCGCGCGCCGGAACTGCGTCGAGATCATCTGCCAGGAAGGCGTCACGAACGCGGTGGTCAACACCTCGTCGATCTCGGGCCGGATCATCCAGGCGCGCTCGATCTACATGTACGGCATTTCGCTCGAAAGCGGCGTCGAGCCGCAGAGCCCGCCGCCGAACGTCGGCAAGGCGATCACCAACGGCATCGGCCCGTTCCTGAGCAAGGGCCTGTCCGGCTTCCGGATACCGTCACGGACCTTCACCGACCAGCTCGACCTCTCCGCCGCGGGGATCAACATGCAGGTGATCTACGTGCCGAGCGAGACCAACGACGAGCTGGCGGTATTCGTTCCCGACGCCGAAAACGGCGCGAGCCCGACCGTCGGCAAGAGCGGCCTGCTGTTCTCGGCCGAGGTGGTCCAGGGACCCGCCTTTCCCAACCTCTACAGCCTGCGCGGCACGCAATACCGCAGCCCCGCGGTCTGGTTCGCGAGCGTCGACAAGCTGCGCGACTACGACTCCTGGTGCATGGTCCCGAGCCATGGGCCGCCGGTCTGCCAGCGCAAGAACGTCCAGCTGCTGCTGACCAACTTCCGCGACGCGATCCAGTTCACCCACGATCAGACCTTGCGGTTCATGAACCTCGGCCATACCCCCGACGAGCTGGTCGAGCTGGTCAAGGTGCCCGACGTGGTTGTCGAGGATCTCAAAACCCTCGTGCCCTGGCCGAACGCGCCGGGCAGCAACTTCCAGGGTCCCGTTCATACGGAGGACTACCTGCTGCCGTTCTACGGCTCGGTGCCGCAAGGGGTGCGGGAAACCTATTTCGGCTACGTCGGCTGGTACAACGCCGACCCGGTCACCCTCTCGCCGATTCCGCCCACCCAGGCGGCCGAGCGGATGGTCGCCCTGGTGAACGGCGGAAAAACCCTGCTCCAAGCCGCGCAGGACGCCCTCGCCGGCAAGGGCCGCGAGGACTTCCAGTGGGCGGCGGAGCTGGCGACGATCCTCGTCCGCGCCGATCCCAACGACTTGACCGCCCGGAAGATCAAGGCCCAGGCCTACCGCAAGCTCGGCGCCCGGGCGCTTGATCCGAACTGGAGCGACTGGTACTTCACCGCCGCCAACGAGCTGGACAACCCGCCCGGCACCTGCTTCATCAAATACCTCCCGGCCGGCCTGGTGTCGCCGGTCATCCAGGCGGCGATCCCGATCTCCGACTGGGTGAACTCCTGGACCTGGCACCTCGACGGCCAGCGGGCCGCCGCCGAGAAAGCCGGCATGTCTCTCGGCATCTGGTTCGAGCCGACGAAACAGGATTTCGGCAGCGAGGGCTACGTCCTCCAGCTGCGCCACGGCATCGTCGAGGTCACCGACTGGCAAGGCACCAAAGCTGACTGGCTCGCCCAGGTGGACGTGGCGCTCCAGATGAGCCAGAAGGCGCTCGACGAGCTGATCCTCGCCAACTCCTTCGCCCCCGGCCAGGCGGAGCCGATCGAAAACGGCAAAGTCACCCTGCTCAAAGGAACGAAAGAAGAGGCGAAACGCTTCGCCGGCTATTTCGACGGCGTACCGGCCTGCGAACCGCCGCTGGCCGTGCCGCGGAGCTGAAAGGCTGGGACTGTTTCGAAGCCGGGCGGACCGTGGGTCGGTAAGATCCACGGCCCGCCCGGCTTGCTATCCTTGCCGGCCGGAGCTCCCCCTCCGAACCGCCCGAAGGAGTCCTCATGCGCCCGTGGATCGCCGCCATCGCCGTCTTTCTCTCGGTCACCCCGTGGGCCACGGCCCAGACCGCCGATCAGCGGGCCGACTGGAATTCGCCCGTCGAGCCGTTTCGGATCTTCGGTCCGCTCTACTACGTCGGCACGAAGGAGGTCTCAAGTTTCGCGATCGTGACTCCGGACGGCCTGGTGGTGATCGACGGCGGGCTTCCCGAGAGCGCGGCGCGGATCGTGGCGAGTCTCGGCAAGCTGGGGTTGAAGATCTCCGACGTGAAAATCCTGTTGAACAGCCACTCCCATTTCGACCATGCCGGGGGTCTTGCCGAGCTGAAAAAGGTATCCGGCGCGCAGATGATGGCGAGCGAACGCGACGCGGCGCAGCTCGAATCGGGCGGCAAGGGCGATTTCGCGTGGGGTGACGACAACCTCTTCCCGGCGGTCCAGGTCGATCGGAAGCTCAAGGACGGCGACACGGTCACCTTGGGCGGTGTGACGCTCACCGCCCACCTGACCCCCGGGCATACGAAGGGGTGTACCACCTGGACCGCGACGTTCGAAGAGAAAAGCGGCGAGAAAGCCGAGCGCCTGCGCGCGGTAGTCGTCTGCTCCACCAGCGTGCCCGATCCGGAAAACTACCGGCTCGCTGGCAACCCGCGCTATCCGGAGATCGCCGCGGAATACGAGCGGAGCTTCAAGATCCTCCGCGACTTGCCCTGCGATCTCTTCCTCGGCGCCCACGGCTCGTTCTTCGGTCTGGAAGAGAAAGCCGCCCGGCTGCGCGCCGGGGATCCGCGTGCGTTCGTCGATCCGAAAGGGTTCCGCTCCTACGTCGAGAAGAGCGAGAGGCGTTTCCGCGAGCTGCTCGAAGCCGCCCGCACGGCCGCGAGGGGAAAAACAAAGGTGTAGGGGCGGCCCCCCGTCGCCGCCCTCGAATCGAGCCAACGTTTGTGCTGGGCAAGGGCGGCCACGGGGGGCCGCCCCTACGCCAACTCGGTTCGGTTTCACCCTTCCTGGGCGCTCTGCATCAGCCGAACATAGCCGTCCTCCAAGCCGGGCCTTGCCGGCTCGGCCGAAGGAAAGCTCGCCGGCCGCGGTCCGACCAGGCGGTATTGAATGCCGTCGGCCAGATGGAGCATGGAGACGACCGTGAGGCCCGGTTCGGGCTCTTCGAGGCGATGGCTGGTGGCGCTCCAGACGTGGCCGTCGGCCGCTTCGATAAGCTCCGCGGGACTGCCGCGGAAAAGGATTCGGCCACGCGCCAGCACCGCGAGGTCGCGGCAGGTTTGGCCGATGTCCTCGACGATGTGGGTGGACAGGATCACCGTCCGGTCCGCGGCCAGGTTGACCAGCAGATTGCGAAACCGGATGCGCTCTTCCGGGTCGAGCCCGGCGGTCGGCTCATCGACGATCAGAAGTTTCGGATCGTTCACAAGCGCTTGGGCAATCCCCACCCGGCGCTTCATGCCGCCCGAGAACCCCTTGATCTTCCGATCGGCGACTTTTTCCAGAGCGACCCGTTCCAGCACCTCGGCGACCCGCCGCGCCCGCTCGCGCGGATCGTCCAGGCCTTTGAGGATCGCCATGTAATCGACGAACTGCGCGGCCGTCAGCTCGGGATACATCCCCAACTCCTGCGGCAGGTAGCCGAGGATCGACTTCGTCGCCCGCTTGCCGGCTTCCGTCCGAAGGTCGCGCCCCGCGACGCGGAGGGTTCCGCCGCTCGGGTTGACGATCCCCGCCAGGATACGCATCAGCGTGGTCTTGCCCGCGCCGTTCGGTCCCAGCAGGCCGAACATGCCGGAGGGGATCTGGAGGTCGATGCCGCAGAGCGCCCGGGCGGATTTCCGGCCCCGGCCATAGGTCTTGGTGAGTCCGGCGATTTCGATCACGGTCGCTCCCGCTCTAGAGAAAACGTTCTTGCCGGCGTAGCAGCACGGAGGAAAGCCCCAGCAGAATCGCCGACCCGGCCAGGAGCACGCATCGATTCAACAGCAGATCCGGATCGCCGGGGGTGAACACGCCGAGGAAGACGAACAGAACCTTGGCGTTCGCTTCGAACCACCCCTTCATCATCAATTGCACCAGCCAGACCCCGCCGACGAGGAAGGCCCCCGTCACGGTCTGTGCTCCCGCCAACGATCCGGCGCAGCCCAGAGCGATCAAGGCGAGCGTCGGCACCAGCCAGACGAGCTGGACGCCGAAGAATCCGCCGAGCGGCGAAAGATCGACGCCGAGCGCCGCGGCGAAGAGCTGAAAGGCGAGCGCGCAGCAGGATTCCACGGCTAGGATCAACCCCAGTCGCGCGGCGAGCGTCCGCTCGGCCCGCACGGGGGTGGCGAACCGCAGCTCCAGAGCCGGATCGTCCAGGATGGCGTAGGCCGCGAGAATGCCGCCGATCAGCGGCACGATGAAACCGAGATACGCGCGGGCAATGCTGTACCGGATGGCGGGGTGAGGCAGGATCGAAAGGATCACCGCGAAGAGCGCCAGGAACGCGAGCGGAAACCACAATGCGTCGCGCCGGTAGGTGAGCCAGGAGTACTTCCACCCCGCGCTCTTCATGCGCGTTCCGATCGGAATTTGAGCAGCCATCCGAGCCCCAGCAAGGCCGCCGCGATGCACGCTCCCAGAACTCCCAAGTTCAGCACGGCTTGGGCCGGGGTGTAGCGCACGGCCCCTTGGACGCCCAGCGAGGCGGGAGCGTCGAAGAACGCCTGAAGGGCGAAGAGGCCGCTCGGCGTGAGCAGCGTGCCGTTCAAGGTGGGAAAGAGGGCCGGGGGGATGAAGTTCGCCCAGAACCAGTAGCCGGTGAAAAGAATCTGGTAGACCGGAAGCGGCATGACCATCGGGCAGGCGAGCGAGAACGCTACGACGAAGGCGAACGCCGGAACGGTGATCGCGAGGAACGCCGCCGGCAGAGCATAAAGAATCGCAGCGTCCGAGCGCCCGAAGGCGGTCATCACGACCCCGATCGCCATCACCCAGAGGAACACCGGCAAAAGGGACGACGCGAGCGCCCCGCAGTATTTCGCCCCGATGTACGCGAAGCGCGAGAGCGGCGTGCTCTCCTGCAGCTCTCGTAATCCCAGACGGACGTCGCGCCGTATCCGATCGGCCGACAGAATCCCGGCCACCACCGGAAAGAACACGTTGACCGCGACCAGGAACCGCCCGGCCACCGCCCACACCTGGGCGCGGGAGATCACCTCCCCCTTGATCATCTCGCCCAAGGGAGGAGGGGAAAACAGCAGCACGGTATAGAAGACGAAGAGCAGCCCATAGGCGACCCACAAGCCCTTGCGGCGCAAGGACATGCCGACCTCATGGCGAAAAGCTCCGGTCGAGCGGGGCATCCGAAATCTCCCGGTGAAGGAGTCGCTGGCTGCGACTGGAGGTCAAACGATCGCGGCGGGCGATTCTTACCTCTTTGCCATCTACCCCGCCCTCGCGCTCGTATTTCGCTGGTCCTCTCAGACACCAGCAGCCCCCTATGCTACCCTTCCGAAAAAAGTAAGAATTACGAGAAGGGGACGAATCGGATGGATTTCGTCGGGCTCGGAGCGCTCGCCGCCACTGCGGTCAGTTTGATCCTTCCCTTCCTGGGAAAAGCTGGGGAAGCCGTCTCGGGAAAGGCCGGAGAGCGGCTGTTCGAATTTCTCAGAACCCGCCTGAAGAAGGAGCCGGCTGCCGAAGATCCCCTCCGCAACCTGGAGAAAAACCCCTCCGACCCAGCCCTTCAGCAGGCGGTGGCGGATCACGTTCGGGATCTCGTCGCGGAGGATCCCGCGACGCTCTCCGAGCTGGAGCGGTTGGTCGAAGAGGCGCGAAGCGAGCTTCCCCAGGGACCGACGATCCTACAGACCGCGGGCGACCACTCGAACCAGTTCGGTCAGGTCTTCGGCAACGTCAGCATCGGAAAGGATTGAGACCTTTCGTGGCGCAGGAGGGGTTCACGCTGCGGTCCGAAGAGCCAGACCGCCTAGTGCGCTCCATTCATCAGACGGCAGGCGACCATGCCGTACAAATCGGGAATTTGGGGGGAGACCTCCATTACCACCAGCAGCTCACCGCACCGGCCCCCGAAGTCGTTCTTGACCTCAAGGCCTACCGCGAGCATCTGATCGCCGATCTGGCCGTTTGGGAGCGTCGCTACACCCGCCTCGACGTCGATCCGGCAGTGGCCCTGGTGGGGCAGGATCTCCGCCCGCTCCCCGACTCTCGCCTGGCACTTTCCGAAGCGTTCAACCGGCATCGACGGTTGATCATCCTCGGCGGGGCTGGCAGCGGCAAGACGACCTCGCTGCGTTACCTGATGATTTCGGCGCTCCGCGGTACGGCGAACGAGGGGACAGAGAACTTCCTGCCCGTCTCCATCGAGCTGGGGCGGTTCCGGGCCGAAACGAACGCACCGCTCGACAACCTCCTGATCTTGATCGGAGAGGCGCTGTTTCGCGGCGGGGCATGCACCGAGCCTCCTTCGCTCCCTGGACTGCGCAAGCTCCTCGGCGAGCACCGATGGCTTTTCCTCCTGGACGGCCTCAACGAAGCGAAGGCCGACCTACGCACCTCTGCTCTCTCGGCGATCGAAGACCTCACAAAGATCGTTCCCGATCACCGGATCGTGCTCTCATCCCGGCCGCACGGTTTCTTCCCGCCGGAAGGCTGGCCGGTCGTCATTCTACGCGAGCTCGACGAGGCGCAGGTTTTCGAGTTTGTCGCCCGGTACGGCGAGGAGGGGGCGAGCGTCTCCCTTCCTCGGTCGCTGCTCGAAGGGAACAATCCCCTCCTCCGACTGCCGCTCTTCCTGGATCTCGTGATTCGGATGAGCCGAAGCGGGCATCCGGACTTCACGAGCCGAATGCGCAGCCGATCCGGGTTGGTCGCCCAGTATGCCGAATCGCTTCTCCAACGCGACCTGGAGAAGAGAAACCGGCCGCCGGCGGAGCTTCTCTCCCTCGATCTACTATACGGCGCGCTCGAACGGCTGGCCTGCGAGTTCCAATCCGTGGGCCAGGTTCTCCCCTTGGCTGATGCGGAGAGGGCACTGGAGGCGAATTCTCGGCTAGGTGCTGATGAGGCACGGAAAATTCTTTCAGATCTCTGCGAACGAGGTCTGCTTGCGACCGATGGTCAGACCCTCCGGTTCTGGCATCAAACTCTCCAGGAGTATTTCTACGCCGGTAGCATCGTGCGCCGCTGGCGCGGAGCGAGGAAACAGATCGGCCGTATGCCCCGCTCGCTACGTAAGCTAGTCGCCAAAACGGACGAAGAGGAGGCGCTGAATTTCCTCGTGGCCCACCTTCGCCGCCCCGAAGAAGTCGAGACCGCTCTGCGCCAAACTCTTCGAGTCAACCCGGCTCTCGCCATTTCCTGGGCCGACGACCTGAGCCTCGAAGGTCGTGCCACTTCGGCCACACAGCAGTTTCCCGCGCGGGTGCGACGATTCGCACTCGCCGCACGAAGATATACGCGGGCTGGCGATCGTTATTGGGAAACTCTAATTGTCCTAGGGGTGCTGGTTCCCTTCCTAGTGTTGATAGCTCTCGGATTTCTGGTTCAACATATCGAGGCTCCCCTTAGGTTCTCTTTGGGGCTTTCAAAAGGCGAGATCCAAACCATCCTAAGACTTTGTTCCTTTACTGGAATTCTTTTCGCCTTGGTGCCCTTCTTGGACGCACTCGTCCGTTGCCCGTCTCCCCAAAAGCTCGAGAAGGTTTTCGGAGCCATCCCCGAGATCTGCGACCCCTTCCTCCACCAGGAGTTAAGTGCCGTTGCCCGAGAGGTCAGCACCTCCTTCTTAGCGCGCGCAGATCTTCGAGCCCTCGCCCTGAGCGTGTCCGAAATGGAGTCTGTCAATGGTCGAGAACTTGTGCGGCGATTGCAGACTAGCAATGCACCCTTCATGACGGCACGACTGATCGGATACATGGACTCGCCGGTTGCCGTCCCTCTCTTGAGAGAACTCCTGCAGCTCAACAACTTTCTCTCGCGTGCCGCGCTCGAAGCGCTAGCCCTTAGAGCGGCTCGTCTACGGGACGAACGACAGGCAGTCACTAAGATCTTCTGGGAGACTTGGAGGAACAACCACCTGGATTGGAGAATCCGCTTTGCTGCCCGCAGGTTCCTATCGCGAGCGGGAGAGACGCCCGACGGACGATGGCGCCTCGTCGGCTATTTTTTAGGCACTTCTCTAAGGGACCTTCTTCTCGGCGTAGCTTGGGTGGCAGTTAAATTTGAGATTTTGGGAGTCGCAAGTAACTTAAAGATGCCCACATTGGTGCTCTCGCTGTACTTTGCTTTTCTTCTTGCGGAAGCAGCCTTTGTCGGGTGGGACGCACACAAGATCGGTGCCCGAAAGCTATGGGGATTTCATGGCCACTCCAATGGCCTGCCAAGGGATTTTTCTTTCAACTGTATCTGGTTCTCTGGAGGCTTTATTCCGTATTATCTTTTGAATCGTCGACGAATCAAAAGGGACAGCGCGCCGGTCGATTGGGATGAGTTACTCCGACGGGCCGAGAAAACGCAGTGCTTAGGATCAGATCTCAAAGGGGTGAGACTCGAAACCTCAGCGTTGTCTTTCATTGAAAGGTAATGAGCAGACCGCGGGACCAGTCGCTTTTACTTGGAAGCGGCGGAAGGGTGGCTTGGTCGAGCGCCATATTAGATCCTCCCGGAGGTTCCGCGGCGGTACCCTCGGGTTTTAAGATCCGCCGGCGGAGATGGGTTAGCTGGCCGCCCTACTTCACCGGAAACGCCATCACCCCGCCCTGGATCGTCGAGACGACAACTAGATCTCCCGCGAGCGCGGGTGAGCCGGCGATCCCCCATTGGTGGGCGCCCGGGACTTCCGGCAGCGGGAAGCGCCGGAGCAGCTTGCCGGTCGCGCGATCGAGCATCGAGAAGCTCGCGACGTGGTGGATGAAGTAGGGCTCGCCGCCCGCCGCTCCGACGAATATCTTGTCCCCTACGAGGAGCGGCGTGCCGAAACTCCAGCCGTAGACGTCGGTGCGCCAGATCACATGACCGTGATCCGGACGGATCGCGCTCACCCGGCGCAGGTCCGAAGAGCCGACGTAGAGAATGCCGTCGGCGAGGACGGGTGTCGATTCAAGCCACGAGCCCCAGAAATAGAGCTTCCAAAGCCGCTCGCCGCTAGACAGGTCGAGCGCGTAGAGTCCGCCGCCCCGGTTGCCGAGGTAGACGCGCGTTCCCGCGATCAGCGGCTGATCCTCGATCTCCGCGCCCGTGTCGTGCTTCCAGACCTGCTTGCCGGTCGCCGTGTCCAGGGCGTAGACGAAATGATCGGCGCTGCCGAAGACCACCCGATTTCCGGCGACCGCTGCTCCGCCGCGAATTCGGCCTCCCGCCTCGAAGCGCCAGCGCCGCGCGCCGGTCGCCGCATCGACCGCGTGAAACCCGCCGTCCCCCGCCCCGACGTAGATCACGCCGTCGGTGATCTCCGGCTTCGGCCCGTGCCAATCCCAATCGAAGACTTCCGGATGGCCGAGCACGCGCGAGACGCGCTCGTCGCCCAGGTCGTAGCGCCAGACCTCTTTGCCGTCGTCGCGGCGGAGCCGGAACAGATAGCCGTTGTCGCAGGTAAAGAAAACGGCATCCGTTGTCACCAAGGCGGTGCCGAAGATCGGCCGCCCGGCGGCGAAGGACCAGAGGAGCTTGCCATCCCGGGAATTCACCGCACTGAAAACTCCGCCCGTGGTGCCGAGATAAACCTTGCCGTCGAACACCGCGGGCGAGGCGAAGATCTGGCCGTTGAGACGAGTCTGCCAGGCCGGCGCCGGACCGGTCGGCACGTCGGGGATGCCCGCCGCCACGGGCAGGAGCTCGGCGCGGCGGAACAGCGCCGGACTGTTCGGCCCGGGGTAGGTTCCTTCGAGCACGCCGTCGTGGAGTCGCAGGGAGAGCGCCAGCTCGTCGAGGACGATCTTGTCTCCGTCGCTCTTGGCGGCGCCTGCCTTGACGCCGAAATAGTTCGAGATCGGCTGGGTGAGAAAAATCTCCAGCGCGCCTTCCGCGGTGCGCCGCAAATCAAGTCCGACTTCGATCTTCTCCCGCTCCGACCCGATCGTGCCGAGCCACAGCCCCGTGATCGAATCGCGCGGAGCGCCCGGATCGCCGGCCGGCGGTTCGACCGCGCCGGCCGCGATCCCCGCGGCAAGAATCGAACCGAGCGCCGCGAGCACCAGGCGTCGCGGCAAAGAACCACCCACCCTGCCAGCCAGGACGAACACGCTTGCCATCTCCGAAATCTCCTCGACGCCCGCGGGGCGCGATCGTCCTCTCGTGGCGAGATACGGAGAGGACGGGCGAGGGTTTCTCGACATACAATCAGCGCGATCAACGACCGACCGAACCTGCGGGTCCCCGAGAGTGCCCTCCTCTGCTCTTGCGGACGGTAGGTCTCGGCAACGCTTCAGAAAAGGAGAGTCCTGTGAACAAGTCGAAGCGCAAATTAACCCTCGCCCGGGAAACCCTCATGCCACTCCATGTCGTTCATGGAGCCGTGTCGGCGCGAACGGAATGCGGGGGTTGCGGCGAAACAAAGGTCACGTGCGGGCAGCTGACCTGCATTACCTGCGACACCTGCAACTGCACTGAGTTCGCGCAGACTTGCCTTTCGTGCGCGTTCTGTAATTGATGGACGAACGGCCGAACCCGCTGCTGTTGGGAAGCGCCGTCCTCTACTTCGCGGCGGCTCTGCCTCTTCTCTTCGCGCCGGACGAGCTGCTCCGGTACGCGGGTGCAACCCCATCGAGTTTGGACGGCGCGCTGCTCCAGGTGATCGGCAGCGCGCTGTTCGGCTTCGCGATGCTCAATTGGATGAACCGCTACGGGGTGACCGGCGGCATCTATGGGCGACCGGTGGTGATCGCGAACTTCACCCATGCCGCCACCGCGGCGTTGCTCCTCGGGCACATCGCGATCCGCGCACCCTATTCGGCTCCGCGGATCGCGATCGTGGCCCTCTATGGGGCGCTCGCCTTGGCTTTCGGTGTCAAACTGTTTACGTCACCTAAGAGCTGAGAGCGCCTCACCCGTTCCGCTTTCCGCCCTCCATCCGGCGGATCAGGCCATCGTCCAGTTTGTAGACGTCGCGTCCGAAGCGGAGGACTCCGTCGTCGCCGGCCCAGGCGGTCCAGTAGCCGATGTGAACCGGCACGGCCTCGGACAGCGTCACCTGCTTCTCTTTGCCGGTGTCGAGCCGCTCGCGGATCATTTCGGGAGTCCATTCGGGATCGTTCTGCAGAGCCCAGACCGCCAAATCGAAAGGATTTTCGACCCGCACGCAGCCATGGCTCAAGGCGCGGAACTCGCGGCTGAA
>DATMZU010000269.1:0-6449 GCA_035607435.1 Thermoanaerobaculia bacterium | reverse complement strand
GTTCGCCGTCGAATATTCGACGTGCGAGGTCGCGATGGTCAGGATTTTCGTCGGGTCGCGACGACCCTGCGATTCCGACGCCTTCGCCACCTGGTCATAGGAGACGAACTTCGCCCAACCCTTGTCCGCCGCGACTTTCGTCAACGCCGCCGTCAAGGTCGTCTTGCCGTGGTCGACGTGGCCGATCGTTCCGACGTTTACGTGCGGTTTTTCCCGCGAGTATTTTTCCTTGCCCATGGCCTCTCCTGCGCCTCCTCGGCATGCTTACCGGTCAATCTCTCGAATCCGTCTATGGTTCAGCCCGACTTGGTGCCGCGGTCGCGCTTTCCGTCTACTTTGAGCGTACTTTTGGAGCCCACGACCGGATTTGAACCGGTGACCCCTTCCTTACCAAGGAAGTGCTCTACCGCTGAGCCACGTGGGCTTGGGACACCGATGCGCTGACCCTAGCCTGACGCCGGGGCCGCCAACAGCGGCGAAACCCGACGAACTTACACCAAACGGGAACCCTCTTGCAAGCCCCGAGCCTGAACGGCGGCGAGATTGTAGCGAGCTTGAAATAGGAAATCCGCGAGGTCCGCCCTAACGGAACGGGGCCGACAGTCTGACAGAGGCACGGGTCTCTTGTCCAGCGCCAAAAGCGCACGATCGAACGAAGCCGGGCCATGCCGCCAGGAAACCCGCCGAAGTCGAGCCGGACCGGCGGCCGGTCGGTGAACACTTCTCTATTGAGGGGCCGCGCCGGCCTCCCGCTTGAGGGAGGCCCGGAAGCGGTCTCGACCCGCTACTTCATCTACAAGCAGGACTTGCTGGAAGAAGCCGAGCGCCTCGCGCAGGCCCGCGTACTTCGTGAGAAGGAAGTCTCTTCCACCTCAGGATCGAGTAAATCCAGAACGTCGTGCGCACGAACGAGGTGGATGCCAGCTCATCCAACAGCGCCAGGACGCCTTCAGGTCGTACCACGCGCTCACGCCTCCCCGGGTGCTGACGTCAGACGGCGAGGGGATCACCGGGTCGTACCGACGCGACGATTTTCCGCCCGGCGCACTGGTCGCCTTTGGCGGTCTCCGCCGGAACCATCGAGGGGCGAGCCCGCTTCATCTTGAACTGGCGGAGGCCGATCTCGAACCGGCCGACATCCTGGTCGCCCCCTACGTCCGCGTGCACGGAACGGACGGGTACGTCGAGATCCTGGCCTAGCGGGGCCGGGCCACGCCGACGGTGTCATGGTCACACTGTAGAGCTAAGTGCTGCCGTTTATTCCAGGGGTAGCACATTCTCCAGCGAGCCTTATCCCTTTGGTGGCACCATGGGGGGACCCCGAGGTAGCTCTTTACCTGGCACTTATCTCGGGCCGCTGAGCCATCAGCGCATGACCGTGCCGCCGCTCCGCACGCCTTCATCGGCGGAGCGGCTCCCACTCGCACCTGTTCGTTGCGACGCTGATAAAATGGACCTACTCGAGCCCTGTACAATCCTGTTTATTCTTGAACCGCTCCAGCCTATCGGCTAATGACGATGCGCCCATCGACATCGCCTCTTTAATAAGTTGCGTGGCCGTGTCGAACCGCCCGATCAATGCCTCTGCACACGCTAGGGTGTCGAGGTGATTGGCGTTGCGCATCAACGCTACCGCACGTTCCGCGTGCTGCACAGCTTCCTGTTTCAACTCGAGACGTCCGTCAAATTCCTTCGTCGCCACCACCCATCCGAAATTGTTATGCGCGAGTTCCGAATCGGGATACCACTCTGCGGCATTCCGCAAATCGTTCACCGCGCTCTTATGATCGTTCTGACGCTGCCACAACTCCGCCCGGATCGCCCGCGCGTACCCGAGTACCTCCTGCCGTGTCAGGCTTCGGCCTTCGTGCTTCGGCAGCTTCTCGGGTGTACGACACTCCGCGCGGCCATTGGTATCCCAATCAAGAATAATCGACTCGTCGATCTGCCATCGCACGTAGTTGTGACCGCTGCCGCTCGGAAGAGTTATGTCTACGAAACTTAGAGGAAACCCTAAATTTTCCGCGATCGTTAGATAGATGAAACTACTTGTGTCGCAGTCAAACGCGTGGAACGCATCGGCACCAGTGCCGTTAATCGCGAGGGTATCCGAGAGCGAGTCCGTGAACACAAATAGCGCAAAGTTGTGGCGTTCCAGGGTTTCGCCGATCATCGCGCTGACCCTGCGTGCCCGATCGAGCTTTTCCACCGATGTCCCTGAAAAACCCGTACCGGCGTCATGCCGAATATCATCAATGATTAGATCGAGCAACATGAACTGTTCGTCCGGCACGAAACATGCCTCTGACTCGCTCGCCAGTATTTCGTACGCCAAACCGCTATAACGAGGATGATAGCTCCTCGGTGACACCATTGGACATGTCCGAACGGACTCATGTGGTGCAAATGGCGGTGTGTAAATGGTCCCACAGCTGGGAAGAATCACGTTCGAAGGTGAGTCCGATCGCGCGACGCCCCCTTCCACAGTTTCAACTACAAAAAAGATCACCAAACCGATAGCGATCAGTCGCATCTGGCACCTCCACCAAATTATCGGGGTATTTTGTGGATCCGGTTCGTGGCCTACCTCAGCTTTGCTGTGGAAAGAGACCGAGTCTCGTCGTATAAGCGTCTCGGGCACACAGCCAGATTGCCTCAATGTCTTTTCCTATTAACCGGATGCTTCGAGCTTAGCCGATTTGCGAACGTACGTCAATTGCATTGGCGCGAGTGTCTTAACGTCTGTCCGGGCATCCCACAGGAAGGCTCCAACCGCCGCCGCCCTCACCTGGCCCTCGACCGACCCGCCGGTGAACACTTCTCTTTTTGAGGGGCCGCGCCGACCTCCCGCTTGAGGGAGGCTCGGAAGCGGTCCTCGAAAGAGGAGGTCCGACCATGTCTCGCCGTGCCCTTTCCATCGCTTTCACCGCCAGCTGGCTGACCCTCGGCGCGTGGAGCCCGCTTGAACGCGCCGGTGCGTTTCTCTCCGGCCTGTTCGCACCGCTCGCTGCAGGCGGCGACATCGATCCCAACGGGCGGCCGGTGCCGCCGCCGCAGAATTTCGGCGGCACTATCGACCCCAATGGCCGACCCGTACCGCCGCCCCAGAAAGCAGGAAGCACCATCGACCCTGACGGCCGGCCAGCGCCGCCGCTGGGGGAGGCGGGCAGCGACATCGACCCAAAGGCTGACTCCAATCCCTCCCCTCTTGAGGCGGGGGGAGGGCCTTACGGACAGTTCCAGCCTATCGGGGCCGGGCAATCGCCGAAGCCGAGCCGGGCCGACCGGCCGGTGAACACTTCTCTATTGAAGGGCCGCGCCGGCCTCCCGCTTGAGGGAGGCCCGGAAGCGGTCTCGAAAGAGGAGGTCCGACCATGTCTCGCCGTGTCCTTTCCATCGCTTTCACCGCCGTCTGGCTGACCCTAGGAGGGTGGAGCCCGCTCGAGCGTGCCGGTGAATTTCTCTCCGGCCTGTTCGCACCGCTTGCCGCGGGCGGCACCATCGATCCAGACGGTCGGCCTGTACCACCACCTCAGAGCTTCGGAAGCACCATCGACCCCAATGGCCGGCCGGTCCCGCCGCTGGGGGAGGCGGGTGGCGACATCGATCCAAACGGCTGACTCACTCACGGCTCTCCCCTCTTGAGGCGAGGGGAGGGCCTTACGACGAAGTTCGCGCCGATTCTTGTCACGAAATTATCGGGCAGAGCTACCTACATTGAGTAAGGACTCGAAAAATTCTTCCGGGAGGTGTCGCGATGCACCTCACACGCGAGCTGCTTCAGGCTGTGACGCGCCGAGAGGTCTCCCCTCGCATGCTGACCGAGGTTGGGCTGGAGCATCTGACCGGGCTCTGCCCCTGCTGCCTGGACGAATACGAAGCCTGGAAACGCGATCCCCAGGGGACAAGGGAGGCACGCCCGGAGCTTCTGCTGTCCTTTCTGGGCGCCGCAGCCCCTCACCTGGAGCGCGCGGAGCATCAGGCGATGAAGGATTTTCTAGCCCTCGCGGCACTTCCCCCCGAGAAGCGGCTCGCGACGCTGAATCGGGCAAACACGCGCTATCGCGGCCCGCATCTCGTCCGTCGACTGCTCACCGAAGGGCGCCACCGCCTCCATGACGACCCTGGCGCGGCTTACGACTTCGCAGCTGCGGCGCACGCGGTGGCCAACCGGACGAATCCCTCGTTCGAGCTGGCCGCCCTTTCCGCCGCCGCAATGGCGAACGCCCGCCGCGCCTCGGGCGAGCTGCGCGAAGCGGACGAGCGCTTCACCTACGCATGGATGATCGCCGAGCGGGAGCAGGTGACCGATCCGGGCGTTCTCGCCGAGCTTTACGACCTCGAAGCTTCGCTTCGGAAGGACCAGCGCCGCTTCGACCGCGCCGAGCTTTTGCTGTCCCGCGCCCAAGCACTGTATGACTTGGCGGGCCTCCCCAACCGGGTAGCCAAAGCGACGGTCATGCTCGCGGACGTTTTCTTTTACAGCGGCAAGATCGACGAGGCAATAGTGACCTCTCGCACCGCGCTCCGTTCGATTTCCGCGGAAGCTACCCTTAATCTCTATCTTTGCGCCCGTCACAACCTCTGCCGCTACCTAGCTGCGGCGGAGGAGTTCGAGGAGGCGCAAGCGATCTTCCGCGAGGATACGGGCCTGTTCCGGAGCCACGGGCAACCACTCGACCAATTGCGCCGTCGCTGGGTCCGGGGCCAGATCGCCGCGGGCCTCGGACACAGCCGCCAGGCGGAGCGCGCGTTTCACGAAGTCCAAGCCGACTTTCTGGAGCGCGGGATGGGCCTCCTCGCCGCCTCGGTCGCGATGGACCTCGCGGAGCTCTACCTGCGCGCGGGGCGAACCTCGAAGGTGCGCGAGCTGGCCGAGCAGATGGTGCCGATCTTCACCGCCCAGGACGTCCACCGCGAGGCGCTCGCGGCCCTGAAGCTGTTCGTCGAAGCCGCCCGAACCGACGCGGCCCAACTGAATCTCGTCACCGACCTTCGCCGCTACCTGCGCGACGCCCAGACCGACAGCGAACACCGGTTTCGCTGACCCGAGAGGGCACAAGACCGATCGGCCGGCTCCGGCAGGCGGTTCACGAGGTGCGGAAAGCGGTGCGCCGAGGCGTAGCGCCGGTGATCGGACTCCGAGAAGGGGTGCGACACGATGCAGCACCAGTGCGCAACCCCCGAAAAGTGGTGGGCGTTCTCGCGGAACCGGTGCGCGGCATCCGAAAGGTGGTGAGCGAGCGCGCGGGACCGGTGGCCGGAGTCCGGCTAGCGGTTGGCGGCCACGCAGCACCGGTGGACGGAGTCCGGAGACTTGTTTGCGGTGTCTCGGCACCGGTGAGCGGTGTCCCGAGAGGGGTTCGCCGTGTCTCGGCACCGGTGAGCGGGTCCCGAGCACCGGTGCGCCAAGCCTGGGCACCGATCCGCCATGTTCAAGCACCGGTGCGCAGCGCCCGTCAACCGGTGCGCAGAGTCCGGACACCAGTGCACCGCTTCCGCCCACCGGTGCCGCGCGTCCGTCCACCGGTGCCGCATATCCGTCCATTAGTGCTGCGAATCCGCTCACCGGTGCTGCGCATCCGCCCACCGGTCCGCCCACCCGACAAAGCGGTCGTGGAACTCCACCCACCGGTTCCGCGAATCGGCGAAGCGGTTCCGGTAATGGATCCACCAGTGCGGGGAGCCGGTAAACCTCTTCCCAGAACCGCTGCACCGCGTCCGTGATTCAAAGCACTTCGCCGTCTCAGGGCTGACCGAGCAACTGCTCCACCCGCGCCACGACCATCTCCAGCGCAACGCGGTTCTCCCCCCCCTCGGGGATGATGATGTCGGCCCAGCGCTTCGACGGTTCGACGAATTCGAGGTGCATCGGCCGGACGGTCTCTTGATACTGGCGCAGGACGTCCTCGACCGTCCGGCCGCGCTCGTCCAGATCGCGGGTGAGGCGGCGAATCAGGCGGATGTCGGCGTCGGTATCGACATAGACCTTGAAGTCCTGGATCGCCCGCAACGAGGGCTCGACGAAGATCAGAATCCCTTCGAGCAGTACCACCGGCCGCGGCTCGACGATGCGGGTCCGGTCGGTGCGGCGGTGGCGGACGAAGTCGTAGATCGGCACCTCGACCGGGCGGCCGGCGCGCAGCTCGCGGACGTGCTCGACCAGCAGCTCGTTGTCGATCGAGCCCGGGTGGTCGAAATTGTGGTGCAGCAGCGAGGCGTCGGTCGTCCAATCGACGTCGCGGTAATAGTTGTCCTGCTCGATCAGGGCGATCCGGTCGCGGCCGACGGCGTCGAGAATCGAGCGCACGACGGTGGTCTTGCCCGAACCGGTCCCCCCCGCGACGCCCAACACGCGGGGTTGTGAAGTGGCGATGGTGGAAAGCATCTTCGGATTGTATCCGGCCCGCGGTCAGCGCTGGCAGCCGGCACAGAAAAACGTGCTGCGA
>DATMZU010000254.1:0-7289 GCA_035607435.1 Thermoanaerobaculia bacterium | reverse complement strand
TAGCCATCCAGCTCGGTCTGGCCCATGAACGGCTCGCCCGAAATGATCGCATCGACCGCGCTGCCGTAGAGCGCCGCGGGCATGTCGGGCGGCGGCATTTCGACGAGCTTCACGTCGTCGAGCGTCAGCCCGTGATCCTTGAGGCCCTTGTAGACCAGCAGCCGCTGGTTCGAGAACCGATTGGGCACGGCGATCGTCTTGCCGCGCAGGTCCTCCATCCGCTGGTAGGGCGAATCCTTGCGCACCATCAAAGCGCTGCCGTCGCGGTGCCCGAGGTAGACGATCTTGAGCTTCACGCCCTGCTCGCGGAGCGCCATCGCCATCGGCGCGAGCATGAAGCTCGCCTCGTTCTCTCCCGAGAGGAACGCCTCTTTGAGCTCCGGCCAGCCGCTGAACCGTACCGGCTCATACAACCCCTGGCCGGCTCGATTCTTGTTGATCCAGTCGGTGACCGGGCAGGTCAGGTGGCAGGTGACGGGCAGGAATCCGACTTTGTAGCGCTGTTCCTGGCGGTGTTTGAGCC
Organism: Thermoanaerobaculia bacterium; assembly: GCA_035607435.1. GTDB lineage: Bacteria > Acidobacteriota > Thermoanaerobaculia > Multivoradales > UBA5704 > DASYKS01. The sequence continues at coordinate 6,766 of DATMZU010000254.1, read as the reverse complement.
AGCCGAGGTTGAAAATCCCATGGATCAGGCCGAGCCCCAGGACGACGACGAAGATTCCGGCCAGGATGCGAGCGAATTTGTTCACGATGCGGTCCTCCTCTACATCTCCTGGTGCTCGCTCACTCTCCAACCGGGCAGAAGGTGTCGCGCCGCCGCTCCAGGTCGGCGATCACGGCCGCTTTGAAGCCCTCTTGGGTGCCGCCGCCGCGTTCCATCATCGCGCGGCGATATTCGCCGATCTCGACCACCTCCAGGCGCATCCGGATGGTCTGGAACAGTCGCGGGAAGCGCTGCCCGGGGACCTGGACATGGTGAAGGCCGCCGCTGTAGGCGAGCAGCATTCGGCCCTCGCCGATCGAATCGAGAATGTCGGCGATGCCGCCGCGCACGCTCATCGCCCGCCCTTCGGAGTCGAGGCCGGTGGCCCGCTTCATCCGCCCCTCGGGTGCGATGCCGACCATCGCGTCGGGATCGATCTGGGCGAGCACCTGCTTCCAGCTCTCGTCGCGGGCTCGCGTGATCGGGACGACGTTTTTCGCGATCAGGCTGAAGAATTTTCCCACCACGGCCCGGTCGGCCGTCTTCTTGGCGACCGGCAGCACGCCGTGCCGGGCCAGCCGCCAGAGGAAATGGAACGGCGCCCCGCCGGCGAAGAGTGGCTCGAAAAGACTGGTGTGATTGAGGATGGCGACCAGCCGGAGATGGCGCCAGGGGTCGGGCGGCGGATTGTTGATCCACTCCATCCGGACCCGATAGAAGGTCTGGGTGAACGCCTTGAGCGTGACCAGAAGGGAGAAGACGAAGAGGTCTCTGAGCATATCGGGGGCGGCGGGCTCGAAGTCGGAGGGCGCCGACGGATGATAAGGGAGAACGGCGGGCGGATGATACGCTGGGCCGAGAGAGGCCCGCCGCAACCCGCCCGAGGAGGACCGGAAAAATGCCCGAGGAGACGACGAAACGCGCCGTTGCCGCCCCCGTAGCGAATCGGGCCAAGGTGTCGGCCATCGTCACGACCTTCAACGAAGAGCAAAACATCGCCGGCTGTATCGAGTCGCTCCTCTGGTGCGACGAGATCTTCGTCGTCGATTCGTTCTCGACCGACCGGACGCCGGAGATTTGCGCCGGCTATCCGAAGGTGCGGTTCCTCCAGCGCACCTATTACGGTTCGGCCTCGCAGAAGAACTGGGCGATGGACCAGGTGGCCAACGACTGGATTCTGATCTTCGACGCCGACGAGCGCTGCACCCCCGTGCTGCAACGGGAGATCGAGAATCTGCTCGCCACGGGGGCCACGGCCGACGCCTATACCATCCGGCGCCGGGTCTACTTCCTCGGCAAGCTGATCCGCTTCTCCGGCTGGCAGCACGACCAGGTGGTGCGCCTGGTTCGCCAGGGCACCGCCCGCTACCCCAACCGGCGGGTCCACGCCGACATGGTCACGCGCGGTCCGGCGCCGTTGCTCAAGAATCCGATGGAGCACTACATGACCGATGCGCTCGACGAATACGTTCGGCGAATCGAAAAGTACAGCTTCTGGGGTGCCTCCCAGCAGTGGCGGGACGGCAAGCGCTCGGGAATCCTGGAGATCTGGGGCCGCTCGGCGTGGCGCTTCTTCCGCACCTACGTCCTGCAATTCGGGGTGTTCGACGGCATGCACGGTCTGGTGTTCTGCATGCTCCAGAGCTACGGCACCTATCTCAAGTGGTCGCTGCTCTGGAGTTGGCACGTCAATGCGGCCCGCGGCATCCAGCCGAATCTGCCGATCTTCGACGACGCCGAGACGACCTGGCGCGGCCTCGAACAGGCGACCGGCACGGGATCGGAGTGATCGCGGCACCGCCGCTTCCGGAGCTTGCGGCACGGATCTCGGATCGGCTCGCCCGCCGCGGCTCGGAGCTGGTCGATCTGGTCTCCCGCCTCGCGGCGATCGAATCGCCGTCGCACGAGCCCGCCGCGCAGGCGCCGGTCTTCGCCCTTGTCGAAGAAGCGCTTGCATCCTCCGGTCTCGCCGTTCGCCGTTTTTCGGGCGGCGCGAGCGGCGGGCAGCTCCTGGCGCGCCCCCCGGCGCGTTCCCGCCCGCGGACCGGTTTCCAGCTGCTGCTCGGCCACGTCGATACGGTCTGGCCGATCGGCACGCTTCCGGGCATGCCGGTGCGCGAAAAAGGGGGCCGGCTCTACGGCCCCGGCGTCTTCGACATGAAGGGCGGAGTCGCGATCGCGGTGTTCGCCCTGCTCGCGCTCGCCGACCTCGAACGGGAGACCGGGATCACGCCCGCGCTGGCCCCCGTGTTGTTCTTGAATTCCGACGAGGAGCTGGGGAGCCCGGATTCGGCGCGGCGCATCCGCCATCTCGCGCGGCGGGCGGCGCGGGCGTTCGTCCTCGAACCGGCGTTCGGGCCGGAAGGACGGGCGAAGACCGAGCGCAAGGGGGTCGCCCGCTTCGGTCTCCGCTTCCGGGGGCGCGCTGCTCATGCCGGTCTCCACCCGGAGCAGGGCGCGAGCGCGATCCGCGAGCTGGGCCGGGCGATCGAGCGGCTTTCCGCCTTGAACGACCCGGGCTCGGGCACGACCGTCAACGTCGGAGTGGTCTCGGGAGGGACCCGGGGGAACGTCGTCGCCGCGGAGGCCTTTGCCGAGGTGGACGTGCGGTTCACCTCGCTCGCCGCCGGGGAGGAGATCGAGCGGACGATTCGGGCTCTCTCGCCTACCCTGCCCGGCGTGCGGATAGAGGTCGAGGGCGAGGTCGAACGGCTGCCGCTCGAACGGACCGGCCGCAACCGTGCCCTTTACGCCCGGGCTCAAGAGTGCGCGGCGGCTCTGGGGCAGACGCTCGGAGAGGCCTCCGTCGGCGGCGGGTCGGACGGAAGTCTTGCGAGCCTCCATACCGCAACGCTCGACGGCCTCGGGGCGGTGGGCGGCGGGGCGCACGCCGAGGACGAGCACCTGATCGTCGATCGCCTTTCCGGACGGGCGGCCCTGGTGGCGCTTCTACTTCTTTCTCCCGCCCTGTAACTTTCGTCCCTCCGCGAGCGTAGAGCGGTCGAACGGCTGATCTGTTGGAGACCGCCATGAGCCACCTGTTCCGAGATTTCCGCTACGGCCTGCGCATGTTGTCGAAGACCCCCGGGCAGACGGTCGCCGCCGTCGTCGCCTTGGGGCTCGGCATCGGCTTGACCGCCGCGATGTTTTCGATCGTCTATGGCATCGTGCTACGCGGCTTGCCGCTGCCCGATTCCGATCGCTTGATCCACCTGGAAAACCAGAATCTGTCGCGCGAACAAAAGAGCCTCGAAGTGGGGCTCCACGACTTCCTCGATTGGCGCGCGCAGCAGACCTCGTTCGTCGGTCTCGCCGCCTTCGAGCCCACCACGTTCACTTTGAGCGGCAACGCGAGCGGAAACGCGCGGCCGGAGCGGACCGACGGAGCGTTCATCACCGCCAATCTGTTCGACCTGATCGGCGCCAAGCCCGCGCGCGGCCGGTCGTTCCTGCCCGGTGAGGATCTCCCGGGTGCGGCGCGCGTCACGATCCTGTCGTGGCAGGTCTGGAAAGAGCGCTACGGTGCCGATCCGCAGATTCTCGGCCGGACCGTGCGGGTCAACGCCGAGCCGGCGACGGTCGTGGGCATCATGCCGGAGAAATTCGAGTTTCCGTTCAACCAAAAAGTGTGGTCGCCGTTGCCGCTCGACCCGACGAAGGCGAAGCGGGGCGAAGGCGACACCTACGAAGTGGTCGGCCGCCTGAAGCCGGGCGTGACGCTCGCGACGGCGAGCGCCGAGATCAAGGGGATCTCGAAGCGGCTCGCGGCGCAGTACCCGGACACCAACGCCGGGGTGGACGCGGTGGTGAAGCCCCTGATGCAGGAGTTCATCCCCAAGGAGATCTCGAGCCTCCTTTTCCTGATGCTCGCGGGCGTCTTCTGCGTCCTCCTGATCGCCTGCCTGAACGTGGCGAACCTGATGCTCGCCCGCGCTTCGACCCGCACCAGGGAGCTGGCGATCCGCTCGGCGCTCGGCGCCGGCCGCCGCCGCGTCCTGGTGCAGATTCTCGCCGAGAGCTTCATGATCGCGGTGCTCGGCGCCGGCCTCGGTCTGGGCCTCGCGTACCTGGGGGTCGCGGGGTTCAATCGGGCGATCGTGCCGACCGATCCTCCCTACTGGCTGCACATCGAGCTTGACGGCCTCTCGGTTCTATTCACGGTCGGCCTGGCGCTCATCGCCGGTTTCGCGAGCGGCCTGTTCCCGGCGTTTCAGGCGTCGCGGGCGGACGTCAACGAGGTGCTCAAGGACGAGGGACGCGGCTCGTCGAGCCTTCGCCTCGGCTGGTTCAGCCGCACGATCGTGGTCGCCGAGATCGCGTTCTCCTGCCTGTTGCTCGTAATGGCCGGCCTGATGGTGAAGAGCGTCGTTCAGGTCCGCGGCGCGGACGCGCAGTACAACACCAAGAACCTCCTCACCTTCCGGGTGCCGCTGTTCGAGGCGGCCTATCCGACCCAAGCGAAGCGCATCCAGACCTACGAGCAGATCCTCGACCGGCTCGACGGCAAACCGGGGGTGACGGCGGTCGCCGCGACCACCGCGCTGCCCTACAGCGGCACCGGCACCGACTCTTACGCGATCGAGGGCCGTGCCTACGCCAAGGCGAACGATTTGCCGCAGGCGCGGCTGCAAACGGTCTCGCCCGGATTCTTCGCGATGTTCGGGGCACGGCTCCTCGACGGCCGCGATTTCACCCGGCTCGATCGGGAAGGGGCCGAGCCGGTGGCGATGGTCAACGCGAGTTTTGCCGCGAAGGCCTTCCCCGGCAAGAGCGCTCTGGGGCAACGGATCCGCCTCGGCCGCGGCACCGAAGGCGCCTGGCGGCGGATCGTCGCGGTCGTCCCGGATCTCGGCATGAACGGATTCCAGAAAGAGGACCCGCAGGGCATCTACCTGCCGCTCGGCCAGAGCCAGGACGACCAACGGATGTCCTATGTCGTCCGCACGCAGCAGAACCCGCTCGCCTTGACCGGCATGGCGCGAGCCCAGGTGGTCGCGGTGGACAAGGACCTGCCGATCTACTTCGTCCAAACGATGGAGCAGTCGATCGAAAAGTCCCGATTCTTCTACGACCTGTTCTCGACCCTGTTCGCGATCTTCGGCGCCGCGGCGTTGCTGCTCGCCTCGGTCGGCATCTACGCCGTGGTCTCGTTCTCGGTCGGCCAGCGCACGCAAGAGATCGGCGTCCGCGTGGCGCTCGGCGCCGCCCCCTCTCGGGTGATGCGCCTGCTGCTCGGCCAGGGCGCGCGGCAGCTCCTGGTCGGTCTCGCGTTCGGCCTGCCGATTTCCTTCTTCGCCTCGAAGGTGCTGACCCAGTTCCTCTTCGAGGTCCAACCGACCGACCCGTCGGTCTTTTCCGCGGTGCCGGTCGCCCTCGGTCTGGTCACCCTGTTCGCCTGTCTCCTGCCCGCCCAGCGGGCGCTCAAGACCGATCCGATGGTGGCGTTCCGGAACGGGTAGGAGAAAGCGGCAGCGTCGCGCTTCGGAGCTTTCGTCACACTGAGGGTTGAGGAGCCTTACCCCAACCTTCGAGGAGGATCGAGAGCATGTTCGAACCCCGTCGCCGCTTTGTGTTTCTGGTGTTGACCCTTTGCAGCCTCGCCTTGCCGGCGGGGCTGTTCGCTCATCCGCCGGCTCCTGCCGGCACGCTCGAAACGCTCGTTCTTTTCAACCCTGCGCAGCTCGAAACGCCGGAGAGCGTCGTGTTCGATCGAGCGGGCAATCTCTTCGTGAGCCTTGCGCTCACCGGCGAGATCCGGAAGATCGCTTCGGACGGCGCGCAATCGACGCTGGCGTTTCTGCCGATCGGGGCGCCGCTCACCCCCTGTTTCGGCTTCTTCGCCATCCAGGGCGCGCTCGCGTTCGACGAGTATTCAGGGGATCTCTACGTTTCGGTCGCCTCGTGCGATCCGGCGAATCGGGGGATCTGGCGGGTGACTCCGACGGGCGCGACGAGCCTGGTCGCGAACCTTCCGACCGCGGCGCTGCCGAACGGCATCGCCCTTTTCCATGATGACGTCTACGTCGCCGACTCCGCCGAGCCGCGAATCTGGCGGGCGCCGAAAGAGGGGGGAGCGGCGGAGGTTTGGATCGACGATCCGCTGCTCGCGGCACCGCCGGGCTCGCCCTTCCCGGGCGCCAACGGTCTCCAGGTGTTCCGCCACGAGCTCTACGTCTCGGTCTCCGCGACCGGCCAGATCGTGGCGATCCCCTTCGAGCACGGCAACGATGCGGGAACCCCGCGAGTCCACGCCCAGCTGCCGCCGCCGCTCGGCTGCGACGATATCGCGTTCGACGTCCACGGCGCGCTGTACTGCGGCACCGACCCGTTCAACCGTCTGGTCAAGATCTCGCCCGACGGCACGTCCGAAGTGCTGCTCACGGTGGACGACGGCCTCGACGGCCCGACCTCGATGGCGTTCGGCGTCCATGGCGAAGATCGCAAGAACCTCTACATCGCCAACGCCGCGTTCCCCTTCTTCACTACGACCTTCCGGCCGAGCCTGATGCGCTACCGCCTCGGCGTCGTGGGCGCGCCGCGCGGGCACTGACGGATTTTTCTCTACCGCACCCGCTTCCGCCGGTTCCGGATGTAGTCCGCGAGCAGGAACTCGCCCAGGTTATAGGGGGAGGCGAAGTAGGCGCGGCCGCGGTTGATTTGGGTCAGCTTTTCGACGAAGTCGGTGAGCATCGGGTCGGTCGCGAGCATGAAGGTGGTGATGACGACC
>DATMZU010000245.1:0-8035 GCA_035607435.1 Thermoanaerobaculia bacterium | reverse complement strand
GCCAATCCCACCTCGTGGCCGGTTTCGGCGTTGAGCTGGAAAAGGAGCGGGCGAAGGAATCCGTAAAAGCCCATGCGGACGACATTCTACGGGTGGTACGGGCGCGCCGGTGGGTTCCCGAACCGGCCCGTTGACCTGTGCTATAGTCCAGGGCCAAGTCTATGGGTTCAAACCACTTGTCGGCCCATGGACAGCGCGGAGGACGAACGGTTGAGCACGGGAATCGACACCACCGAGGTGCGGATCTTCGGCGCCGCGTACAACGTCCGCGGTAGCGACGGGGGCGGCCATGTCCAGGCGCTCGCGGATCTCGTCGATGGAAAAATGCGCGAGATCGCGAGGCAGGTGCGGACACAGGATACGGCGCGGATCGCGATTCTCGCCGCGCTCAACCTGGCCGATGAGCTCTTTGAGCTGCAAAGACGGCAAGAAGGGGAACGGGTCGAAGTTCGAGAAAGAGTGTTCGAGTTCGTGAAGGAGTTGGACGCGGCCCTCGCCGAGGAACCGGCGGAGACGGCGACCGACGCCTTCTGAGATATGATTTTGCGTGCGCATCCCCCGGATGGTGCGAGATGGGCTTAACGATCGTAGAACCAACGTTATACCCCCGGGAGCTCAGATTCCGCGCGGCCCGTGCCAGCCTCGCTCGTACGAGGACGCTAACGGCTCGTGGAGAGGGCACCCACCTGTTTTCGTTACAGGTTCTAAAACGCACAGTCCACTCGTATCCGCGGGGGATGCGCATTTTAAATCCACCGCACGCTCTTGAGGTTTTGGCCCCGACCCTCCCTTAGATGGGGAGGTCGAATTGAGCACGAATCTTTTGATTTTCATCGCGGCGCTGGTGCTGGTCGCGATTGCCATCTCCTTTTTCCTGCTCCGATGGGGGAAGCGGGAAGCCACGCGTCTACGTCTCGAAGCCGAGCAGCGCGCCAAGCAGATCCTCGAAGACGCCGAGCGAACGGGCGAGACGAAAGTCCGCGAGGCGGAGCTGGCCGCGAAGGAAAAACTGCTCCAGGCGCGCAGCGAGTTCGAGAGCGCCTCGCGCAAGAGGCGCTCCGAGTTGGAGCAGGTCGAACGCCGGCTGACCCAGAAGGAAGACACGCTCGACAAACGGACCGAGGATCTCTCGCAGCGCGACCGCGAGGTGGCGACCCGCGAGCGCACGTTGGGCGGCCGCGAGCAGACGGTCGCGCAAAACGAGGCCGAGGTGGCGCGGCTGCTCGCCGAAGAGCGCGAGAAGCTGGAGCACATCGCCGGCTTGACCGCCCAGCAGGCGCGCGAGGAGCTGGTCCGTTCGCTCGAACAGGACGCCCGCATGGAGGCGGCCAACATCGTCAAGCGCCTGGAGGACGAGGCGCGCGAGACGGCGCACAAGCAGGCGCAGCGGATCATCGGCATGGCGGTCCAGCGCGCCGCGTCCGACTACGTGTCGGAGGCGACGGTCTCGGTGGTCATGCTGCCGAACGACGAGATGAAGGGGCGGATCATCGGCCGCGAGGGCCGCAACATCCGCGCTCTGGAGACCGCGACCGGCGTCGATCTGATCGTCGACGATACGCCGGAGGCGGTGATCCTCTCCGGCTTCGACCCGTTCCGCCGCGAGGTGGCGCGGGTGGCGCTCGAACGGCTGATCACGGACGGCCGCATTCACCCGGCGCGAATCGAGGAAGTGGTCGAAAAGGTGAAGGCCGAATTCGAGCAGAAGATCTTTGCCGAGGGGGAGGCGGCGTGCCTCGAATTGGGCATCCCGGATCTCCACCCGGAGCTGACCAAGCTGCTCGGCCGCCTGCGCTACCGCACCTCGTACGGCCAGAACGTCCTGCACCACAGCCGCGAGGTGGCGTTCCTGGCGGGCGCGATGGCCGCCGAGTTGAAGGCGAACGTCCACGTCGCCCGGCGCGCCGGAATCCTGCACGACATCGGCAAGGCGATCGACCGCGAGATGGAGGGCACCCACCTCCAGCTGGGCATCGAGCTGCTGCGGAAGTACGGCGAAACCGAAGAGGTGGTTCACGGCATGGCCTGCCACCACGGCGACTACGACCCGCAGACGGTCGAGGCGGTTCTGGTCACCGCGGCCGACGCGCTCTCCGCCGCCCGGCCCGGCGCCCGGCGCGAGGTGCTCGAAACCTACGTCAAGCGGCTAGAGAAGCTCGAAGAGATCGCTTCCAGCTTCAAAGGCGTGCAGAAGACGTTCGCGATCCAGGCCGGCCGCGAGATCCGGATCATCGTCGATAGCGGCAAACTGTCGGACGATCAGGCGCTTTGGCTGTCCAAGGACATCGCGAGGAAGGTCGAATCCGAGCTCACCTACCCCGGCCAGATCAAGATCACGGTCATCCGCGAGACCCGCTCGATCGAGTACGCCCGATGAAGCTGCTGTTCGTCGGCGACGTGATCGGAAAACCGGGGCGCCGGGCGGTCAAGACCCTCGTGCCCCGCCTGATCGACCAGCACCGGATCGACTACACCGTGGTCAACGTCGAAAACTCCTCGGGCGGCTTCGGGGTCACCCCCGACGTGCTGAATGAATTCGAGAGCTTGGGGATCGATTGCTACACCACCGGCAATCACGTCTGGGACAAGAAGGAGGGGGTGGAGCTGCTCTCGCGCGAGCCGCGCCTGCTGCGCCCCGCGAACTATCCCGAGGGAAACCCCGGCAAGGGGCTCTACGTAGGGGAGACCGCGGCGGGGATTCCGGTCGCGGTGATCAACCTCGAAGGCCGCGTCTTCATGAGCCATCTCGATTCGCCGTTTCACGCGGCCGACCGGTTGATCGCCTCGCTCGACCCGAAGGTCAAAGTGATCCTGATCGACTTTCACGCCGACGCAACGAGTGAGAAGCAGGCGCTCGCCTTTTATCTCGACGGCAAGGTGAGCGCCGTGCTCGGCACCCACACCCACGTGCCGACCGCCGACGAGCGCGTGCTCTCGGGAGGCACCGCGCTGCTCACCGACGTTGGGATGACCGGACCGTACGATTCGATCATCGGCATGCGGGTGGACAAGGTGCTGCGCCGGTTTCTGCTCCAGACCTCCGTGCCGCTCGAAGTCGCGAAGCGCGATGTCCGGCTGGCCGGAGCCGTGGTGGACATCGACGAGGAGACCGGCAAGGCGCGCGGCATCGAGCGCCTGCTGATCCCCTGCGGCGACGACGCCTGAGAAAATCGTAGACCCGGAAGCCGCCGCGCGGCGGCGGCATTCCTTTTGCTTTCTCGTTGTCCGTTCCATGCACCGGGATTTCCTTTCCGCGCTCGGACCTCACGATGAGCAGCGACGCCGCAAACGCCCCGCTTCCCCCGCTTGACGAGCTTCTCGGCTCGCTCGGTAAGTCTCTGTATCAAGAGGGGTTCGGCGCGGTCGCATTGCTCGACGACACGGCCGTTCTGTGCGAGGCGAACCACGCGTTTTGCCGGCTTCTACAGTTCGACCGGCCGGACCTGATCGGTCAGACGCTGTCGTCCTTCCTGTTGCCCAGCGCCAAAACCTTGGGCGACGCGGCGCTCGCCGGCTTGCAATCTCGACACGGTTTCGAAGGCGAGTTTCCCATTCTTGCAGCCGACGGCTCGCTGATCGAAGTCGAGTGGCGATTCCGGCCGTGCATCGCTCCGGGTCTTCATCTCGCCTTCGCCCGCGATCTTCGGCCGGAAAAGCAGCTCCACCGGCTGCGCCGCGAGCTCGAACAGGCGCGCCTGTTCGCGGTCGATGCGGTCGATGCGAAGGATCGCTTCTTCGCCGCGCTGTCCCACGAGCTGCGCACTCCCCTCGCCCCGGTGATGCTCACGCTTTCGGCGATGCAGGGGGCCGACGACCTTCCCGAACGGTTCGCCCCGATGCTCGAACGGATCCGGCGCAACCTGGAGCTGGAAGTCCGGCTGATTGACGACCTGCTTTCCAAGGGCACCAGCTCGGCGGTCGCCCAATCGGTCGACTCCGCCAAGCGGAGCCCGGATCGCGCCCGGCCATCGGATTCGCCGCCTCATCTGCTGCTGGTCGAAGATCACGACGACACGGCCGAGGCGCTCGCGGTTCTGCTTCAGGACTCGGGTTTTCGCGTCACCCGAGCCTCCTCGGTGGCCGATGCGCTCGCCGCAGCGTTTCAAGCCCATACCGACGATCAAGAAAACTTCCATCTCGTCTTGAGCGACCTCGGCCTGCCCGATGGCGACGGCTGCGACCTGATGCGGGTCCTGTCGAAACGGCACGGCTTGAAGGGTATCGCGCTCTCCGGCTACGGCATGGACGAGGACATCCAGCGCGCTCTCGCCGCCGGCTTCGCCCGCCACCTGACCAAGCCGGTCGATCTGCGCCGCCTGATCGACGTGATCCGCGAAGAGCTGCGGTAAGAGTTCAATCTCGCGGGTCGATCACGTCGTAGAGCGCCGAATAATCCGCTCCCCCCTGGCCGCTCTCGACCGTCCGCACCAAGACATCCCGCACAGCATCGGCGACCGTGGCGTCCAACCCGAGGGTCTCGCATTCGGCGCGGATCAGGTCGAGATCCTTGAGCATCAGCTCGGCGGGGAAGCTCGGCTGCGCGAAATCCCGAATCCGGATCTTCGGCAGCTTGCCGTCGAAGCTCGGCGCGTAGAGCGCGCTCTTCCGGAGGATGCCCAGAAACAGATCGAGATCGACGCCGGAACGGCGGACCATTCCGAGCGACAGCGAGAACGCCGCGATCAGATTCGGGATCAGCTGGTTGAGCGCGAGCTTGAGCGCCGCCGCCTGGCCGACCGGCCCGACGAGGGTCGGCGGCCCGAGCGGAGCGAGCGACTTTTCCACCCGAGCGTAAAGTTCCGGATCGCCCCCCACCAAAACCTGCATTGTGCCCGCGCGCGCCTGGGGCGTGCTACCGAGCACAGGCGCCTCCAGGTACCCGGCGTCGGCCGCCTCGATCTCCGACGAAAGCGCCCGGCTCTCGCCCGGCGCGATCGTGCTCATCTGAACGAACGTCTTGCCCGAAAGGGCAGAGAGCGCACCGTCCAGCGCGGCGTGAATCGCCGGGGCGTCGCGCAACATGGCGAGCACGATTCCGCCCTCGCCCACCGATTCGATCGCCTCGCGCGCCGTATCGGCGACCTGAGCACCCTGTGCCGAGAGCGGCTCGGCTTTCGCCCGGGTACGGTTCCAGACCGACAGCTCCACCCCCTGTTCGAGCAGGCGCTCGGCCATCGCGTAACCCATCAGTCCGGTGCCAAGAAGTGCGATGCGCATAGGGAGGAGATTCTCCGATTCTGGCGGGCTCGGTCAAGGCCGGTAAGTCGCCGAGCAGTCGGGGCCTTCCCAGACCTCGACCTCGGCGAGCGGCGCGCCCGGGAGGGCCTCGGCGAGCCGGTCGAAGAACCAGGCCGCCACGTGCTCGGTGGTCGGGCTGATTTGGGTAAACGGCGCCACCGAGTTCAAATCCCGGTGATCGAGCTGGGCGCAGAGCGACAGGAGCGCGTTCTTCACTTCGACGAAATCCCAGGCCATTCCGTCGGCGTCCAGGCGATCCGTTTCGAGGAACGCCTCGACACGCCAGGAGTGCCCGTGGACGGCCTCGACGGCGCCGCGATAGGAGGTCAGATGGTGGGCGGCCTCGAAGCGGCCTCGGACGCGCAGGCGGTAGCTCGGCATGGGGCCATCATACCGGGCGGGCGCCCGGGTTTGCCCTCCGCGCTCCTCTGGGCGACAATCACCCCATCCGGTGGCGAGTACCCATCCCGCGGGATCTCGGTTTTGCCTGGGAGGACCAACGTTTGCGTCGAGTAGGAATCTTCGGCTGGGGGATCGTCGCCCCACGGTCGCCCAATGTCGCCGCGTTCGCGGCCAATCTCGAATCCGCGGAGAGCTGGCTGACGCCTTTCCACGGCTTCGGCCCGGACACCTTCCTCGTCGGCAAGCCCGAATTCTCGTTCGAGGAGTACCGCTCATGGATCGTCGAGCGCTTCCCGCCGAGCCGATTTCACACGCTCGAAGCGAAGATGGACCTGCCGACGCAGTTCGCGATCGGCGGCTTCATCCAGGCGCTCCAGCAGAACCCGGGGATCGAGCAGGAGCTGTCGCGGCTCGGCACCCGGACCCGGGTCTATGTCGGAACCGGGCTCGGCAATCTGGCGACGATCTCGGACGCGACCCTCGCCCTCCGTCGCGGCCAGCGGCGCTGGGATCGCTTCTGGGCAGAGCGCCATCCCGAATTCGCGGCGGCGAGCGCCGGAGACGCCTCAACCGATCCCGCGCGCCCGCCCCATCCAGACACGGTAGGGATCGACGATCGGGACGAAGCGCAGGGCGCCTGGTGGCACTGGTGGGCCGAGCGCTCGACCGAGCTGCCGGTCTACCTGGCCGAGCTGGCGGAGATCGAAGGGCACGGCATCCACGGCGACGTCGAGAAGGCCAAGATGTCGGTGATGAAGGAGAAGCAGCGCGGCCACGCGAAGCTCCAGGAGAAGTGGCAGTGCCCCGAGCCGCCCTGGCGCGCGGTCTCCGCGAACCTGTTATGGAACATCCAGAACACGCCTTCGTCACAGATCTCGATCCTGGGCAAGATCACCGGCCTCGCGTTCGCGCCGGTCGCCGCCTGCTCGACCTTCGGGGTCACTTTGAAGCTTGCGATGGACGCGATCCAGGCCGGCGAGGCCGACGCGGTCGTGCTCGGGGCGACCGACCCGCCGCCGCTGCCGATCACCGTCGCCGCGTTTTACGCCGGGCGGGTCATCTCGGCCGACGCCGCGGTCTCGAAACCGCTCACCACCCTGCGCGGCACCCACGTCGCGGGAGGAGCGGCGATCTGGATTCTTGGCGACTACGAGCACATGACCGCGCGGGGCTTCAAACCGCTGGGAATGGAACCGGTCGGGGTGGGCGTCTCGTCGGACGCCGACCACATCATCACCCCGTCGATCGAGGGGCCATCCACCGCGATCCGCGAAGCGCTCGCCGCTTCGGGAATCGATCCGGCGACGATCGGTTCGTGGGACCTCCACGCCACGGCGACTCCTGGCGACTGGAAGGAGATCGCTACGCTGCGCGGCATGGTGCCCGACCAGGTGCTGGTCACCGCGCGCAAAGGGACCTTCGGCCATGGCATGTCCGCCGGGGGCGGCTGGGAGCTGACCGCCCAATATCTCGGCTACGACCGTGGACGCCTCTATCCCACTCCGCTCGCTCAGGAAGAGCTGAACGAAGAGATCGGCCGCCTCCATCCGCTCTACGTCTTCGACGCCCCCTGCCCCGCCCCGCAAGGTCCGGCGGGCAAGCTCTCCATGGGCATCGGCGGCATCAACGCCTGCGTGATCTCGCGCCCCTGGAGCTGATCGCAGCTGATCCCAATAGCTAGGGCTTGCCGAACCGCCACCGGGCGGAGGCCGACCAGACGGTCGCGCGGGCGGTGTAGCTGCCCGGGCTCGACTCCGAGGTCTCCTGGCCGCTCGCGCGGTTGCGGTCGTGCTCGTGGAGCGAATAGCCGAGATCGAACGAGATCTGCGGGAAGTTGTAGGTCGCTCCGACCGCGTAGACCATGGCGTCGCCGCGGGGAAAGCCCGGGCTTACGGCGTCGCCTCCAACCGGCGACTCTTCCCGCGCGATGCCGCCGAACAGGCTCACCTGATCGTTCAGGTCGCCTTCGACCCCGAGGCGGAGCGACAGCGTGTCGTCCCAATCGCCGAAGCGGGTGAAGCGTTCCCCTTCCGAGGAAAGTCCCCCGGGACCGAAGCGGATCGTCGAGGCGCTCACGTCCGACCATTTCTGCCATGCGGCGTCGATCTCGACCCGCAGCTCCGGGTAAGGCGCGAACCAAATGCCGGTCGAAGCCTCCGCGGGTAGCTCGAAGGTCTGGCTGACCGAACCGCTCGACCGGAAGCGCGCCTGATCGGGCGCGGGCAGCTGGATGTCGCGGATGCGGTACCGAGCGTCTCCTGAGCCCTCCAGCTCGACCGCGCTACGAACCACACCTCCCCATCCCCATCGCTCGCTCGCGTAGTGCAACGCCAGATCCCAGCCGAGACCATCGACGTCGGACTTGCCCCGGCGCTCCTCTTCCGCAAGCCGCGTG
>DATMZU010000236.1:0-9574 GCA_035607435.1 Thermoanaerobaculia bacterium | reverse complement strand
AAACGCTTGCCCGCCCGGAACCAGGCGGAGGGGCGGCGGAACTGCGGGAATGCCACCCGTGGTGAGCACGATGTTTCGGGTCAGCATCTCTTGGCTTTCGCCGGTCGCGAGATCGCGCGAGACGACGCGCAGCAGGTCGATCGAGCCGGGCTCCTCGCCGGGCTCGGGGTGGATCGCCGTCACCTCGGTGCCCCACCGCACCCGTTGGGAGAGGGCCTCGGCCACCCACGCCAGGTAGTCGTTGAACTCGATCCGGCTCGGGAACAGGTCGCGCAGGTTCAGAAACTCGAACAGGCGCCCTTTTTCCTTCAGGTAGTTCAAGAAGGTGAACCGGCTCTGCGGATTCCTCACCGTCGCCAGGTCCTTGAGCACCGAGATCTGGATTAGCGAGTCTTCGAGCAGCATGCCGGGATGCCACACCGGCCCCATCTTGCCGTCCAGAAACAGACGGGACATCTGCGACGCCTCGGGCGCTTCTTCCAATGCCACGGCCAGGGCCAGGTTCGATGGGCCGAACCCAACGCCAATGACGTCGAAGGCGCCGGTCCTAGTGTTTCGACGTTGCACGAGCGGCAAAGAGCCAGCTGACCTGACTTCTCTCGCTAACGGCCATGCAGTGGCCGCTCGTTCAGCAACCTCCATGGAGACCGGAAATGGTGCGGGATAGTTGCTTTCTTCGCGGAGGGGTCGTAACCACCGGTTCCATATCTCGCGGTACTTCGGAACAGCGCGCACCTCCGAATCCGCGAAGGCCTCGGCGAGAAGAAGATCCACCGACTCGCTTTGATACAGCAAACCCGCGAGCCGATGAAAGCTACCGCTCCGAACCGCGGCGTTCAGCGCTTGCTGGCGATCCTCGGAACGGGCGAAAAGCTCATCGGGAATACCTTGCCAAGCGATCCAGGCGTCGGCGATTTGCGCTTGAAAACGAACAAGCTCAGAGAGGTACATCGATACTCTGGAGGTTGCCTGAGCCGCCTGGCATGCGCCGCGGATATCCGCTTCCCCTGGCAGTGACCGCGAGTAGAGAACGCCCTTGACGTACTGAGAGACCCTAGCGTCCGCGAAAAGCTCCTCCAACTCGGCTGCGGCCTCGAATCGCGTTTTCACCTCTAGCTCAGCGTCAAGGAGCATCAGGGCGAGGTGGAGCGCATCCGCACGGCGAACCTCGAGGTCCAGCTCCTCGGCTATCCAAGATCGATCAACCCCCTCGAAATGAAGAAGATCCCTAGCGTCGCCAAGCAAGTAGGCGATATCGCGTTCGCGGCGGCGAACAGGCTCGCCACCCGGATGGAGCGAGAAGAGAGCATCGCCTTCCCAGAAGAGGGCCACATTCGCTTGCCCGGAGACGATCGCCTCAACCCTCATCTCTCCTCCAGCACCACGCCAAAACGCCGCAAGCGGCCCGCCAGTTCCCGAACGAAGGCCTTTCGCAAACTGCGCTGAGGCTTGAGCAGAACTCTTTCTACGGTCCGAACCGACATAGGCCCCCAAATATGGACTTCGACGAAGCGCTCGCCTTCCGAGGTGCTGGCCTGCTGAAGCAAGATCCCTGGGAACCTCTCTTCGAGCGTATCGGCGGTGAAGGAGTCGGACAGCTTGGCGACGGCAAGCTTCCCACGATCTTCCCAGGCGGCACGGAGGCCGGGAGGAAGAGGCGAGCCGTGCCGCTCGTAGACGAGAGTACTGTTGTCCTCGAAGACCGTCGCGCGTTGAGCGATCATTTCGCTCCTCAATACCAGGAAACAAAAGCCGTCAGGCTCGTCCCCTCCGTAAGATGCTACACCTTCTCCGTCCAAGGTGAGAGCGGCAAAGCGGATCGATTCCTTGTAGCCAGGGAACAAGGCCTCGTCCGCGATTCGGCGACGACGATCCCAATCGTCGGAAGACGGGGATCGATGCTCGGCATGCACTTGCTGGTAGTAAGTCGAATAGAGCTCGCGCTCCGAGACCGCCAGTCGGTCCGCTTCGCGCAACGGTCGGGAAATGACTGACTGCGACCCTCGGACCGCAGCTTCGAATGCCGTGAGGACCTGTCGACAACCTCGGCCCTCCGCTTCCATCTTCGCCTTACGGTAGCGCCGGTCCAGAGCCTCTTTCTCTTCGGGGAAGAGCGCGGCGCGGACGTTGGAGGCAAAACGGCAAGGCTGGCCGCAGTGTGGGCAGACGGAAACTGCGAGCGGCACCGAGTACCCGCAGAATTCGCACGGCGTGGCAGACATTGCGCGAAGAAAATATCATGGCCGCGCCGCCGAATTGCCCATTTGGAGTGCGCCGACGTGTCGGTGCTTTGATCGCGGCGACGCGTCGCCGCACTCCACAGGTTCAGCCGTAGACTTCCGCCCCTGCCCGCACGAACTCTTCCGACTTCTCTTCCATCCCCTTCTCCAAGGCCTCTTCCTCCGCGAGGCCTTGTTTGCGGGCGTATTCGCGAACCTCTTCGGTGATTTTCATCGAGCAGAAGTGGGGGCCGCACATGGAGCAGAAGTGGGCGACTTTGGCTCCCTCTTGGGGGAGGGTTTCGTCGTGGTAGGACCGCGCGGTTTCGGGATCTAGCGAGAGGTTGAACTGATCTTCCCAACGGAATTCGAAGCGGGCTTTCGACAGCTCGTCGTCGCGCAGTTGGGCTCCGGGGAAACCCTTGCCTAAGTCGGCGGCGTGGGCGGCGATTTTGTAGGCTACGACTCCGGCGCGCACGTCGTCTTTGTTCGGCAGGCCGAGGTGCTCCTTGGGGGTGACGTAGCAAAGCATTGCGCAACCGAACCAGCCGATCATCGCGGCGCCGATACCCGAGGTGAGGTGATCGTAGCCGGGCGCGATGTCCGTGGTCAGCGGGCCTAGTGTGTAGAACGGCGCCTCGCCGCAGACCGCAAGCTGCTTGGTCATGTTTTCTTGGATCAGGTGCATCGGCACGTGGCCGGGGCCTTCGATCATCGTTTGAACGTCGTGACTCCAGGCGACGTGGGTCAGCTCACCCAAGGTGTCCAGCTCCGCGAATTGCGCCTTGTCGTTGGCGTCCGCGATCGAGCCGGGGCGCAGACCGTCGCCCAGGCTGAAGGCCACGTCGTAGGCCTTCATGATCTCGCAGATCTCCTCGAAATGGGTGTAGGTGAAGTTCTCGCGATGGTGCGCCAGGCACCATTTGGCGTGGATCGAGCCGCCGCGCGAGACGATTCCGGTCACCCGGCGCGCGGTGAGCGGCACGTAGGGCAGGCGCACCCCCGCGTGGATGGTGAAGTAATCGACTCCCTGTTCGGCTTGCTCGATCAGCGTGTCGCGGAAGATCTCCCAGGTGAGATCCTCGGCCTTGCCGCCGACTTTTTCGAGCGCCTGGTAGATCGGCACGGTGCCGATCGGCACCGGCGAGTTGCGCAGGATCCACTCGCGGGTTTCGTGGATGTTCTTGCCCGTCGAAAGATCCATCACCGTGTCGGCGCCCCAGCGGATCGCCCAGAGGAGTTTTTCCACCTCTTCGTCGATCGACGAGGTGACCGCGGAGTTGCCGAGGTTCGCGTTGATCTTGACCAGGAAGTTGCGCCCGATCGCCATCGGTTCGCATTCGGGGTGGTTGACGTTCGAGGGAAGGATCGCGCGCCCTCGGGCGATTTCGTCGCGCACGAATTCCGGCGTGATCCGGCGCGGGACCGAGGCGCCCCAAGATTCGCCGGGATGCTGCGGCCCGGCGGCGGAGGGCGCCCCTTCGACTTGGGCGCGCAGCAGGTTCTCGCGGATTGCCACGTACTCCATCTCCGGAGTGACAACGCCGAGCCGGGCGTAGTGCATCTGGCTGACGTTCGCCCCCGGCCGGGCGCGGAGCGGCTTGCGCACCGGGCCGAAGCGCAGCTCGTCGAGCTTCGGATCGGCGGCACGGCGCCGACCGTATTCGGAGGTGAGGTCGGAAAGCTCCTCCAGGTCACCCCGTTCGAGCTGCCAGGGGCGGCGCAGAGGGGGCAGGCCCATCCGGGCATCGGGGGCGGCCTCCGGATCGGTCCACGGTCCGGAGGTGTCGTAGACCCGGTGCGGTGGGTTCTCGATCAGGCGGCCGTCGGGGTGGCGGGTCGCTTGGAGCGAAATTTCGCGCATCGGCACCCGCAGGTCGGGCCGGGAGCCCTCGATGTAAATTTTGCGCGAGGAGGGGAACGGAGCGATCGAAATCGACTCCGAGAGGGGGGCGGTTGGAGCGGAGCGGCTCATCGACCGATCCTAACCCAGGGGCGGCGGACGCCGTACACCGGCCCTGCGGCTTCTGGCATGTTCTACGCATTGCCCACGGCAAAATGCCGGATAGACTTCCGTAGATCCAGACAATCCGCGGCAGCTTTGCGGTGACAATTCTGCTTTCAGGATGGAGGGACGCGATATGACTCTTCAACGCGCCGTGGTTCGAGGACTGGTGGGCGCTTCGCTCGCTTTGGTCGGGCCGACGTTCGCCGCCGGACAGACGGATCTGCCGGCCGGATCGAACAAAGGCTGGCACGTGGTCCGGCCGGGCGAGACCCTGCACAACCTCGCTCAGCGTTATCTGGGCGACTCCCGCTATTGGCACCAGCTCGCCCAGTTGAACCGGAACATCGTGAACCCCGACCTGATCGAGCCCGGCCAGCGCATTCAAATCGTCGTCGCTGGCGCTCGGGCGGAGCCCGCGGCGCAGGTGGCCCTCCTGTCGCGCCGGGTGGACGAGCGACCGGCGCCGATCCCCTGGGGCGAGGCGCAGGTCGGCGATCTGCTGGTCGAAAAAGACGGCATGCGCACCTACCTGAAGTCCTCGGCGGAGCTGCGCTTCACCGACGGCACCCGCCTCGGCGTCACCGAGGATTCGCTCGTTTTCCTCCATCGTGCGGGCGGCGCGCTCTCCGGGGTCGAGCGGAAGGCGGTCGAGATCGTCGAGGGACAGGCGGAGTTCGAGACCGGCGGCGCGGTGGCGTCTTCGCGCGCTTCGGAAGTCGAGATCCTGATCGGCGGCACCAGCGCCAAGGCCCGGCCGAACGCCAAGGGCGTCTCGCAAACCCGGGCGCGGAAGGCGGAGAAGGGCGCCGCCAAGGTGATGATGTACGGCGGCCAGGGGGAGGTCGCCTCGGGCGGTTCTCAGGTTGCGGTGGCGGAAGGGATGGGCACTTCGGTCGAAGAGGGCGCGGCCCCCGGACCTCCGGAGAAATTGCTGCCCGCTCCCGCGCTCACCGCGCCGAAGATCGACGCCCGGGTGCCGGTCAATCGCGCAAAACTCGAATGGCAAGAGGTTCCGGGCGCAGAGTCGTATGTCGTCGAAGTCTGCCGCGACGCGGTCTGCGGCGAAATGATCGACCGCGCGACGGGCATCCAGGTCGCCTCATGGCGGCCTTCGACGGCGCTGCCGATCGGCACCTACCTCTGGCGGGTCACGGCACGCAGCGCTTCGGGGCTCGATGGCTACCCGAGCGAGGGTTCGCGGGTGGAAGTCACGCCCGCCGTGGCCTCCGGGCCGCCGCCGTCCGCGCGCCTCGGTCTCGCCGGGGCGCAGGTCGGGGTGGCCGACGTTCTATTCGGCAGCGGTGCCACGAAGCTGGAGATCCAAGACGAAAGCTCCTCCTGCGGCATCGCCCAACGGACCTATCGGCTCGACGGCCAGGAAGTGAGCGAGGCGGCCTGGAGCGCCCCGTCGCCGGGTGCGCGGATCGCCGACGTGGTGATCACCGACGCCTGCGGTCAATCGACGACGGTCGGCCCGTTCGCTTTCACGATCGACGCCGAGGCGCCGAGCCTGCGCACGCAGGCGGTCGATACCAACGTCTACGACGACCATGGCGAGCCCGACCGGGAGCGCCGCCGGACCCCGAACAACTGGAAGCCGGAGCGCGGCGGCGCGATCGCCTGGTCGGCCGATGGCCGGCGCTGGCTTCCCCTCGTCTGGGGCGATCGGACGGCGCCGAGCAACGGCGTCTGGTCCGAAAGCACCGCCACGGCGAACCATCCGCAGGTCTTCTTCTCCGGCCAGGGCTGGCAACTGGTAGGCGATGACGGAAACGCATTGACCGG
Source organism: Thermoanaerobaculia bacterium (assembly GCA_035607435.1). Classification (GTDB taxonomy): domain Bacteria; phylum Acidobacteriota; class Thermoanaerobaculia; order Multivoradales; family UBA5704; genus DASYKS01. The sequence continues at coordinate 3,562 of DATMZU010000236.1, read as the reverse complement.
CGACCGGCTGCTCTGGGTGACCGGAGAGGATCTCGGCAGCGGCATCGCCAAGCTGATTTACCGGGCGAAGGTGGCCCCGGCCGATTCGAACGCGGCGGCGCTGCTGGAAGTCGAAGCGCAGGATCTGGTCGGCAACTCGGCCGTCAAGACCTGGAAGATCGTTCGGCGCTGAGGAGGTTGTCGGCTCACGCCGCCGGGCGGACGACTTCCTCCGTCTTGCCCGGCTCGTACTCCGGCCGCCAGCGCCAGCGGAGGCGCATCTCGGCGGCCAGCCCTTCGAGCGTCGCGGCGACCGCCGCGGCGCTTTCCGGCCGATCGTCCGGGTCGCGGGCGAGGAGATCGAGCACCAGGCTGTCGAGCGTTTCCGGCAGCCCTTGGACCCGCTGGCTCGGCGGCACGGGCTGGTCGGTCAGGGTGGCCCGCACCACGTCCCTCACCGTCCCTCCCGCGAACGGCCGCTTGCCCACCAGGGCGTGGTAGAGCACGACGCCAAGCGCGAACAGGTCTCCCTTCGTACCGTATCCGTCGCCGCGCAAAGTCTCGGGCGGAATGTAGCCCGGCGTGCCGAAAATCGAGGCGCCGCCGCGCTCGGAGACCGAAGCCAGTTCGGAGATGCCGAAATCGGTGATCTTGATCGCTCCGTCGCGGCCGAGCAGGAGGTTCGCCGGCTTGACGTCGCGGTGCAGGATCTCTCGCTCGTGCGCCGCGGCGAGCCCCCGGGCGATCGCCGCGCCGAGCGGAATGACCTCCTCGGCAGAGAGTTTGCCGCGAGTCCAGAACAGGCTTTCGAGGCTCGCGCCATCGACCAGCTCCATCGCGATGAACGCCGCCTCCACCGCGTCCTCGACGTCGTAGACCGCAACGATGTTCGGGTGGTTCAAGCGCGCGACCGTGATCGCCTCGCGCCGCAACGTCTGCAGCTGCTTGGAGCGCGAGTCCGAGCTGGGAAGATCGCCCAAGCGAACGGTCTTGAGCGCGACCGCCCGTTCGAGCCTAGGATCCCAACCACGGAACACCGAGCCCATGGCGCCCGAGCCGAGAAGTTCGATGACTTGATAACGGCCGAGGAAGACTTGGGCGAGAGCTTCGCGATCCGAGACGCTCCGTTCGAGCAGCGAGAACGCGTCCTTGAGATCGGCGATTTCGTCGCCGCTCCCCAGGGCTCCGCCGCGAGCTAGGCGCCGCTGCGCGCGGACCAGATCGCGCAGCGGTTTGATCACCGTCCAATACGCCAAGGCGCCGAGCGCCGCGATCAATGCCAGGGCGGCGCCGATCGCGTAGAGGGCGCGACGGCGCAGGCGATGCGCCACGGCGTCGGCCACGCGGGCCGGCTGACGCGACAAGACCGACCAGCTCGACCGCGGCACGGGCGCGTAGGCGCCGAGGATCGTCTCGCCCGAAGCGTCGCGGAAACGATGGGCGCCGCCGAGCTTGCCCGAGGTGGCGTTCTTGACCAGTTCCTCCGGAAATCCCGAGAGCGGCGTGCCGGAGGCGACGATCGGCTGCCGTTCCCGATCGATGATCAGCAGATCGGCCTCTTCGCCCATCTCGTTCGGCTGCGCGATATCGACCAACGCCGCGCCGTCGCAGACCAGGCGAACGGCTCCGGGAGAGCGGGCGTCGGCTCCTTGGGCATTGGGTAGAGGTGCCGTGAGAACGACGGTAGGGGCGGCAGGCGGACTCATCACCGGGATCGGCTCCCGCGCTCCCGCTCTCCCGTCGGCCCCGGTACCACCCGCCGCGAGCGCTCGCTCGATCCGGCCCCGATCGGCCCCTTTGATCTGTGCCCGCAACCCCTCCCGCCCTTCCGGATCGACGATCGCGATCGCGAGCACGCCCAGATCCGCCCAAGCGCCGAGGTTTTGGCGCAGCAGCTCCTGCGCTTCGGCGGAGGTCGGCTCAGCAAGCGCGGGGTTGCCGGCCATCCCTTCGGCGAGCGACCGGCGGACCGCGAGGAACGAGGCCACCCGTTCCGCGGCCGTGTTGGCGGCGAGCGCGTGGGTGCGCAGCACCTGATCTTCGATCGCCCCGCGGTTCAGATCCGCAAGCCCGAACGAGACGATGCCGAGCGGCAGAAGGCCCACCGCGCCGAGCGCGAGAAGGACCCGGACGAGAAGGCGCGGCCGAAGGCGGGCGAGCAGCCGACGGAAGAAGGATTCGGGAGGGGCCGACATGGCGCCGAGTATAGAAGAGGGCACCTGCTAGCATCGGTCCACATGAGACACGACCTCCGCTCGACCGTCGTCGCAACGCTTCTCGCGGCTCTCTTCCCTGCCGTGTCGGTTGCCGCCTCCCATCGCGCATCGACTCCGATCGAATCCTCGGACTTCCGGCGCACGCCGACGTTCGACGAGACGGTCGCCTGGCTGCATCAACTGGCCGCGCACTTTCCCGAGATGAAGGTCACGACGTTCGGCCGCTCCGCCGCCGGTCGCGAGCTTCCCTTGGTGATCGTGGCCAAAGATCGGAAGTTCGATCCGCCGCACTCCGGAGAGAGCCCGGCCCGGCCGATCGTGTTGATCCAAAGCGGCATCCACGCCGGGGAGATCGACGGCAAGGACGCGACGATGCTCTTGCTCGCCGATTGGGCGGCCGGCGCGCACCGCGAGCTGATGGACGGCGCGACGATTCTGTTCGTGCCGATCTACAACGCCGACGGCCACGAGCGGATCTCCCCCTACAACCGGCCGAACCAGAACGGCCCGACGGACGGGATGGGCTTCCGCACGACGACGCAAGGGCTCGATCTGAACCGCGACCACGTGAAGCTGGTGAGCCCCGAAGCGCGCGCCCTGGTCGCCCTGGTGAACGCCTGGCGGCCGCAGCTTCACGTGGACATCCACGTCACCGACGGAGTGGACATGCCGGCCGTCTTCACCTGGACCGCGGTCGAAGCGCCCCAGCTTCCCGCGCCGGTCGATCTATGGATGAAGGCGCACGTTCCCACCGCGGTCGCCGCGGTCGAGAGCGCAGGATTTCCCGCCGGACCGTACGTCGATCTGGTCGATCGCACCGACGTCACGAAAGGCTTCACCTCCTGGGTCGGCGGCGCCCGCTACTCGACCGGCTACTTCGCGCTGCGCAACCGGCCGTCGATCCTGATCGAGACCCACTCCTACAAGCCGTATCGCGACCGGGTCCTCTCGGTCCGGGCGTTCCTCGCCGGGCTCCTCGCCGAGGTGAACCAAGACCCGCGCGCCCTGATCGATGCGGTCGCCGGATCGGAAGCTCGCGAGATCGAGCTGGGCCGGCCCGGAGCGCCCCCCTCCGAGATCGCCCTGCATTGGACCGAGAGCGACACGGGAGATCACTACCGCTGGCCGGTCTACTCCTCTCGCTCCGAGACTTCGGCCGTGACGGGCAAGCCGGTGACGCTGTTCGACCGGACTCGAACCGAAACGATCGAGGTGCCGTGGATTCACGGCTCGAAATCCACCCTCTCGGTGCATCGTCCGCGCGCCTACGTGGTGATGCCCGGCTGGCCGCAGATCGAGGAGCGCCTCGCGGCGCAGGGAATTCGATTCTCGCGCATCGCCTCGCCGCTCGAAATCGAGGTGGAGGT
>DATMZU010000187.1:0-2548 GCA_035607435.1 Thermoanaerobaculia bacterium | reverse complement strand
CGATCTGCGGCGGGGGACCGTCGGCGGCATCTGGGGCGCGGAGGTCCTGGCCGAGATCGTCGGCCGCCGCGGCGGCGATCCGACCTGGTGGGCGGCCTGGGCCAAATCGAACGACTTCACGTTGGGTGAGATCTGAGCATGGACGAGCAGCACAAGCCGACACAGCAGGAATGGCGCATCGAGGCCGTCTCCGATGCTGTCCGCATCGTGGTCGGAAACGGTCGCAGCAAGATCATTCTCGCGCGCCTCTGTCCGCCGCAGATCCCGGAGAATGAGACGTGGGCGAACGCGCGGCTCATGTGCGCGGCGCCCCTTTTACTCAAGGCGGCCGAGCACCTGATCAAGGTCAACAAGGAAGCCTCCACCTCGGACGAGAAGGATCGCGCCTGGGTGTTTCTCAAGGAGGCGATCGCCGAGACGAAGCATCGGGGGTGAGGAACGGATGATGAAATGCGAATGGTGCGGCGGGCCTTCCGACGGGAAGCACAACTGTCACATGCAGGTCTGCGCCGACTGCTTCGAGTTCGTCGGTATGTTCCTAGAGAAGGGGATGCGGTTCCTCATCTTCAACCACACGACCCCGGCGCAGCGCCTCTCCATGAGGAAGGAGTTCGACGAAGGAAGGGAGCACTGATCATGTCGAAATGCACATACTGCAACGGCGACGGTTGCGAAGGCTGCGGCAAACGCGGATACATCAGCGATTGCGCGGAGAAGGAGCACTGGGCGAAGGTTCGGGGCAAGACCTACCCTCTCGTGCTCGACCCGGGCAGCCGCAACCACCGCTTTCCCGGAAACCGGATCGTCCGCGACGTGCTCGACGCGGCCCAGGAGGGGAAGAAGTTCGGGCTGACTGAGATCGCAGGGAAGCAGGGCGCCGGCGACTACACGCTCGACGAGATCGTGGAGTTCTACACGCTGATCGGATACTCGACCTGCGGCCTAGGCGAGGTCTTCACCCGGATCAAGATCGAGACCTGCGAATGGAAGACATGAAGAGGCAAACCATGAGCGTTCCCCTGCCGAAGCCGCTCGACAAGAAGGTCGCGTCGTTCAACGGCCGCCTGACGATCCAGGGCGACCGCGGCACGATCTATTTTCACGATGAGAACGGCGAGTGCCTGCTCCGGATCGAGGGGCTGCCCGTACCGATTCCCGACCCCTATGACACGCAGATCGACATCCGGCACATGAAGGGCGTCTGCTGGCAAACGAAGGATCCGTCGAAGAACGTGTTCTGCAAGGTCCACGGCGCGCCGCACGAGCACGCCGACTGCGGCCGGATCTAGCCGAAGATCGCCAGGGCAATCCCGCCCAGGACCACCGCACCGATTCCGAGAGGGGCCGAGAGATCCTTCGCCGGCGGTGTGATCAGCTGTTCCGCCTTGGGAGTTGATTGAACGGGCGCGGGAGCCGCCGGCGGCGCCGCTACGGGCTTCTGCCCGGGCGCCGGTAGATTCTGGACGGGCATCGGTCCCATTCCCTGCTGGTATTGCGGGGTGAATGCCTGGACGTCGAGCCTGAGCGGCACCGTTCCCTGGACAGGCATCGGAGCCGAATTTGGCGGCGTCACCGGTGGCGCGGGAGTCTGCGTCGGCATAGGAGTTGAGGCGGGGCCCGGTGCGGGCGCGGGCGCTGGCGCAGGTGCGGGCGCGGGAGCCGGTGCGGGCGCTGGGGCGGGGGTAGGAGCTGGAGATGGCGCGGGCGCGGGCGCGGGCGCGGGGGCAGGCGTCGGCGTCGGCGTTGGTGCGGTTCCGCCAGGAGGCGGGCAGAGGGGATGTGGAGACGGGTATTGTCCTTCCTGCGTCAGGAAGAACCGGTTCGAGATGATGTCGTAGAAACCATGCTTGTCCGGACCGTCGTTGCATTCGATGTAGAGCCTGACGTCGGCGGCAAGCGGAGGGCAGCCACCGGGATAGGCAACAGGCCTCCCTGCTGCCGCGTTCTCGATCTCCGCCCTGGTCAGCGGACTGCTGACCACCAAGCCGTTCGCGGAGTCCCCATCGGCAAAACGGAGGGAAAAGTAGTCGGGGTGTCCTGGGATCGGGCAGGCATTCAGACCTCCGGCGGCGGCCGTCGGTGGGGGTGGAAGGTCCTGAACCCAGGCGCCCAGCCGATACGAGCGGCCGAAGGGCGCGATCCGGAACAAGGTTCTCATGGTCTTGAAAGAGTATACCGGACGGGTGCCGGCGAATCCCCGATTTTCGCGTCGGTCCTTGACCGGACATGGCCGTCCCGCTATACTCGGAGACGTGACGAGACCTCAGGCGGGGCTGTTCGGAGTGTCCCCTGCAGTGCGGCGCGCGGATCGGATTAGCAATTCGTTGCCTTTCCGGCGGCCATCGCTCCCGGCGCGGTCTCGTCACAGCACGTAGGGTAACCTACGTGAACCACGCGAGAACGACAGGTCTATAAACCCGCGCCGCACTGTAGGGGACAATCGAGGGGGGCACGATGAACCACACCTGCCTGGGCGATATCTTCGAGAGATGGGGCAAGCAGTGGGGCCGCTTCTTCGGCGGAAGCGAGATCTTCGAGGTCCGCGAAG
>DATMZU010000179.1:0-2674 GCA_035607435.1 Thermoanaerobaculia bacterium | reverse complement strand
GGCCTCCGCGCCACCCTGAACACCGACGATCCCTCGATCAGCGGCATCGACCTCGCCCACGAGTACCGCGTGACGGCGGATGGGCTCGGGCTCTCGGAGCGGGAGCTGCGCGTGCTCCAGGAGAACGCGGTCGAGGCGGCGTTCCTGACCGAGGAGGAGCGGGGGGCGCTGCTCGGGCGGGTTGGGGACGCCTGAAAAAGCTGGCCGGGTGTCGAGAGCGGCTCTAGTTCTAGTTGACACAATTGTATTCAAACGTTTAAAGTTAGGTGTGCGCGATACTACTCAAGGAGAACCGCCATGAAGAAGAGGATCGGCCGGAAACTCATTCTGGGCAAGGAAACGCTCCGCAGCTTGTCTGACTATCGGCTCGACTATGCGAAGGGTTTACAGACAGGCACAGGCTGCAGCAACGTCACGGATACCTGTTTCGAAAGCTGTGCCGAATGTCCGACTGATCGCCGCACTTGCGGTACTTGTCTTAATACCTGCCAGACCACCCAGACCTGCTAGTGCTAGTGGTGAGGCCGGCGGCGTAGACATCTACGGGCACCAATGGCGGATCGCGGTCGACACCGCGATCCGCTTCGGCCATTCGTGCTCCTTTCGCCCGTAGCCCGCCGGCCCGATCCGTTTCAGTGACTAGGCAAGCCGCAGAGAAGGTCAGCGCCCGCGCCTATTCGGGTAGTTTTTCAAGGGGCACGCCACGACCGGTCCGGAGGCTCTGTCGCGCCGATTCGATCCGCGCGAGGAATCGCGGATCGGACTCAAGACGATAGTCGAACCAGTCGTCTTCGGTCTTGAACCCGATCAAGACTCCGGCAGGTTTCCCATGGCGAGTGATGACGACTTCTTCCTTTTCCGCGGCGCGTAAGTAGCGGGATAGGTCGTCTTTGACCACAGACAGGGCGACTCTCTTCATTCCGGTTCTCCAAACTGCGCGAGCCACTGAACGGCTTGCGATTTCGGTACCACGGCCAGCACCTCGACTTGGTCGCCCGCGACATCGTAGAAGACGCGAACCTCTCCGACTCGAAGTCGATACTAGCTCGTGGAGACGGTTCGGCTCGCAGGGCTGACGCGCTCGGACAGGATGCGAGAGAAACAGCGGAGCCGTGCCGCGCGGGCAAGCTTGAGGGCTGCGAGTCGTCGAAGAGCGTATGCGAGCTGGCGGACGCCTTCCACCAATCGGCGGACGCCTTCCCCCGATCCGCGGAAGCCTTCCGCCGAACGGCGGACCGTTTGACCGGTACGGCGGACCGGTTCCCCCGATCGTTGGAAGCCTTCCGCGGTACGGCGGATTGAATTCCCGGAACGGCGGACCGTTTGACCGGAACGGCGGACCGGTTTCTCGAATCGATGGAAGGCTTCCGCGGATCGGGGGAAGGCTTCCGCGATTGGAAGGGGAAGCCGGGATCCGAGACTGGGACCTGGGTCCGAGGTGGCGTCCTCTTGGCCGAGCTGGAGCTGGAGCTCGGTGCTCCCGGGCGCTACGATCACGGCTCATGCCTGCCTTCGACCTTCCCGCGTACCTCGAACGCATCGCCTATACCGGACCTCGCGAGGCGACGCTTCCCGTTTTGACGGCGATCCACGAGGCGCATTCGGTGGCGATTCCGTTCGAGAATTTGGACATCCTGCTCGGGCGCGGGATCGATCTCGAGCTTTCGGCTCTCGAGCGGAAGCTGGTCGCGGGGCGGCGGGGCGGGTATTGCTTCGAGCAGAACACTCTCTTGCGTGCCGCTCTCGAGGGGCTCGGCTTCCGGGTGACCTCTCTCGCGGCGCGGGTGCGGGCGGGTGCCACGGTCGTCCGGCCGCGGACGCACATGCTGCTCCGGGTGGAGCTCGACGGCGAGCCGGCTTCTTCATTCATTGCGGACGTCGGCTTCGGGAGCGACGGGCCGGTCCATCCGTTGCCGCTCGAGGAGGGGCGGGAGAGCTGGCTCGGCGGCTTCGGCCATCGCCTGCGGCGGGAGGGCGACTCCTGGGTGCTCGAAGGCAACGCGCTGGGTGCCTGGGGCGATCTCTACGCTTTCACTCTCGAGCCGCAGGTTCCGGCGGACTTCGTGATGGCGAACCACTTCACAAGCACGTTTCCGTCGTCGCCGTTCGTCAACAGCCTGACCGCCCAGCGCTCGTGGCCGGAGCAGCGGCTGATCCTGCGCAACCGGGATCTCTTCGAGCGGGCGGAGGGCAAGGAGACGAGCGAGACCGTTCGCGATCCGGAGCATCTGCTCGCGATCCTGAGGGATCGCTTCGGGCTCGCCTTCCCGGCCGGAACCCGGTTCGCCCGGCCCGATTTCTCGTCGTGAGGTGAACGGCTCGGCGCGGGCACGGTGTGAGGGCCTGTCTTTATCGGCTCCTGTAGACGTCGGTGCTCAGGTACTTGAGGCCGGAGTCGACGATCAGGGTGACCACCGTGGCGCCGGGGCCCAGCCGCTCGGCCACCTGCATTGCGGCGACGACGTTCGCTCCGGAAGAGGTCCCGCCGAAGAGGGCCTCCTCCCGCGCGAGGCGCCTGGCCATCTCTTCCGCGTCGCTCGTGCTGACCGCCAGGATGCCGTCGACGAGGGCAGGCTCCCAGAGCGGTGGCGTGCGGCCGATCCCGGTGCCTTCGATCCCGTGTGCCCCGGCCGGACCTCCCAGCAGGACCGAGGACTCGGCGGGCTCGACGACG
>DATMZU010000171.1:0-11373 GCA_035607435.1 Thermoanaerobaculia bacterium | reverse complement strand
AGAATTTCTTGGTTGCGGGGGCAGGATTTGAACCTGCGACCTTTGGGTTATGAGCCCAACGAGCTACCTGGCTGCTCCACCCCGCGTCAGTGCCCCTGTCTCCAGGGGAGCGGCAGTGTCTCATAACCGCCGAGCGGTGTCAAAGATTCCCGCGCGGAAAGCAAAAGGACCTCAAAGACTGCAAAGACTCCAAGGACAAAAAGCCCCGAAGCCCGCCGTCCTTGCTGTCCTTGGAGTCCTTTAGGTCCTTCTTTCGACCGGAGCTGCGGGGAGCGGCTCTCCGTCGGGTTGAATGGCCGAAAAGTCGGTGCGGTAGACGCTCGGGGTGCCGTGCTCTTTGGTGAACCAGACGCCCGCGGCGGCGCCTCGATCGTCTTTCGGGTAGAACCAGCCGATCACCCCGCGGCCGGGGCCGTGCTCCAGGTATTCGCGGACGTTGTGCGGATTGGGCGCGCCGAGGAGGTTGCGGACGTCGTCGGGGCTCATGCCGTTTTTGACCTTGGCGAAGCGCTCGGGCGTCATGAAGCGGGCGGCACGAATCCGTTCCAGTTCGGCGCGCAGCTCAAGATGACCGGGGTCGAGCGCGAGCGCGGCTTCCAGGATGTCTTCCGCCCGGCGGAAATCTCCCGCCCGCTCGACGTAGCCGCGGGCGAGGTAGATGTCCTCTTCGCTCTTCCAGCGGATCGCCTGGGCCTGGCGGGGCGAGAGCGGCTCTTTCTCGCGGGGCGGATCGTCGTTCAGGAACGCCACCAGGCGACGCGAAAAGGCCTCGGAGCGGCGCTCGACGGCGCGGCGAAGTTCGGCGGTCGCCGCCGTCTCGGGCGCCTGGACGACACCGGCCGCGAAGCGTTTCCTTTGTTCGAGCAGGTCGCGCCGTTCCTGCTCGATACGCCGCCAAGCCGAGTCGGCGACCCGTTGGGACGGTTCGGGCTCGCGGGCCGAAGGGGAGCAGGAGGGCGCGAACGTCAGCGCGGCCGCCAGAGCGAGAGTGCTTAGAAGGGCACTCGCGAACCCCGAAACACCGCGGTCGAGGGCTGGGGGAAGGGCGCAAAAAGTCGGCATGGAAGAGCGAACCGGCGCGGTCTGACCCCGCCTACGGCCAAGGTAACACGCGCCGGAAGCGGGCGGCAAGGAGCCGGGCGAACCTCCTCACCCGCCAAAGCCTCATGAATGCTAGAGTTTCCGGGATTCTCTCGGCTTGACACCACCGAGAGCGCTTTCCATAATCGATTTCCTTTGCTGCGACGCACCTTCATCGACCGAATTCGGGGGCTCCAAGCGCATGTCTTTCGTTGAACGACTCGAGAAACTGGATCGGGAGATCGCCGTCGCCGTCGAAGCCGGGCTCGCCAAGCTGCGTGCCGAGATCGAAGGCCGGCTTCAGGCGGGCCACGACGAGACCTTGCGCCAGGTGCGCGAGCTGCACGCCGAGCTGCCCGGCGTCTATGTCCCTCTGGCGGAGATCACCGAGAGCGCCGAGCGCGATCGGCCGGCAATACCCGCGGTGGAGCCGGTAGACGAAGGCGCGCTCGCCGCCGAGGCGCGGGGGGGCGGACATTCCGACTTCCACGCGGCGGCCGTGGCGATCGATCGGGCTCGGACCCAAGGCGACATCCTCTCCGCCCTGCTCGACCAGACCTCCCGGTTCGCTTCGCGCGCGGCGCTGTTGCTCGTTCGGCCCGACGGCCTCGCCGGCTGGGGCGGCCAGGGATTCGCCCAGGACCGCGTCACCGCGTTCACCCTGCCGCGCCACCATGCCTTGGCGGAAAAAATGCTCGACGGCGCGGGGACGGTCATCCTCGGCGCCGAGGATTGCGCGGACATCGCCTCCCAACTCGATGCTCCCGCGGCGCGCGAAGGGGTCTTGATCCCTCTCGTCCTGCGAGACCGGGTGACCGCGGCGCTCTATGCCGACGCGCTCGACGGCCAGGCGCTCGAATCGTCGGCGCTCCAGACCCTCGCGCATCTCGTGGCGCTCTCGATCGAGACGCTGCCTTTCCGGGAGCGTCCGGCGACCGCCACCCTCCGGTCGGCCGGGCCGGCGGCTCCCGTCGCCCCGGGGGTTCCGATCGCTCCGGTGGCTCCAGCTGCCCCGGCGGTCGCCCCCGAGGAGCCCGTCGAGGCACCGCCGCCGGCCGCGACCCAGGCCCTTTCGGTGCCGGAGCCCGAACCCGAACCCCAGGTGGTCGAGCCCGCTGAGCCTTCCTGGGCCGTCGAACCGACCGAGATCGAGCCGATCGAGACCCCGGAAGAGGTCGATGCCGTCGGGGTTGAAGCCCTGAGCACCGGAGCGCTGGAAATCGACCTCGAGCCGGTGTTGCCGCCGCTCGACTTCGACGCGATTTCCCTCCCTGAGCCTGAGCCCGAGCCGGTCGCGTTGGAATCGACCGCGCCGCTTTCCGCCTTCCCGGAAGCGCCGGAGCTGCCGGCCGATCCGTACCTCGAACGGACCGGCGAGAGCGAGCCGGCCGAGAACGAAGATTTGAACGAAACGCACGCCGGCCAAGAGACGGTCCTGTTGCGCACCCTGCCGCCGCCTCCCGCGGTGAGCAGCGGCGCGGGTACCGCCGCTTTTGCCGATTTACCCGCCGATCTGCCCGTCGAGCCGGCTCTTCCCGAGCCGGAGGATGGCGATTCGATCCATGCCGAGCCGCTGCGCGCCGTTCCCACCGGACCCGACGCGCCCCGCACCGCGGAGGTTCGGCCGCCGAGCGGAGTGCAGGGACCCGGCTGGGCGTTTTCGACCGGCCGTATGCCGGCGATCTCTTTGGATGACGAACCCGTGCATGAAGAAGCGCGCCGCCTGGCCCGGCTTCTGGTCAGCGAGATCAAGCTCTACAACGAAGAGCAGGTCGAAGAAGGGCGCCGAAACCGCGACATCTACGAACGGTTGAAGGAAGACATCGACCGGTCGCGGCAGATGTACGAAGATCGGGTCGATCCCAAAGTCGTCGCGACGACCGATTACTTTTACCAGGAGCTGGTGCGAATCCTCGCGGCCGGCGACTCGCGCGCCCTGGGTATTTGATCCACCCGCCCCAGACGCCTTCGCCGCGGCCGGCGAGGGTGCAAGGGCCTACGACCGGAAGGAGGGAATGAATCCATGAGACCGCCTGCCAGAGCCCGCCGCTCGAGATGGGCCCTCGGGGGCCTCCTGGTCGTGATCCTCCCCCTGTTGCTTGGCGCCGCCTGGCACCTGTCGGATTCCGGGGCGATGGTGTCGCGCCCCCGCGCGTGGGAAAAGGCCGCCGACCTGCTCCGGAACCGCGATTGCCCGGCCGCCCTCTCCGCGGTCGATGCGCTCGCCGCGAAAACCGCCGGGCAGGATGCCGTGCTTGCGCGCCTGGCCGGCGGTTTCTACGCCCGAGCCTGCGGCCGGGCCGATCTCGCGGAAACGCGCCTGGGGGCGATCGAGGCTCCCGGCGGCCTGCTGGAAGATTGGCGCCTTTGGGAGCTGGCGCAGGCGGCCATCGAGGTCGGTCATCCGGCCGCCGCGGAAACCTCGCTCGCCCGGCTGATCGGCGACTATCCGGCTTCGCCCCTTCGCCCGCGCGCCCTGCTCGCCGCGGCGCAGCTCGCCCGCGACCGGGGCGACGCGCGGAACGCTCTCGCGCTCGCCGATCTCGGCCGGCGTTCTCCGGGTTCTCCGGTCGGCTCGACTGCGAACGGCACCGTCAAAGCCGACGCCGCGACGAACGCGGATCTCGAAGCGCTCGCCTGGCAGGTCGCGACCGCCGCGGGAAATGCGGCGGAGCGGGCGCGCTCGGCGCGGAGGCTGCTGGTCGAATTTCCGCTCCGCGCGGCCGAGCTGACGGTGATCGAGAGCTTTCGCGCGCCCGATGGGCAGGTCGATTGGGCCGGTATTTTGACCGGCGCCGACTTGAAGCGCCGGGCGGGCACTCTGCTCGGTCTCGGCCTGCTCGACGGCGCCGCGACCGCGCTCGCCGCGGTGCCCGGGGCGGAGCGCGATTTCGCCTGGAGCCTGCTCGATGCGGAGGCACAGACCCGCGCCCTCCACGGCGCCGAGGCCTACGCCGCGCTCGTGCCGCTCTCCTTCCGGACCCCGGCCGAAGAGGCCGCCCTCGAATGGGCGCGCGCCCAGGCGGCGGACGAGGCGGCCACGGTGCGTCGCGGACGGACCGGCCCGAACGCCGTCGAACGCACCGAGCTGCGGCAGCGCCAGCGCCGCCATCTGCTCCGCGTGGTCCAGCTGGCGAGCGACAAGACCCTGTCGCAGCGTGCGCTCAAAATTCTGTTCGAGCAGTTCGTCGGCGAAGAGGCTTCCGATCGCGCTCTCGCCTGCCTGCGCGAGCTACGCAAGCTCGACCCTAACGATACGACCGGCGCCACGCTTCTTTGGGGGCGCGGCTGGCTGGAGTACGCCCGCGCCAACTACACCGGGGCGATCGGCTGGTGGACCGAGCTGGTGTCGATCTACCCGAACGAGACCTCCGCCCGTTCGGCCCGCTATTGGACCGCCCGCTCGTTCGAGCGGCTCGGCGAGACCGAGCGGAGCCGCCAGATCTACCGCGAGGTGGCCGGCGCGGATACCGCCGACTTCTACCGCCGCAACGCGCTCGCCCGCCTGGGAGAAAAGAGCGTCCCCAAAGACCTCTCTGCGCCGCCGGCCGAGGGCGCCGCCGCGAGCGCCTGGCCCACCGATCCGACGCTCTCCCGCGCGCGCCTGCTTTCGGACTACGGCCTCGACACCCTGGCCGGGACCGAGCTCGACCTGGTCAGCGATCGCGCCCCGAAGCGCCCGCTCTCCGCGTTGCGGGCGGTGATCCTCGCCCGCCAGGGCGACCGCAGGAAAAGCGTGCTCGCGATCCGCGACGCGTTTCCGGCGCTGGGCGGACCGTTCCAGGCCTCGGTCCCGCTCGAAGCGCAGCAGCTCTACTATCCGGTCGCTTTCCAGCCGCAGATCGAAACCTGGGCTCGCACCCACGGCCTGCCGGTCAATGTGGTCTACGGCATGATCCGTCAGGAAAGTTCGTTCGACCTCTCGGCGCAGAGCCACGTCGGCGCCCGCGGCCTGATGCAGTTGATGCCGGCGACGGCGCGCGAGATCTCGCGCCGGTTCGGCATTCCGTTCTCCACCGCGGGACTGGACGAGCCGGATCTGAACGTCCGCCTGGGCACCGCCTACTTCCGCCAGATGCTCGATACCTTCGGCGGCAATCTGGAGCTTGCGCTCGCCGGCTACAACGCCGGGCCGAACCGCATTCGCCGGCTGTGGAAAAACTCGCCCGCGCAGGAGACCGACGCCTTCGTCGAGGGTCTCGCGCTTTCCGAGCCGAGGATCTACGTCAAGCGGATCCTGATCCTCTCGGACAGCTATCGGCGGCTCTATCCGAACGCGAACGCAGGCTGATCCGGCGTCTTGATGTTCCGCGGTCGGTGCCCGGATTCCCCGGCCGGACGGTTTTTCGGCCTCCTCTCGGGACTTTGCCTCCTGTTGTCGGGCTGCCGGGCCGAGGCTCCCACCCGGCCGAAACAGCACGCCGGCCCGATCGTCCTGATCACCTTCGAAGGGCTGCGCGACGACGCGGTGACCGGCCTGGGCGGCGAGCCGGGCCTCACGCCGCGATTCGCCGCTCTGCTCGCCCACTCCTCCTGGAGCGGAAGAGGTATCGCCGCCTCCGGCTGGGCCGAAGCTTCGATCGCGAGCGTGGTCACCGGCCTTGCGCCCTGGCAGCACCAGATCCTCGCGCCGGGATTGGGCGAGCTGCCGGCCGGCATTCTCACTCTGGCCGAAGCGCTCCATGGCGCGGGGTATCGGACCTACGGCTTCGGCTCTGCGCGCGAGGTTCGGCTCGGCCTGGCGCGTGGGTTCGACGAGTTCGGCGATCTCGGCAAAGGGCACGCGGCGATGTCCCGGCTCTCCCGCCTCTCCGCCGGTCGTGAGCTGGTCTGGATCCACCTCTCCGAGCCGCGGCCGCCGTTCGTGCGCCGCGATTGGCTGCTCGCCCGGCTCCCCGGCGCGCCGGCCCAGCTGCCCCGCCGCTTGAGCGCGGCGCAGGTGGAGCAACTCCTGGCGCACGGCTCGACCGATCCGGAGGTGCTCAAAAAACTCGGTGCGATGTACCGTTCGAACGTCGCCTGGGCCGACGAGCGGCTCGGCCGCCTGCTCGACGCGCTCGACGCGAGCGGCGAGCGCGACCGGACGCTGCTGATCGTCACCTCGGTCTCCGGCGAAGATTTCGGCCCGGGGCGCCTCGGCGGGCGCGACGGCGGTCTCGGCCGCCAGATGCTCGAAGTGCCGCTCGTCGTTACCCTTCCCGCGGCGAGCGCCAAGCGGATCGTCGCGCCCCCCAAGTGGCCGGTGGCCCTTACCCGCCTCTGGGCGACGGTCGCCGAGGCGGCGGGCCTTGCCGTGCCGCCCGCCGTGGCGCCGAGCTTGTTCCGCGCCTCCTCGGCGCCGATCCTCTCCGATCTCTATGGCGGGCCGGACGGCTGCAACCGCTTCTCGCTGCTCGCCGGGTCGGATCAGCTGCTCTGGCAGGTCGCGTTCGCGCCGCCCGGCGCGCCCGACGCCGCGCGGGAGGCGGCGTTTTTCCAGACCCCTCCGCTCCACGGCAACGGCGGCCCGGGCGGCGCGCCGGTTCTCCATCTGCTGCGCTGGGGACCGGGCGGCAGCCGGCCGGCGCCCGATCCGGCGCGAGAAAAAACGCTCGCCCCGGCGCTCGAACGGGCCTGGAGCCGGTTCGTGCCCGAAGAGCTTTCCCCGGCGGCGGAGGCCCGGGCGCGCGGCGCAGTCGCGGAGTCGTCCAAAGGAGTGAAGAGGTAAACCGAGCGACTCCCCGGAGCCGGTGCTATACTGCCTCTCCGCCCCGCCGGGGTCTCCCGGGTCCATAGCTCAGCGGTTAGAGCAACCGGCTCATAACCGGCAGGTCCCTGGTTCAAATCCAGGTGGACCCACACCGCGAGCTGCCGGGGCTATCGAGGAGAGCGCACCCGCCACTCATGACGCCCCAACTGACGACCATCGTCGAGCTCCAGCGCGCCCTAGACCAGCTCCAGGACGCCGAACGCCGAATCAACGAAGTACCCGAATGGATGCGCGAGTTGCACGAGCAGCACGGCGTGCGCTCCGCCGAGATTCTGGCCTCCGAAACCGCCGCCGAAGAAGCAGGACGCGAGCGAACCGCCGCGGACGAGGCGATTGTCGAGGCGCAAGAGAAGCTGAAACGGTACCAGCAGCAGATCAACCGGGTCACCAATCAGCGCGAATACGGCGCCCTCCTCCAGGAGATCGACACCGTCAAGCGCGAGATCACCACCCTGGAAGAGCAAGGCCTGGCGGCGATCGAACGGATCGAAACCGCGAACAAGGCGCTCGCCGAGCTGCGCGAGAGTTTCCGCGAGATCGATCAGCAATACGCCGCGGAAGCCGCGAAGTGGGAGCGCGAAAAGCCGGGAGTCGCCCGCGAAGCCACGGAGATCCGCAAGCGGATCGTCGAGCTGCGCGGCCAGCTGCCCAAGGGCGTGCTCGCACTGTTCGAGCGAATCCGCGAGCGCTACGCGGGCTCCGGCATCACCGAGGTGCTCAAGTTCGAGCGGATCGGCAGCAGCCAGTTCGAATGGCATTGCAGCGCCTGCAACTTCCGCGTCCGCCCGCAAGTCGTGGTCGAGATCCGCACTCAAGGGACCCTCGTGCAATGCGACTCCTGCAAGCGGATCCTGGTGGTTCAGGAAACCGCGGCCTGAGGTTGCGGTGACCGGCCCCGCCGAGACTCCGGGGCTGTCCGCCGCGATCGCCGCGGTCGAAGAGCGCATCAAAGCGGCCTGCGCACGCGCCGGCCGCGACCGCTCCTCGGTCACCCTGGTCGCGGTGACCAAGACCCATCCGCCCGAGACCCTGCGGGCGGCATGGGATCTCGGGTTACGCCTGTTCGGCGAAAACCGCGTCCAAGAGGCGGCAACCAAGATCCCGGTCCTGCCCCAAGAGACCGAGTGGCACCTGATCGGCCCCCTTCAATCGAACAAGGTCCGCCAGGCACTCGATCTCTTCCGCACCATCCACTCGATCGACCGGGAAAAGATCGCCCTGGCCCTCGACGCCGAAGCCGCGCGCCGAGGCATCGTCCTCGACGCCTTCCTCGAAGTGAACTCCGGCAACGAAGTCACCAAGCACGGCTTCCTCCCCGAAACCTTCCTCGAAGTCTCTCCGCAATTCCTCCGCCTCAAAAACCTCCGCATCCGCGGCCTGATGGCCATTCCCCCCTTCGGCCGCGCCGCCGAAGAGTCGCGCCCCCACTTCCGCCGCCTCCGCGAGCTCCGCGATCAGCTCGCCACCCACCCCGACGCGACGAACTTCTCCGGCTGGCTCTCCATGGGCATGACCGACGACTTCGAGGTCGCGATTGAGGAGGGGGCTACGCACGTGCGGATTGGGACGGCGATTTTTGGGCGGCGGTGACTGGGGTTCCACCCAGAGTAAGACATCAGCAGTTTCCACCCTCTCCAGCCTCGCCCGCAGCATTGCGGCTGTGCGCGACTCCCTTTAGATAGTTAAGAGGACCACATTGAGGGTAGCTCCTAGTCTAGTGGGTGTGGTTCGATTCCTATGGGGGGCCTCAGTGGAGCAACATTTATCGCGCATGGACTCCCTGGGGCCACTTTGCTATAATTACAGCCTGCTTGAAAGAGAATCATCTAGCGTTACATACAGGAGATCCTATATGGCGAAAAATACGGGTGCTGGACATCGAAACGGTGCAGTTACGGCACGGACTCAATTTCAGCGGCCTGACGGCAATTGGCAGAAGCGCGATGAGCGCACGGGTCAAGTGATGCCGGTGAAAGATGATGGGAAGCCGTTCAAGGGCGTAGCCAAGGAGCCGGACGGGCGCGACACAGGCAACGCCTGACCCAGGAGATATTCAACGTAGAACTTGATGCGTGCTGCTGGATGTGCGACGCAAGGTTGCGGCAACGTTCAGCCTCTAGATGAATTGCCTTGACTTGGCCGCGATGCCGGCCATAAAGCTACAACTTTGTTTCCTTCCATGCATCGGCGAACATATCAGCGATATCCTCTCTGCTGAGAATGACTGCTCTCGTGCCAATACTTAACAGCAGCTCCGGCGTTGCCGCGACAGGATTTGAGCAGAAAAACTGTGATACCGAGAGTTCGGCTGAGGCTTGGTTTATAGCTTCCGCAGAAGGTTTCGGAATCTGGCTTCGCCCCGCAGCAAGGACACGAGACGGAGAGATCGGCAGGTAGATGTTCTCCCACAAAGTGTTCGATTGCAGCAGGGAAACAGAGAGCCCTTCAGCAGTCCTAGCTACAACACAACCGTCACCAAGAACTATTTCTCCTTCCTTGAACTCAAACATCTCCCACCGCGCTGGATTGAAACTGTCTGGTGCTCCACCAGACTCGAGAACTTTGGCCAATCCTTTGAGCTGCGCCTCTTCGGCGATCTTTGGGCTTCCGGCCACTTCGGCATGATCTCTAAGTTCACCGAACAGCTTACGAGTGAGGCCTGAAGACAACAGCCGCCCAACCTCTCCCAGGGTTGACTCGGTTTGAACATCGATGGGGTCGAGAAAGGTCCGTTCGTATTCAGAAAGGGCACCGTAGGCCTCTTCCAAGATTTCGGGCAATTTCAATTCAATTCCCTTAATGAGGGCGTCCTGCGCTACATCCAATTCAAACGAGTTCGCTAGTCCACCAAAAAGGTTGTCCATTAGCTGCTCGAACTGATCGCGCACCCCGCGAGTCCTAATACCAAGGGTCCAAATCAACTGCCTAAAAGTATCTTCTCGCCCTTGAATAGGTTCACCTTGATCGAGTTCGGCAAGAGCAACCGAGAAACGCGTCTCGTACTCGCCAATGTCGGTTTCCAGCCCGACATCAGCCTTGCCGTGAAAGTTCGCTGCAACAGCTGCATCTTTCGTGCTGACTTCGCGCACGCTCCCATCCCGTGACGCCTGCCAAATCCAAGACTTCTTTCCGTCCAGGCGTGAGGAAAACCGGCGAAGTAAAAAACGTGGAATGTAATGATGTCGTCGGCGCTCTGCCATGGCTAATCGCAAAGCTCCGCCGAAGAGGTCAACCAGCTCAGCCCTGCAACCTCATTGAAGTGAGGGTCGGACGAGATCAGTAGGCCTCCCGTCTCTTCGGTGTGCGAAGCGATCCAGACATCGTTCGTCGGCATCGGCCGACCGCGCGTGCGTAGACATGCCGAGACCACGCGCTCAAAGACTTTGAGAGCATGGAGGACTTCGGCTTCCTGTTTGGCGGACCAGGTTCCGATATAGCGATCCAGCGCGTGGCCGATCGGCTGGTGGAGATCCTCGTCCTCTTCCTCTTCGTCCGGCGTTGAGGTAACAGGGACGAGACGAACCGAGGCGCCGTGGTTGCCTTCGATGAGCACATCTTCCCCGGAGGCAGCCTCGTCGAGCAGACGCCCGAGATCGGGCACGGCTTTCTTTGAGATGGACCTGATCATGGGGCGATTTCCCGCTCAGACCCGAAGAGAATACCGCGATCCCGATTTTGGCTGCGCCCGGCGGAAGTCGCCGATCGGCTCGGAAGATCCGTCCGGCTCCCTGAGGAGCTCATCCTGCCCTCCCGAAGGGAGGGTAAAGTCACCCAGAAATTCAATCCGGCGCGGCGAGGAATCGGTGAAATCACGCAGGAAATAACTCGAGCCAGACGGAACGTCACTCAAGTCCCCAGGAAAATGGGTGAAGTCCTCCAGGAATTGACTCAAGCCACACAGGAAATGGGTGAAGTCCCCTAAAAATTCACCGAGGTCCTCCAGGAAATCGCTCAAGTCCCCCAGAAATTCACTGGATCCCCCAGAAAAAATGGCCGAAGTCCCCTACGACTTCGTCGAAGTCCCCTAGGAATTCACTCAAGTCCCCCAGAAATTCGCTGGAGTCCCCCAGACATTCGAATTTCTAGGGGATTTCACCGAACTAAACGGCATCATCACCGAATTCCGGCGCCGTCTTGATCCTTGTCCTCTTCCGGCGACCACGGCGCTCTTTTCCCGGGTTCGGCAGGGCGCCGCGACGTTCGAAAAAGTCAATCCCCATGCTAACATCCGCCCCCCTTCTGGGCTTTGTGGAGGATGCCATGGCCATAACCCCTCTCACCCCGCTGGATGTGCAGCGGATGAAGTTTGCGACCAAGATGCGGGGGTACGATCCTCGGGAGGTCGAGGACTTTCTGGCTGTGGTGGCCGAGGAGTTGGCGCAGCGGGTCGGCCAGGTCGAGAAGCTGGAGCGGGAGAACAAGTATTACCGCCAGCGGATCGAGGAGGCAGAGGAGCGCGAGCATCAGTTGCAGCAGACGTTGCTGCGCGCGCAGAAGGTGGCGGACGAGATCACCGCGAATGCCCGGCGGGAGGCGGAGCTGAT
>DATMZU010000153.1:0-7505 GCA_035607435.1 Thermoanaerobaculia bacterium | reverse complement strand
TGCTGCCATTGTCCACTCGGCCACACCTCCAAAGAACTGCGTGCTGCTGCGCCTTGAACCCGAGGGAGCCGGCACCCGGGCTTGAACCGGGGACCCCCTGTTTACAAGACAGGCGCTCTACCGCTGAGCTATGCCGGCGGGCGCCTGGGGTCTCCCCCAAGAGCGAAGGCGGAGTCTACTTGTTCGGCCCTACCCTCTGCAAGGCCCGGACGCGTTGGCGGACCGCTTCGTAGAGCACCGCCGCCGTGGCGGTCGCGATGTTCAGCGATTCGACGTGACCTCGCATTGGCAGGCCGATCAGGCGGTCGCAGTTTTTGCGGGTGAGTTCGCGGAGCCCGTTTTCTTCGCCGCCCAGGCAGATAACCACCTTGCCGGTGAGGTCGATCTCCCACGGCGGATCGCCTTCGGCGTCCGTGCCGTAGATCCAGAAGCCCTCTTTCTTGAGCTGGGCGATCGCCATCGCCGAGTTCGTGATCCGTTCGATCGAGAGCCACTCGCTCGCTCCGGCCGAGGTCTTGACCACGGTGGGCGAGATCGGCGCCGCTCCCCGGTCGCGGATCATCACCTGCCCAACCCCGGCCCCCTCGCAGACGCGGAGCACGGCGCCCAGGTTCCGCGGGTCTTGGACGTCTTCGAGAAGCACCCGGAAGTCCGGATCGGCGGAGGGGGTCTCCACCGCCGCCGCTTCGCGGACCTCGGCGACCAGACCGTTGTGCGCCGGGCCGGCGAGCACCGCCAGCTCGTGCTCCGGCACGTCGCGGATATCGATCTGGTGCCGCCGGCAAAGCTCTGCCACCTGATCGCGGCGCGCTCCTCCCCGCCCTCGGGCGACGAGGACGCGCAGGACGTCCTGCGGCCGGTGCCGCAGCGCTTCACGCACCGGATGAAAGCCGTAGAGAAACATGGGGGTGCGGAGAGCCGCGGCTCCAGGCATCAGACCTCGAGGATCTGCGCCTCCTTCTTGGCCAGGGTGCCGTTGACCTCGCCGATGTAATGATCGTGAAGCTTTTGAATCTCGTCGAAGCCCCGACGTTCGTCGTCCTGGCTGATCGTCTTGTCCTTTTCCATCTTCTTCAGCCGGTCGTTCCCCTCGCGCCGCGATTGCCGGATGCCGTTCCTCGCGTGCTCGGCGCTGTCGTGGGCTTTCTTGACGATCTCCTTCCGTCGATCCTCGGTCAGCGAAGGGACCGGGATGCGGATCACCTTGCCGTCGTTCGAGGGGTTCAACCCTAAGTCGGCCTTGATGATCGCCCGCTCGATCGCCGCGATCTGCGACGGGTCGTAGGGCTGGGCGATCAGCATCGCGGCGTCCGCCACCTGGAGGTTGGCGAGCTGGTTGAGCGGCGTCGGGGTGCCGTAATACTCGGCCGTCACGCCATCGAGCAGCTGGAGCGAGGCGCGCCCGGTCCGTAGGTGTTTGAACTCGTTGTGGAGGTGGTCCACCGCGTGCTTCATATGCAGTTCAACTTCCAGGAACAAGTCTTTCATGGGATTCTCCTCAGTCGCGAACGATCGATCCGATCCGCTCGCCGCAAATCACCCGCCGAATGTTACCCGCAACTCCAAGGTCGAAGATCGAGATCGGGATTTTATTCTCCCGGCACAGGCTGATCGCAGCCGCGTCCATCACTTGGAGGTTCTTCTCCAGGACCTCCTGGTAGGTCACTTCCGGCAGCAGCCGCGCCTCAGGGTCGAGATTCGGATCGGCGGAATAGAGACCATCGACTTTGGTCGCCTTGAGCAGGATCTCGGCGTGGATCTCTGCCGCGCGGAGCGCCGCGGCGCTGTCGGTGGTGAAAAACGGATTGCCGGTTCCGGCGCCGAAAATCACCGCCCGGCCCTTCTCGAAATGGCGGATCGCCCGGCGCCGGATGTACGGCTCGGCGATCTCGCGGATGTCGATCGCGGTCTGCACCCGCGTCGAGACGCCCCGCTTCTCCAGGGCATCTTGAAGGGCGAGCGCGTTGATCACGGTGGCCAGCATTCCCATGTGATCGCCGGTCACCCGGTCGATCCCCCGGTGGCTGGCCGCCAAACCTCGAATGATGTTGCCGCCGCCGACGACGATCGCCATCTGAACGCCGAGGGCATGTACCTCCCCCAGCTGATCCGCGATGTCGGCGACGACGGCTTCATCCAAGCCGAACGGCTTGTCGCCCATCAGGGCCTCGCCGGAAAGCTTGAGCAGGATCCGGCGATAGGCCGGCGTGGGCTCTTCGCTCACTTGGGCCCGACGACCGCCGCCACTTCGGCGGCGAAATCTTCCTTGCGCTTCTCGATCCCCTCGCCGAGGCGGAAGCGGGAGAAGCGGCGGATCTGGATGTTCTCGCCGATCTTCGCGATCTTCTCGACCACCAGCTCGCCCACCGTCTGATCCGGGTTCTTCACGTACGCCTGCTCCAGCAGCACGGCCTCGGAGTAGAACTTCTCGACCTTGCCTTCGACGATCTTGTCGATCATCTTCTCCGGCTTGCCCGCGGCGATCGTCTGCTCGCGATAGATCTCCCGTTCGCGGTCCAGCACGTCGGAGGTGACCTCTTCGCGGCGCACGAACCGCGGTTCGGCCGCGGCGATGTGCATCGCGATGTCGCGGACCAGCTCCTGGAATGCGTCGGTGCGCGCGACGAAATCGGTCTCGCAGTTCACTTCGACCAGCACGCCGAGCTTGCCGCCGGCATGGATGTAGGAACCGACCGCCCCTTCGGCGGCGACGCGTCCCGCCTTCTTGTCGGCCGCGGCCAGACCCTTCTTCCGCAGGGTATCGACCGCGGTCTCGATGTCGCCCTTCGTTTCGACCAGGGCCGCCTTGCAATCCATCATCCCCGCGCCGCTGCGCTCGCGGAGCTCTTTGACCATCTGAGCCGTGACTTCCATCGCAAAACTCCTTCCGCTATTGCCCGCCCCGATCCTTGCGGGGCAGGACGGCGCGCGGCCAACGACCGCACGCCGAAGACCTGAGAACTAAAACCATCGACGATCGATTCCCGTCGCTTCCCGGGGGCTCTCCGGGGATCAATTCGCTCCCAACAAGCGAAAAGGCCAGCCCGGGAGACCCATCGACTGACCTTTTCTGGTGTCGACGTTAGCCGAGCCCCGAAGAGCCCGACCCGCCTTTTCGAGTCCCGAGAAGGCTACGACGCGGGCGCGCTCTCCATGCCGGCGCCGTGGCTCGACGGCGGCGGAGTGATGGGAGGGAGCGGTGCGTCCTTGGCCTGGATCTCCTGATCGCGCTCAAGCTTGCCGGACCCGGCAAGATACGAGTCGGCGATGCGCGAAGCGAACAGGCGAATGGCGCGGATCGCGTCGTCGTTGCCCGGGATGATGTAGTCCACCAGCTCGGGATCGCAGTTCGTATCGACCACCGCGATCACCGGGATGCGCAGTTTGATCGCCTCGGAAATCGCGATGTCTTCCTTCTTCGGGTCGATGACGAACAGAGCGTCCGGCAGCTCGCTCATCTCGCGAATGCCTTCGAGGTTCTTCGCCATCCGGTCGCGCTCGCGGTCCAGACGCAGCTTTTCCTTCTTCGTCAGCGAACCGCTCGGGTCGTTCAGACGCGCCTCGATCTCTTTCAACTTCGTGATCGAAGTGCGCAAGGTGACGAAGTTGGTGAGCGTGCCGCCCAGCCAACGGTTGGTGACGTAGAACTCGCCGCAGCGAGCCGCCTCTTCGGCCATCGCCTCCTGCGCCTGGCGCTTCGTGCCGACGAACAGGATGCGCTTGCCTTGGCTCGCGAGATCGTGGACGAACTCGGACGCCTGCTCGAAGAGCTTGAGCGTCTTTTGCAGATCGACGATGTAGATGCCGTTGCGCTTGCCGAAGATGTAGGGCTTCATCTTCGGGTTCCACCGCCGGGTCTGGTGTCCGAAGTGGACGCCAGCTTCCAGCAGCTCCTTCATGGTGACTCCGACCAAGAGACCCTCCTTACCTAGCGCTTGCTGAACTGGAACCGGGCGCGGGCGCCGCGCTGGCCGTACTTTTTGCGTTCTTTCTTGCGCGAATCGCGAGTCAACAGGCCGGCCGACTTCAGCCGGTCGCGCAACTCGCCGTTCCACACGAGCAGAGCGCGCGAAATGCCGTGGCGAATCGCACCCGCCTGGCCCGCGCTGCCGCCTCCCAAAACCGTGACGACGATGTCGAACTTCTCCGCCGTCTCGGTGAGCAGGAGGGGCTGCTTGATGACCATTTTCAAGACTTCATTCGGGAAGTACTCGTCGAGGGCGCGGTCGTTGACCTTGACCTCGCCGCTGCCCAGGCGCAGAAAAACCCTCGCGGTGGAGGTCTTGCGCCGGCCGGTGCCGTAGTAATGGACGTCGTTCAATTCATCGTCTCCTGTTGGCTCGCCGCTTTAGGGTCGCTTCAGATCGCCTTCGTCACGTCGAAGGCCGCGGGCTGCTGCGCCTGATGCGGATGCTCGACGCCCGCGTAGACCTTGACCTTGAGCTTCAAACGACGGCCCAGCTTGTTCTTCGGCAGCATGCCCCAGACGGCGCGCTCGATCATCAGCTCGGGACGGCGCTGGCGCAGCTTCTCCGCGCTCTCGGACTTGATGCCGCCCGGGAATCCGCTGTGGCGGTAGTAGAACTTCTGCTGTTCTTTCCGCCCCGTGAGCACCGCCTTTTCGGCGTTGATCACGACCACGAAGTCCCCGGTGTCGAGGTGCGGGACAAAATTCGGTTTGTGCTTGCCCATGATCAGCCCGGCGACCACGCTCGACAGGCGACCCAGCGGCACGCCGGCCGCGTCGATCACCCACCAACCGCGCTCAATCTCGGACGCCTTGGGGCTGTAGGTCCTGTTCATCTCGTCTCCCTGCTCGCGATTCTCAAACGGCCCGACGCTCGAACAGCCGAAGCCTAAGCCGCCGAGATTCGGTATCGATACCCAAAGGTCGATGTCCAAAGCACTGATTTCAAAAGACCAGCCCGCAACGACGAAGCGAAGATGCGCTCTGGGGTACCCGGCTCGCGGGCTTGAGCTCAAACCACCGTAGGGGTTCGGCCAAACGAAAGCCCCGCCTTTGCCAGGCAAAGGACCTCTGATATTAGGGATGGAGGGTGAGGCTGTCAAGAGGAGCAGGCGCGGAGAAACGGCCCGCAGGACGGCCGAACGACGAACTTGGCGGTAATAGGGCAGAAATTCTCCGAATTGTCAAGATTGCCGACTCGTTTTCCGTCTTCTAAGATCGGGTTTCCTCCGGCCCACCCCCGCGCCCTCCCGATCCCGGGTCGGCCCAGGTTTAGAACCCACGGAGAACGAGGAGCAAGGTCCCCCCATGTCCGAAGCCAAACCGGAAGTCAAAGCGGCGGATCGTCTGAAAGCCATAGAAGGAGCGCTCTCCCAGATCGAGCGCCAGTTCGGCAAGGGCGCGATCATGCGCCTCGGTTCGCGGGAGGGGCTCGCGATCGATTCCATCCCGACCGGCTCGATCGCCGTCGATTGGGCGATCGGCATCGGCGGCTTCCCGCGCGGCCGGGTGGTCGAGGTCTACGGCCCGGAATCGTCCGGCAAGACCACCCTCGCGCTGTCGGTCGTCGGCCAGGCGCAGAAAAAAGGCGGCACGGCAGCGTTCATCGACGCGGAGCACGCGCTGGACGCCGAATACGCGAAGAAGCTGGGCGTCGATATCGACAACCTCCTGGTCTCTCAGCCGGACAACGGCGAGCAGGCCCTGGAGATCACCGAGATGCTGGTGCGTTCCAACAGCGTCGATGTGGTGGTCGTCGACTCGGTGGCGGTGCTCGTGCCGAAAGCGGAGCTGGAAGGCGAAATGGGCGATTCCCACGTCGGCCTTCAGGCGCGCCTCATGTCCCAGGCGCTGCGCAAGCTGACGGCGATCGTCGCCAAGTCGAACACCTGCCTGATCTTCATCAACCAGATCCGGGAAAAGATCGGCGTCATGTTCGGCAACCCGGAGACCACCACCGGTGGCCGGGCGCTCAAGTTCTACTCCTCGGTGCGGATCGACATCCGGCGCATCGCCTCGATCAAGGACGGCGAGGTGGTAACCGGCTCGCGCGTGAAGGTGAAGGTGGTCAAGAACAAGACGGCGGCTCCGTTCCGCCAGGCCGAATTCGACATCGATTACGGCGAGGGGATCTCACGGGCCGGCGAGCTGGTCGATCTCGGCGTCGAGCACAAACTGGTAGTGAAAAGCGGCGCCTGGTTCAGCTACGGCGACATCCGCCTCGGCCAGGGGCGCGAGAACTCGAAGCAATTCCTGCGCGACAACCAGGAGCTGGCCGCCGAGCTGGAGCTGAAGGTGCGCGACAAGCTGGGCATCCTGGGCGGCGCGGCTGTGGCGGAAGCGTAAGGAAAGGTCTTCGCAACCCAGGGCGGCCACGGGGGTGTCCGCCCCTACAAAATCTGTGGTCACGGCGGGGTCGGGCACCGGCGCCAATACCGTAGGGGCGGCCCCCCGTGGCCGCCCTGGATGATCGCAGGCCTCGGATCCCAACAAATCGCGATGCGGGCGCCCGCTCCTACTCCCCGTCCGCCTTCTTGGCCGCGGCCTCTTTCAGCGCCGGGATCTGTGCCATCAGCTTTCGCAAATCGATCCCGGACAACCCTTCGATCACCGCGGGCAGCTCGGCGATCACTTTGGCGATGTCGCCGGTGATTTTCGACGCCCCGATCCCTTCGCCACCGGTCGAAACGAGCGTGATGCGATCGGTCTTGCCCAGCGGCTCGGCGACCGCGCGGGCGATTTCGGGGAGCGAGGCGATCAGCAGCTGCAGCACGGCGGCCTGGTTGTACTCCTTGAACGAGTCGGCCTTCTTCTTCATCGCCTCGCCTTCCGCCGTACCTTTGAGCGCGATGATCTCGGCCTCCGCCGTTCCGGTGACGCGAAACACCTCGGCCTGGGCAAGACCTTTCGCCCGGGCGGCTTCCGCCTGACCTTTCGCCTCCTGCTCGACGCGGGTGCGGAACGCGGCGGCCTCCGTCTCGACCTTGTAGCGCTCGGCGTCCGCCTGGCGCTTGACCGTCGCTTCCAGCTCCTTTTCGCGGCGCGCGATCTCTCGCTCCTGGACCGTGATCTGCTGCTCTTTCTCGACGATCGAGATCTGGATCTCTTCCTTCTTCAGCTCCTGCGAGGTCTTCGCCTTCTGAATGTCGTAGGCGAGATCGGCTTCGGCGCGCTTCAGGTTGACCGCCCCGTCGTACTGCGCCTTCTGCGTCTCGTAATCGCGCTGCGCGGCGGCGATCTGGGTGTCGGCGAGGAACTTCGCGACGTCGCCGAGCTGGCGCGCCTGCGAGGACTTGATGTTTGCGTCCCGGTCCGCCTCGGCCTGGGCGATGATCGCGTCGCGCTTGATCTCGGCGATCTTCGGCTTGCCCAAGGCGTCCAAATAACCATGGGTGTCGCGGATGTCCTTGAGCGTGAACGAGACCACCTGGAGGCCCATGTTCTGAAGGTCGGCGACCGCGACCTCCTGGACCGACGAGGCGAATTGGTCGCGGTTCCGATAGATCTCCTCGACCGTGAGCGTGCCGATGATCGCGCG
>DATMZU010000424.1:0-2649 GCA_035607435.1 Thermoanaerobaculia bacterium | reverse complement strand
GGCGAGGTGGGCGGTGAGGTAGTCGTAGCCGAAGACGGACATCGGGCCTTTGACCGTGGCGTTCCGTTCAAAAATCAGGGTGCCGTCGCCGGAAGGTTTCGCCGCGGCCGGTGGGGGTGGTCCGAAAATCTGCGCGCGCGCCGCGAGGAAGCGCTCGGTTTCTTTTCCGCTCGCGGGCTCGACCGCTCCGAAGCGCGCGAGGGAGGCGAAGATTTCGCGCTCGCTCCAGAGGTCGAAGCGGGTAAGAGCGGCGGCCTCGTCGCCGGGAAGTCCGGAACGTCGTGCCAACGTTTCGGCGGCCCGCTTCAAGCTCGCGGTTTCGATCAGCGCGGTGAGGGCACCGGCATCCTGCGGGCCGGCGTTGGCCAAAAACCAGCCGCTCGCGGCGGCGATGAAACCGGCGCGCCGGAGCTTGGTCGGGTCGATGTGGGCCGGCGTGTCGAAATTGGTGTGGATGTAGCGGTCGGGCCAATCGTTCAGATAGATCGCGGGGATGCCGAACGATCCTTCGCCGTAGATCTCGTGGTCGCTGCCGAGCGTGAGGTCCGCGAAATCCGCCTGTAAGGCTTCTTTGCCTCCCTCCGGGGCCACGAGCGGAAAGTCCGCGGCCTCGCCGCTCGCGAACGCCGCCGACTGGCGATTGACGAATCCCCCGAAGGCGGCGGCCACGTCGTGGACGAACGACGGCAGGCTCGCCGGGCCGCGGGTGACGTGGAAGATCGCTTTCGTTTCCGGTCCGCCCCCCACCATGTCGAGATGGATCGCGGCCTTGATTCGCGCCGCCAGCTCCGGGCGGAAGACGAGCAGCGAGAGCGTCCCTTCGACTTCCGGCGGAAAGACGAAACGGATCGTGCGCGCCGGGCGGGGGAGCTTGCCGTCGCGGATGAGCTTCGAAAACGTCCGGGCGATCTCCAAGATCGTGGCGCAGCCGCTCGCGTTGTCGTTCGCCCCCGGATGCGGATGATCGAGATGGCAACTGAAGACGATCTCCTCGCCGGCTCGGCTAGGGTCCGCACCGGGGATCGTTCCGGTCACCACGTCGTACCCGCCGTCGTGCTGGCCGGCGCGCACGGTGGCATGCAGGCGGATCGACTCTCCGGCCCGCAGCCGCTGCTGGAATCCGCGCGCTGTTTTGAGCGACACCATGAACGCGAACGTCGGCGTCGCGTTAAAGCTGCCGGCATGCCCCCAACGCACCAGGTTCTCGTCCTCGCCCCACCAGGCGGTCCGCTGGTTCTGGGCGTAGCTCACGATCCCCACCGCGCCGAACCGTTCGACGGCAAGCGGCACCACCGGCTCCGGTTGGGAGGAGACCAGGACGATCTTCCCGCGCACGTCGCGGCCGGCGTAATCCTCCGGTTTCGTTCCCGCGCCCACGTCGATCAGCTCGGCCGTCACGTCGGCGCTCTCGCTGTCCTGGGCGAGCGAAAGCGGCAGGGTGTCCCAGCTCGCCAGGCGATGAAGGGGAGCCCACGCGTCGCCCGTTTTTTCCATCTCCCACAGCTCGGCGAAATCCGCATCCCAAGGGCGGCGCGAGCGCTGGGTGCCGTAGAACCTCTTGCCGTCGGTGGGGATCTCGACGATCTCAACGCCCGAGAGGCCATCGTCGCGCAACGCACCGGCGACGAATTCCGCCGCGGCGCGGAAGCCGCGCGAGCCGCGCATCCGGTGCTGCCGCGACAGGAACTCGAGATCGCGCTTCGCCGCCTCGCCGGAGATCTCCTCGGCGAGCGCCGCCACGGTGGCCCGCGGAAGCAACGGCGCCTCGTCGCCGATTTTCGCGACGGCCGGCGCGGCGAGGCTCTGCATGGCCGCGCCGAAAAGGAACGCCAAGCCGAGGGTCGAGAGCGGCGAAACGGAACGTCGCGGCTTGGGCATCCGAAGCTTCCTCACCCGGCGCCCGCCTCACCCGCCGATCGACATGAAGCTCGCCAGGTTGCCGCTGTTGCCTTGCAGCAGCAGGTGCTCCGCCGGCTTTTCTTCCAGCACCCGCAGGATTTCCGCTTCGAGCGCGCGCCCCGGGTTCGGCTCGGCGAGCAGGTGGCGGAGCGGGTGGTTCCTCTCGTCGAACAGGCAGAGCCGCAGCTCTCCTCGGGCGGTCAATCGCAGGCGGTTGCAGTCGGCGCAGAAGGTGTGGGAGAGCGGGGTGATGAATCCCACCTCTCCTCTTGCGCCGTTCCAGCGAAAGGCCTGCGCCGGGCCGGTGCGCGGGCGGTTCGATGCGACCTCTTCGAGCGGTCCCCAGCGCTGTTCGAGCCGGGCGCGCACGGTGTCGCAGGTGAGTTGACCGGAGAGGAGCTTCCGGTTCGCGTGGGTCGGCATCATCTCGATGAAGCGGACCGAGAGCGGGCGGTCGATCGTCAGCGCGGCCAATCTCTCGATCTCTTCGAGCTTGCCGTCGGCGAGCAGAACGGCGTTCAGCTTGACCGGGGCGAGACCCGCTTCGAGCGCGGCTTCGATGCCTCGCCAGACCTGCTCCAGCTCGCCGCGGCGGGCGATCCGGGCGAATTCTTCCGGGTCGAGCGTGTCGAGACTGACGTTCACCCGATCGAGACCCGCCGCTTTGAGCGCCGGGGCCAGCCGTTCAAGCTCCGTGCCGTTGGTCGAGAGCGAGAGGTCTTCGACCCCGGGTAGCGCCTTGATCCGGGC
>DATMZU010000147.1:0-7673 GCA_035607435.1 Thermoanaerobaculia bacterium | reverse complement strand
CGCGCGATCGAGGAGATCCCCCACCAGCTGGCTCTGCGTCTGCTCCTCCGGCAGCCGTGCCGCGTAGAGGTGCGCCCGCTGCGATTCGTCGCGGGTCACCAGCCCCTTCTCGGCCATGATCTGCAGCTGCTTGAGCGTCGTGGTGTAACCCGTCGGCGCGAGGAGCGCGAGCTGGTCGTTGACCTCTTTGACGGTGCTCGCGCCGCGGCGCCAGAGGACTCGGAGGATCGCCAGCTCGGCATCGGTGGGGCGGGGGAGATCGGCCATGGAAAGACGATATACGACGATCTTCGTACTGTCAACGACAAGTTTCGTACTTTGTTCCCGCAAGCCTTCGCCTATACTCCCGCCCATGTCCATCACACTGGGAATCTTCTTCGGCTTCTTAGCCTGGTTTGTCGTCCGCTATCTGCTCGCCGGGTTGTTTACCGTCGATCAGAACGAGCGGGCGGTCAAGACCATCCTCGGGCGCGCGCAGCGTTTGCCCGGACAGACGACTTTGCAGGACCCGATCGCTCAGGCGTTGCGCCCGGACGAGCGGGAGCGGTATGCCTATCCTCAGTTGCGGGTGATCCCGCCGGGCGGACCTTATTTCCGCTGGCCCTGGGAGCGCGTGCACAAGGTGTCGATCGCGACCAGCACTCTCAACATGGCGTTCGACCCGGAGAATCCGAGCGCGAATGCCGGGGGCAAGGTGCTGGAGGCGGTGACCAAGGACCAGCTGAACACGGGGCTCACCGGGCAGATCCGCTACCGGGTCTCGGAACGGAACCTGTACGCCTACCTGTTCGGGGTCAAAAACCCGATCGCCCATGTGATGGGCTATTTCGTCTCGATTCTGCGCCAGCGCATCGCGAACTTCGAGGCGCCGCATCCCGTGCCGGTGGCGGCGGGAGGCACCGCTCTTGAAAGCCAGCCGCCGGATTCGACCGAGGTGACGGGGATCTCGATCAACGACCTGCGGAAGAATCTGCGCGACCTGAACGACCACATGGACCGCGAGTCGCAGTCGTCGGCGGCACGCTACGGCATCACGCTCGACGCTTCGCTGATCACCGAGATCGACCCGCCGGCCGAGGTCGAATCGGCGCTCGCGGCGATCAACACCGCGCACAACCACGTGTCGTCCGACATCAGCCTGGCGCACGCGGCGGCGGATCAGAAAATCGTGCAGTCCAAGCGCGCGGTCGAGATCGAGACGCTCAAAGCCCATGGGGAGGTCGAGCCGCTGGTGCGGTTGGCCGAGCAGTTGAACGATCTGAAGCGGCAGGGGCCGCACGCGCTCTCGGCGTATTTGAAGAACGTGCGCCTCGGCCTGTTCGGCAAGGCGCAGGACGCCTTCGTGGAGGTGAAGCGATGAGCTTCTTCGCCGCCGCGGCGATCACCTTCGTCGCGATGATGTTCCTGATGCCGTTCTTCCTGTTTCTGGTCCGCGTCCTCGGCCTCTACGCCATCGTCTACGAGCGCACCTGCCGGGTGTACGTGCTGTTCGGCAAAGTGATCGGCGTGCTCGACGAGCCGGGCCTGCACATCCTGCTGTTCAAGCTCGGACCGTCCTGTTTCCTGGTCAACTGGCTGGGCAAGTGCCATGTGCTCGACATGCGGCTCGACCAGGAGTACCTGCGCAGCCAGCCGGTCAATTCCGAAGAGGGCGCGCCGATGGGCATCGGCGTCTGGTACGAGATGTACATCTCCGACCCGGTGGCGTTTCTGTTCAAGAACACCGACCCGCGCGGCTCGCTGCGGGCGAACTTGAGCAACGCGACCGTCCGTTGCCTTTCCAACATGAAGCTCGCCGACATGCTGGAGACGCGCCACCAGATGAGCGCCACGGTGCGCGCGGAGGTCTCGGAAAAATCGCACGAATGGGGATACCGGCTCGGCTCGGTCTACATCCGCAAAGTGCATTTCCGCGACGGCGGCATGATCCGCCAGATCGAGGAGAAGGTGGTCAACCGCCTCCGCCAGGTGACCTCGGCGATCAAGCAGGACGGCGCAAACCAGGTGAGCATCATCACCAGCACGGCCGAGCGGCAGGCGGCGATCGAGTTCGCGAAAGCGAGCGCCATGCGGCCGCAGATCGTCGGCGCGGCGCTCAACGAAATCTCCAAGGACCCGGAGATCGAAACCGCGCTGTTCGAGATCCTGGAGACCCAGCGCATCGTCGAAGGAAACGCCCGCGTCACCCTCGTGCCGCAGGGGGGCGAACTGCTCGCGAACCTGCTTGCGGGCGGCACGAAGCGCGGGTAGCAAAGATTGCCGCTGAGGGATAGGGAAAATCATCAAGACCCTCGCCGCCTCAGCCCTCACCCCCGACCCCCTCTCCCAAAACGGGAGAGGGGAGAACCCGCAAAATCAAACCTTTCTTGCCCCCCTCTCCCTCTGGAGAGGGGCTGGGGGTGAGGGCTGACGCCGGCCCTTCTGCCCCCGGGTGGCACGCAGCCTGCAACGTTCCTGAGGCATAACCGGTCGATGTAGACCGGCCAAACGACCGAAGGAACGACCGTAGTCTCGAATGGAAAAAGCTTCAGCGAGACAGAGGAAACGGGGCTACGGCAAACGAAAGGAGTCACCCATGCGGAAATTCGCAATGGTCCCTCTCGCGTTCGCCACGGCGGCGCTTTTGTCCCTCCCGATCCAGGCCGCTCAGACGGCAACTCCGCAGAACAAAACGCAGACCCCGGTGACGCAGACCGCGAAGGCCGACGTTCAGACCTTCACCGGTTGGATCACCGACAACTGCGACGGAGTCCACGGAGCGTCGGCGGACAACACGAAGGCGAAAGTGCAGGGCTGCAAGGAGCGAGGTGGCCGGGTGGTCTTCTATAACCTGGCCAACAAGAAGTTCTACGACCTCGACAAGATCGACCTCGCGCTGGACAACGTGGGCCGTCCGGTGACCATCACCGGCGTCCGCGATTGGAACCTGATCAAGGTCGAGACCATCGTGGCGAAGCCGAGCTAACCCTTCGGTCGGTAGTTCCTGCAGCACGGGCGCGGTGCCGGATCGGCACCGCGCTTTTTCGTGGGGCGATCGGCGTTGCCGCGTGTAGCGCCCGCACGGTTCGGTTAGCTCTCCACGTTTCGTCGGGCTTTTGTACGAGGTCTATCAGCTCGACGTATCGCTGCCGGGTCCGAGTGCTCCGCGGCGCCCTTTCGGCCTTTGGCACGTCCACTCGAAGGCCCGAGCAGGATCAGGACATGTTGTTCAGGTTGACCGGGAGATTGCCGGCGCGAAGCTCGCGCGCCACCCGCAGCTTCCAGGCCCCTTCGCCGTCGAGCTTGATGTACTCGACTCCGACGAAGTCGGAGGGAAGCTCGATGCCGGGCGTGTAGAGGACGACGACGCGGTGCCGTCCGAGAAGGCCGAGAAAATACCCGAGCTCCAGGATCACGTTCTGCCGCGCTCGCGGTTTGAGGGCGTGAGGTGCGTCCGCGGCGGCCGAGCCGACATCGTCCGGCGTCAGCAAGATCAGGGCGGCGTGTGCTCGTGCGCGTTCTTCGAGCTTTTCGATGATGGTTCGGCCGCGCGAGACCTCTTCGGCGAGGATGATCGGTACGAGGTCGAGCTGCTCCATCAAGCGCGCCGCTTGCTGAAGCGAGGAAGGATCGTGACCGTGAACGATGAAAACTCTCGTCTCGCCCGCTGCATCAGGTTCAGGCATGACGGGCCGGAAGTTCCCGATCTTGCTCTCGACTTGAGGCGATGAGGCCTGAGTTCGGGAGAGGATGTCCCGCGCCGCTTCGAGCGCTCCCAGGATTTCGGCTTGAAAAGCCTGGTAGTACATCGGTTTCCGCCGCTCGACGGTCGCAAGAAGGTGCTCCGCGCGAGGCCCCATCTCGCGAAAGAGGGTGATGCATCGAAGTCTCCAAGCGAGGTATTCGTTGGTTCGCTTCGCGCTCAGGCCGATGAAGATTCTGCTTGAGCTACCGAGCTCGCGACCTAGCCGGATGAGGTGGTCGATGTCGTCGGAGAGCGTCGTGGCGCCGGGTCTCGGCGGCGGCATGTCGCGCAATGCCGCCTGGGGCGTCTCGGAGGCTGGCTCGCTCGCCTGTCGGGCGGTAAGAAATGCCGCCCGTTGCTCAGAGGAGAGCAAAGTCCAGAGGCGATGCTGTTCGCTCGGGCTCTGGCGGTAAAAGTTCTCTACGTAGGTTCGCCAGTCGCTCATAGATGTTTGTCTCTTCGAGTTTTTGCTCTGAGGCCGCGAGCCAGGGCTCCTCGGCGGGGCCGAGCGTGGGAAGACGCCTCGGGCGGCAGACTTCGCATTCTATCGAGGAAGAGGGCATCTGAAAGACGTCCTGGGTTGGAGACGAGGTGGTATTCTTTCGGGAACTTTTCCACCGATGGCGTTCTCAATCCTTCGTCCTCTTTTGCGCGCTAGGGGCGGTGCGGGTGGAGAATCCTGGGAGGTCACGCAATGCCGTCCAAACGAGCCCTCTGGTCGTTGTTCCTGCCGGTGTTCGTCGCCGTCGCGGTCCCCGCGTTCGGGCCGATCTCCAAGGTCGGCGCCCAGCCCGCGATTCCCTTGGGGGACATCTGCGCGGCGACGCTGCCGCTGCCGAGCGCCTTTCCATTCCACAAATCGGAATATGAGCTGATCCTCGGGCGCTTCATGAAGGACGAGTGCTACCGGACGCTCGGCTGGCACCACGACAAGCAGCTCCGGCCGACGGGGCCCACGGTGGCGGCGCTCACCCAAGGGAGCGATCCGCACATTCCCTCGTGGACCATCACGACGCTCGGAACCCACCAGACCGTCGTCATCTATTACTCGCCCGACGTCTACCGCTGGATGTGCGAGCGGGACGCGGCGCACGAGAAGCAATTCGTCGCCGAGTGCAAGAGGACCTGCCCCACCTGCCGGTTTGGCAACCAGGAGCCCGCGCCGATCAAGGACGGCTCGATGATCCTCAAACTGATGTACGGCAACACCAACGCCGAGGACCTGCAGAATCCCAGGATCCCGCCGAGCTCGGACATGACCATGACCGCCCTGATGGTCAAGGACGCCCAGGGCTCCAAAGACGGCTGGTTCTGGGCCAACTGGGATCCGCAGGCGACGGAAATTTCACAGCTCGATTGGCCGCCGCCGGTGAATCTGCCCTATCCGTGGATGGGCTTCGGCTTCTATTGCGTCAACTGCCACGCCTCGGCGAAATCGGAGTCGACCTTCTCCGACCTGAACAACGTGCTCGGCGATCCGGACACCTTCACCAAGTTCTACTTTCAGGACCAGCCGCCGATCCCGCAGCCCAGCGTCCACCAGCCGCACCCGATCGAGACCCTTTCCGCCCACGAGCGGTTCGAGGCGCTCCAGGATCTGACGGCGAGCGGCAGGGAGGTCCCCTGGAACAAGCTCCCCTGGCCGAACCCCAAAGTTCTCCGCGTGAGCCAGCCGGGGACCGACTACTCGGCGGCTTTCCTCCGGACGTTCAAGGCCCAGGAGATCGTGCCGCCCGACTCGAAGACGATCACCGACCTCTACATGCCGCCGGAGGTCTACGACCACCGGCTCTCGCCGCCGGAGGGGCCGCCGCCGTTCCTCACCTCCGACCAGTGTGTCGGCTGCCACGCGGCGGGCTCGACCGGCATCCACTTCGACATGACCGTGCAGCAGCCGACACAGCCGGCGTTCACCAACCTGGTCAACATCGCCGAATACGGCGAATGGCGCGGCTCGCCGATGGGGCTCGCCGGACGCGATCCGATCTTCTTCTCGCAGCTCGAATCCGAACAGGCGCTGCATCCGGCGCTCGCCAAGCTCGCGCCGGATCTATGCCTCCATTGCCACGGCGTGATGGGGCAGCGGCAGTTCTGCCTCGACCAGTTCCCGGGCGACCCCAAGAAGGCGAACGAGATCTGCAACAACACCGACCTGCTGGGGCTGAATGAAAATTCGCAGCCGATCGTGCCGCGGCGGCTGTTCACCCGCGAGCAGGTGAACGCGATTCCCTACCAGGCGAAGACCGACGAAGAGAAGAAGAACGCGAAGTTCGGCGGCCTGGCGCGCGACGGCGTCTCGTGCACCACGTGCCATCACATCGAGATCGACGAGAAGACTCCCATCGGCCACACCTTCACGGGAGACTTCCGGACCGGCGCCAACGATGTCCTCCATGGGCCGTTCGACAAGCCGCAGCAGGTGCCCATGGACCACTCGCTCGGGGCCAAGCCGATCGAGTACCCGTTGGTCCGCTCGTCCAAAGTCTGCGGCAGCTGCCACAGCGTGGTGCTGCCGGTGTTCGACGGCGACAAGCCGTGGATTCGCCCGGGGACGACCAAGCCGGAGATCATCATCGAGCAGGCGACCTATCCGGAGTGGGTGTTCAGCGATTTCCGCGACGGCGGGCCGACTCCGAAGTCCTGCCAGAACTGCCACATGGCGTCCTCCTACCCGGGGCTCGAATCGCCGCTCACGACCAAGATCGCCTCGATCCAAGAAGCGAGCAACATGCCGCAAACGGAGGAGCGGTTGCCGCAGTCGGACATCGACCTCCAGCCGCGCACCCCTTACGGGCGTCACACGCTGGTGGGCTTGAATGTCTTCTTCAACTTCTTCGCCCAGCAGTTCCCGGACATCCTCGGCATCCGCATCCAGGACCCAATGCTCGGCGGCACCGGGATCGCGCCTCTTCAGACCACCTACAACTCGATGATCCAACAGGCGGACATGGGAACCGCCACCGCGTCGGTCACCGCGGTGCGGACCACGGCGGATTCGCTCGTCGCCGAGGTGAAAGTCGAAAACATGGCGGGACACAAGTTCCCCTCCGGCGTCGGCTTCCGCCGCGCGTTCCTGACCTTCGAGGTCCTCGACGCCTCGGGCAACGACCTCTGGGTTTCCGGCCGGAGCACGGACACGGGGGTGCTGGTCGGCCCTGACGGTGAGGCGATCGCCGGCGAATTCATGTGGGGCACTAACTGCACACCGATTCCGGGGGGTAACCAAAAGATCCAGCCGCATTACCAGACGATCACCCGCCAGGATCAGGTGCAGATCTACCAAGAGCTGGTGCGCGACCCGAAGGGCAGGCTCACCACCAGCTTCCTCTCGCTCGCCAACGAATCGAAAGACAACCGCCTGCTGCCGCGAGGCTGGACGCCGACCGTTGCGCTGGGGGAAAAGACCGGCTTGGGAAGCCCGAAGCTCTCCGTCCCGGCTCTGATCCACCGCATCCTGCCCGACCTGCCGGACGGCAAAGGGGGAAGCGTCAACGATCCCTGGTACAAGCCGGTCTCCGAAGGAGGCAAAGGCGGGGGAGGCGACGAGCTGACCTACGCGATTCCACTCAGGGACCTCAAAGGAACCCCGGCCTCGGTGCGGGTTACCCTTTACTACCAGTCGATCCCGCCGTTCTACCTCCAGGATCGCTTCTGCACGACCCCCAACCGGCCGGACACCTCGCGCTTGTTCTTCCTCGCGGGGCATACGAACTTCACCGGAACGCGGGCGGAGGGGTGGAAGCTTTCGGTGGTTTCTTCGGGCAAGGTGGCGGTTGGGGCGAGGGCGGCGGAAGTGGAGCGGCCGGCGGCCGGGGCGCGGGTGGGGGGCTTTAAGAGGTAGGGGGTTCCCGGGGGGCGAGGGTTGGTTACCCAGGGCGATGCCCTGGGCTTTGGGTACACGGCCCTTCAGGCCGTAAAGGCGCGTTATGGGGTTTGTTTGGCGGCCTGA
>DATMZU010000142.1:0-4997 GCA_035607435.1 Thermoanaerobaculia bacterium | reverse complement strand
CCGCGCGCTGAGGCCGCCAAGCCGCAACCCTCGACCGGCGGCACGGCCGAGCCGAACGACAAGCCGTACGGCGACGTGTTCTTCGAGAGCGCGGGGGTCAATCCGTTCGTCGATACCGACGAGGACCGCCTCTCGACGTTCGGGCTCGACGTCGATACGGGATCGTTCACCGTGATCCGCCGCTATCTGGAAGACGGCCACCGGCCGGACCGAGCCGCGGTGCGCCTGGAAGAGGTAGTCAACTTCTTCGATTACGGCGATCCGGCTCCGGTCCACGGCGATTTCGCGGTTCGCCTCGAAGGGGCGCCGAACCCGTTCGGTCTCCAGGGCGGAGTGAACGAACGCCACCGCCTGGTGCGGGTGGGGATCAAAGCGCGCGAAGTGGACGCCGCCCATCGCAAGCCCTCGGTGTTGACCTTCGTGGTCGACGTCTCGGGCTCGATGGACGAGGAGAACCGGCTCGGACTGGTCAAGCGGGCGCTCGGTTTACTGCTCAACGAGTTGAAGGAGGACGACCGGGTGGGCTTGGTGGTCTACGGCAGCGAGGCGCGCA
This sequence comes from Thermoanaerobaculia bacterium, assembly GCA_035607435.1. GTDB lineage: Bacteria > Acidobacteriota > Thermoanaerobaculia > Multivoradales > UBA5704 > DASYKS01. The sequence goes on along the minus strand of DATMZU010000142.1, from coordinate 4,444 downwards.
CGATCCTCGAACCGACGACCAACCGCCAAGCGATCCGCGACGCGATCGACCGGCTGAAGGCGGAAAGTTCGACCAACGCCGAGGCGGGCTTGACTCTCGCCTACGACGTGGCCCGGCGGGCCTACCGACCCGACTCGAACAACCGGCTGATCCTCTGCTCAGACGGTGTGGCAAACGTCGGCAACACAGGGCCTAAATCGATCCTCAAGCGGATCGGCACGGAGACCCGGCACGGCATCGAGCTGTCCACCGTCGGCTTCGGAATGGGCAATTACAACGACGTGCTGATGGAGCAACTGGCGGACAAGGGGGATGGCCGGTACGCCTACGTCGATACGATCGAAGAGGCGCAGCGGATCTTCGTCGAAGGGCTCGCCGGTACGCTCCAGACAATCGCCAAGGACGCCAAAGTGCAGGTGGAGTTCGACCCCAGAGTCGTCCAGAGCTGGCGCCTGCTCGGCTACGAAAACCGTGACATCGCGGACGAAAAGTTTCGCGACGACACGGTCGATTCGGGAGACATAGGAGCCGGCCATGCGGTGACCGCGCTTTACGAGGTGAAGCTCGCCGAGCGGCCGGCGGCGGGAAAGCCGACCCCGGCGATTGCCACGGTCCACCTGCGCTGGTTCTCCAAGGAAACCGAGCGAGTGATCGAATCGGTGCAGGCCCTGCCGCTCGACCGGCTCGTGCCTAAGTGGAAGAACGCGAGCCCGGCGTTCCGGTTGGCGACCCTCGCCGGCCAGTTCGCCGAGATCCTGCGCGGCTCTCACTGGGCCAAGGGCGAAAGCCCGATCGAAGTCGCCCGCCGCGCGAGGGAGCTTGCCGATCAGACGACGGGCAAGCTGCACACCCAGGCGATTGACCTGGCGACTCTTGCGGATCTGGCGGCCCGGGCGCGGTAGCGATCGGACGACAGCCCTCACCCCCAACCCCTCTCCCAAAGGGAGAGGGGAGCAAGGCAAAAACCTCGCGCGGCTGTTCTCCCCTCTCCCTTTGGGAGAGGGGCCGGGGGTGAGGGCTTCCTACCCCCGCCGCACCCGAACCACCGCCCCGGCCTGGACCGTCGGGCTCGCCCCTTCGAGCCGGGCTTCGACGAAGATCATCCGCGACGCAGGATCGATCTCCGGCGAGATCCGCTCGATGGTGCCGCGCAGCTCGCCCAGATCGGCGGCGGAGGCGACGATCGGCTCGGCGAGGCGCAGGCTTTTCGCCTCGGCCGGCGGCACCGCGAAGCGGACCATCAAGCCCCCTTCGCTCACCAGCCGGACGATCGGCGTCCCCGCTCCGACGGTCGCCCCGGGATCGAGGAAGCGCTCGGCCACCGTGCCGTCGAACGGCGCGCGGATCTCGCTCTCGCCCACGGCGATCTCGGTCATCCGAACCCGGGCGCGCTCGCCGGAAACCCGAGCCCGGGCGGATTCGAGCGCCGCTTCGGCCTGCTGTTTCTGGATCTCGGCCTGCGCCAGGTCTTCCTTCGAAAACGACTCCGGAATCGACAGCCGCCGCTTCTGCCGGCTGTCCGCATCGGCGAGCGCGAGGCTCGCCTGCCGCTCCGCCGCCTGGGCTTCACTGAGCGACGCCCGGATCTGATCCAACTCCCGAGCGATCGAGGCGGCGTCGAGCCGCGCGATCGGCTGCCCTTTCGCCAAGCGGTCCCCCGGGCGGACGAAGACCGCCTCCAAACGTCCGCCCGACGCGGCGGCGACCGAAGCGGACTGGCGCGACACGAGGACGCCGAGATACCCGGCCGCCTTGGCGGCCGAAGCCGCCGCGATCCGCTCGACCGGTGCGTCGGTCCCAGGAGGAGGGGCCGGAGCGGACCCGGCGGAGGGGCCGGGTTTCTCGCCGCCGCAGGCGGCAAGAGCTACTAGAGCCAGCGGGAAAATCGAGAGCGCGTGGGGGCGGGAAAATCTCATGAGAGGGATCTTATCTCTGTCGAAGCGACCCCCCTCCTGTCCTCCCCCACAAGGGGGGAGGGACCCTTCGGCGAACAGGAGCCAAGAAACGGACGGCTACTCCTCGCACCGGGATTACGCCTCACGCCATGCCGAGCAGCGATCGGTTTGCGCCGAGAAGCCTTTCAGCAGGAGGGCGGAGGCGTCCTCCCCCCTTGTGGGGGAGGATCAGAGGAGGGGGGTTCGGCCGCGTGCTAGCATCCTTCGCCGTGGGAAACGCCGACCTGAACCCCCGCCTCGCAGCCCTGCTCGCCGATCTTGCGGCCCGCGAATCGATCCTCGTCGCCTACTCGGGCGGGGTCGATTCCGCACTGGTCGCCGCTCTGGCGTTTCGGGCGGTGGGGGATCGGGCGCTCGCTGTCACCGCGGCGGCCGAGACGCTTGCGGGGGCCGAGCTGGACCATGCGCGGGCCCAGGCGGCGGAGATCGGCATCCGGCACGAAACGGTCACTTACAGCGAGCTGGACGATCCGGAGTTCGTCGCCAATCCCAGCCACCGCTGTTACGTCTGCCAAGGGATGCGGATGGACACGATGCTCCGCCTCGCCGCGGCGCGCGGTTACGCCGTGGTCTGCGACGGAACGAACGCCTCGGACCCCGGTCCCGACCGGCCAGGTCTCAAGGCGATCCGCGAACGGGCGGTCTACTCGCCCCTGTTTGAGCATGGGATCGACAAAGCGACCACCCGCGCGCTCGCCAAGGATCTGGGCCTTTCGGCCTGGGACCGGCCGGCGAACGCCTGTCTCTCCTCCCGCATCCCTCACGGTCAACTGGTCACCCTCGGCAAGCTCAAGCGGATCGAGGCGGCGGAGGAGATCGTGGCGCGCGAAGGGTTCCGCGTCGTCCGGGTGCGCCACGAAGCCGACGGCGCAAGGGTCGAAGTGGCGGCCGACGAAGTGGCCCGTCTCGCCGACCTCTGGCCGGAGCTGGAAGCCCCGCTCCGCGGGCTCGGTTTCGCGCGGGTGAGCTTCGACCCCACGGGCTACCGCCGCGGCGGAGCGGATCTACCCGTCTCTCCCGAGACCCCCGCCGCGTGAACCGCGATCAGCTCTCTGCTCTGCTCGCCGACGTCGCGGCAGGAACGGCCACCCCCGCCGCGGCGCTTGAACAGCTCGCCGAGCTGCCTTTTGCCGACCTCGGCTTTGCCCGGCTCGATTTCCATCGCGAGCTGCGGAACGGTCTGCCGGAAGCGGTCTACGCCGAAGGCAAGACTCCTGAAGACCTGCGAAAGATCGCCGCCCGCTTCGTCGAAGCGCACGGCCGGCTGCTGGTGACGCGGCTGTCCGCCACGGCCGCCGAAGTTCTCTGCGCCGACCTGCCCCAGGCCACCTACCACGAGCGAGCCCGGGTGCTCACCGTCGGCGGTCCGGTCGAAGCGGTAGCGGGAACCGTCTCGGTGCTCGCCGCCGGAACGTCCGATTTACCCGTAGCGGAAGAGGCCGCGGTCTGCGCCCGATGGTTCGGCTGCTCGGTCGAAACCTCCTACGACGTAGGAGTCGCCGGCCTTCACCGCCTGCTCTCCCAGCTACCGGAGATCCGCAAAGCCGCGGTGGTGATCGCTGTCGCCGGAATGGACGGAGCGCTCCCCACGGTGGTCGCAAGCCTCACCTCGGCCCCGGTGGTCGCGGTCCCCACCTCGGTGGGCTACGGCGCGGCGTTCCATGGCCTGGCGCCGCTCCTCACCATGCTGAACGCCTGCGCCCCGGGGATCGGAGTCTGCAACATCGACAACGGTTACGGAGCCGCGGTCCTGGCTCACCGGATCGCGCGGTCCCGGCAGCCTGCCTAAGACGGCAGCTCCCGCGCGTCCGCCTCGGGGTGGACCTCCAACCCGCCGTGCAGTTTCAAATAGCGTTCGACCGGCATACCCACCCGCTCCGCAAAACTCTGCTGGTAGCTCGCGACGGCTCCCACCGGTTCGTCGAGATAGAGCCTCTCGATCCGGAACAGCGGCACGAACATGGTGGACAGCCCAAGTGACGGCGGCTCTTTGGATGCCGCCTGGAGCATCCACTCTCCGAAGCTCGCGACGCTGATGCCGCGCATCTGTACCCCCGCGACGCCGAGGTCGTAGAGCACTCCCCAGAACTTCTCGGTCGGGTTGACCAGATGGACGAGAACGATGGAACCGGGTCGAATCACGGGCGGCGCTCCTTCAAACCGGAAGGATACGGCATGCGCAAACCTCAATTTCAAGAAACTTGCACCCCGCGGCCGTCGAATCTCGCGTTAGGTCTATAAGTGGCCCTTTTTTCTTCCCGGCCCTGGGAGCTTGCCATGCACCGACTGGAGATCCTGTCCGCCGCAAAGACCAACTGTGAAGAGGCATACGCCCGCATCGCCTGCCTGGGAGGGCGGGCATCCGACGGACGCCCCTGGCGCCTGGACAACGACGACGCGATCCGGGCGGTCGAAACCGGAGCCCGGAGCCTGTTCGTCCGCTGGCACGGCCAGGAGTACGACGTGGTGATCGAGTGCGACCCGGAGGG
>DATMZU010000122.1:0-19795 GCA_035607435.1 Thermoanaerobaculia bacterium | reverse complement strand
CGGCCCCGACGAGGCGGCCGAGATTCTCGCCGCCGCCGAGGCCGAGGCGTTGCCGACCCAAGAGCTGACCCGCCGGCTTCAGGGTTGGCTCGGCGACCGTCTGCTGGTGGACAAGACCCCCTCCTACGCGCTCGACCCTGCCCTGCTTGCGCGCATCGAGCAGAGCTTTGAAGAGCCGCGCTACCTCCACCTGGCGCGCCATCCCTACGGCATGATCCGCTCGTTCGAAGAGGCGCGGCTGGAGCAGGTCTTCTTCCGCCACCGCCATCCGTTCTCGCGCCGCGAGCTGGCGGAGCTGGTCTGGCTCGCGAGCCACGACAACGTCGAGCGTTTCCTCGCCGGGGTGCCCGCGGCGCGCCAACACCGATTGCGCTTCGAGGATCTGGTGCGCGACCCGGCAGCCGAGCTGGCGGCGATCTGCGCCTTCCTCGATCTCGATTACCGCCCCGAGATGGCCGAGCCCTACGCCGACGCCCAGGCGCGGATGACCGACGGGCCGTACGAAGAGTCGCGGATGCTCGGCGACGTCAAATTCCACCGCCACGGCCGCGTCGATCCGGGAGTCGCCGAACGCTGGCGCGAGGATCTAGACGAGAGCTTCCTGGGAGACCCGGCTCGCGCTCTCGCCGCGCGGCTCGGCTATGAGATCGAAGCCGTCGAAGCGGCCGGTCCGGGAGAAACCTGGGCGCCGATCCCACGGCTTCCGCGTAAGCCCGGCGAGCCGGCCGCCCTGTCGCTCGCCCAGGAGCGGCTCTGGTTCCTGGATCAGCTCGATCCGGGCAGCGCCGCCTACAACGTCCCCGCCGCGTTCCGTCTGGAAGGGCGCCTGTCGGTGCCGGCTCTCGCGGCGAGCGCCTTCGAGGTCGCGCGCCGCCACGAGACGCTGCGCACCACGTTCGCGGCGAGCGACGGCCGGGCGGTTCAGCATGTGGCGCCGCCGCGGATTGGGGCCGCGACGGCGTTGCCGCAGGTCGAGTTGTCGGGTCTGTCGGATGCGGCGAAGGGGCAAGAGGCCGCACGGCTGGGCCGGCGGGAGGCAGCGCGGCCGTTCGACCTCGCGGCCGGGCCGCTCGTCCGCCTGACGCTCCTGCGCCTATCGGAGACCGAGTGGACGGTCCTCCTCACTTTGCATCACGTCATCGCCGACGGCTGGTCGCTCGGGATCTACATCCGCGAGGTGGCGGCGCTCTATGCCGCCTTCGCGGCGGGGGAACACTCGCCTCTATCGGAGCTGCCGATCCAGTACGCCGACTACGCCGCCTGGCAACGCGGCCGGCTCGCCGGCCCGGCGCTCGATGCGCAGCTCGCCTGGTGGCGCGAGCGGCTCGCCGATGTAGCGCTCGATCTGCCGACCGACCGGCCGCGCCCGGCGATCCAGAGCCTGCGCGGCGGCGAACGCCGGTTCGCCCTGCCGGCCGGGCTGTCGCGGCGGCTGCGCGACCTCTGCCGGCGCGAGGACGCCACTCTGTTCATGGCCGTCCTGGCGATGTTCCAGGCGCTGCTCGGCCGCCTCTCCAGCCAGGAGCGCGTGGCGGTCGGTTCACCGGTCGCGAACCGAAACCGCGCCGAGACCGAAGGCTTAATCGGCCTGTTCGTCAACACCCTCGTGCTGGTGGGCGATCTCGCCGACGGCCCGACGTTCAGCGAGCTGCTGGCGCGGACCCGCGTCTCGAGCCTCGGCGCGTTCGCCCATGCGGAGGTGCCGTTCGAGCGTCTGGTGGAGGCCTTCGAGGCCGGGCGCGATCTGTCGCGGCCGCCGCTGTTCCAAGTGATGCTCGCCTACCAGAACGCGCCGCCTGGTACGGCGGCGCTCTCCGATCTCGTCCTCTCGCCCCTCGCGACGGCGAGCGGCACGTCCAAATTCGAGCTGACCCTGGCGGTCGCCGAGCGGGGGGAAGGGGACGCGTGGCACCTCGCCGGATCACTCGAATATGCCTCGGAGCTGTTCGATCCCGGCACCGTCGAGCGTCTGCTCGCCCGGTTCGAGATCCTGCTCGAAGGCGCCGTGGCGAACCCCGAGCGCCGGATGGCGGAGCTGCCGTGGCTCTCGCCGGCCGAGCGCCAACAGGGGCTGCACGAGTGGGCGACGGGAGACGAATTGGCGGACGACGACGCCTGTCTGCACGATCTGATCGAAGCACAGGCGCTGCGCACTCCGGACGCTCTCGCCCTGGTGGCCGGCGCCGAGCGGCTGAGCTACCGCGATCTCGACGAGCGGGCCAATCGGCTGGCGCTCCGCCTGCGCGAGCTGGGGGTCGGTCCGGAGAGAAGGGTCGCCGTCAGTCTCGACCGGTCGGCGGATCTGGTTGTCGCCCTGCTCGCCGTGCTCAAGGCGGGGAGCGCCTACGTGCCGCTCGACCCGGCCTATCCGGAAGAGCGGCGGCGGTTCGTGCTCGAAGATTCGGGTGCGGTCTTGCGGCTCGGCCCCAGCCTTGAGATCTCGACGGTCGGCCCCGCGGTGCCGTCCGCTCCGGGACATTCCGATCCCGACCAGCTCGCCTACGTGATCTACACCTCGGGCTCGACCGGCGTTCCGAAAGGTGTGGCGATCGGTCACCGGAGCGCCGTCGCCTTCGTGCGCTGGGCGGGCGCGGTCTTTTCGTCCGCGGAGCTTGCCGGGGTGCTCGCCGCCACCTCGATCAGCTTTGACCTGTCGATCTTCGAACTGTTCGTGCCGTTGAGCCGCGGCGGGACGGTGATCCTCGCCGAGGATGCGCTGGCGCTGCCCGCCGCGGCGGAGGCGGCCCGCGCCGCGGGAGTCGAAATCACCCTGGTCAACACCGTCCCCTCGGCGATCGCCGAGCTGGTGCGCTTGGAGGCCTTGCCCCTTTCGGTGTGCACGGTGAACTTGGCGGGCGAGCCGCTCCAGCGCGCGCTCGTCGAGAAGATCTACGCGCAACCCGGGGTCGAGCGGGTCCTCAACCTCTACGGCCCGTCCGAAGACACCACGTACTCGACGTTTGTGCTAGTGGAACGGGGAACGCCCGCCGCGCCGACGATCGGCCGGCCGGTCGGGGGCACCCGGGCGTACGTGTTGGACGGCGCCTTGGCTCCCGTGCCGGCCGGCGTGCCGGGGGAGCTGTTCTTGGGCGGCGCGGGGCTCTCCCGCGGCTATCTCGATCGTCCGAATGTGACCGCCGAGCGCTTCGTGCCCGATCCTTTCGGTGGCTCCGCGGGAGTGGGCTCGCGCCTCTACCGGACCGGCGACCTCGCCCGCTGGCGAACGGACGGCGATCTCGAATTTCTGGGACGCCGCGATTTCCAGGTCAAGATCCGCGGCTTCCGCATCGAGTTGGGGGAGATCGAGGCCGCCCTGGTCGGGCATCCCGCGGTTGCCGAAGCGGCGGTGTTGGCGCGCCCGGAAGGTGATAGTGGGCTGCGGCTGATGGCGTATGTGGCGCCTCAAGGAGCGGGCGATCTGCGCGATTACCTCGCCGCCCGTCTGCCCGCGCACATGGTGCCCTCCGCCTTCATCGCCCTCCCCGCGTTGCCGCTCACCGCGAACGGCAAGATCGACCGCCGGGCTCTGGAGAAGCTGGCGATCGGGACCGAGCCGGGGGACGGGCGCGGCGCGGCCGGACGTTTGCCCTCGACGCCGGAAGAGGAGCTGGTGGCCGGGATCTGGGCGGAGGTCCTCGGGGTGGAGCGCGTCGGCGCCACCGACGATTTCTTCCATCTCGGCGGCCATTCGCTGCTCGCCACCCGGGTGGTCTCCCGCCTTCGGCAGACGTTCGCGATCGAGCTGCCGGTGCGGGCCTTGTTCGCCTTCCCGACCGTCGCAGCCCTGACGGCCGAGGTGGGAAGAGTCCGGGTGGCCGGAGACCCGGCCGAGCCGGAGGCGCCGCCGATCCTTGCCGTACCGCGCGGCGAGCGCATCCCGCTGTCGTTCGCCCAGGAGAGGATCTGGTTCTTGGATCAGCTGGAGGCCGGCAGCGCGACGTTCAATCTTTCGGCCACGGTGCAGCTCGCCGGGCGTCTGCGGCGCCCGCTGTTCGACCGCGCCCTCTCCGAGGTCGTGCGCCGGCACGAGACGCTGCGGACCACGTTCCGCCTGATCGGCGCCGAGCCGGTCCAGGTGATCGCGCCCGCTGTGCCGCTCGTCTGCCCGGTCGTCGATCTCGCGGCTCTGCCTTCGGAGACGCGTCGAGGAGAAGCCTCCCGGCGGATCGCCGAAGAGGTTGTACAGCCGTTCGACCTCGCCCGCGGCCCGCTCCTGCGCGCGACGCTGCTGCGTCTCGGCGAGGAGGAGCATACCGGCCTTCTCACCGTCCATCACGTGATCTCGGACGGCTGGTCACAGGGCCTGCTGCTCGAAGAGTTGGCCGCCCTCTACGGCGCGTTCGCCCGCGGCGAAGCTTCGCCGCTGCAGGAGCCCGCGATCCAGTACGCCGACTACGGCGCCTGGCAGCGGGCCTGGCTGGCGGGTCCTGCCCTCGAACGGCAGCTCGGGTACTGGCGGCGCCAGCTCTCCGGCGCGCCGCCGCGGCTCGACCTGCCCACCGACCGGCAGCGCCCGGCGGTGCAGACCTTCCGCGTCGGCCAGCGCTCGGTCAGGCTCTCCGCGGCGCTCGCGGACGAGCTGCGCGCGCTGTCGCGCCGCCAGGGCGCCACGCTGTTCATGACCCTGCTTGCCGCGTTCGATCTGCTGCTCTCCCGCCACTCCGGCCAGGAGGATCTGGTGGTCGGCACGCCGATCGCCGGCCGCGGCCGGATCGAAACCGAGGGGCTGATCGGGCTGTTCCTCAACACGCTCGCCCTGCGCACGGACCTGTCAGGCTCGCCGAGCTTCGCGGAACTGGTGGCGCGCGTCCGCGAGGGGGCGCTCGGGGCCTATGCGCACCAGGACGTGCCGTTCGAAAAAATCCTCGACGACCTGCGGCCTGCCCGTGATCTGGGCCGCACGTCGCTGTTCCAGGTCTTCTTCAACCTGCTCAACCTTCCGGAAGTGAAGGTCGAGCTGCCCGGGCTGGCTCTTGAGGCCGTCCCCGCTTCGGCGCCCGGCGCCAAGTTCGACCTGACGCTCTACGCTGCCGAGCACGATGGCGGCTTAGGGTTCGAGTGGGTCTACAACGCCGACCTGTTCGACCCGGCGCGGATCGAGATCCTGGCGGCGCAGCTCGAATCGCTGCTCGCCCAAATCGTCGCCGCGCCCGAGCGGTCGATCGACGATTTCTCGCTCCGGCTCGCAACGGACCGGGAGATTCTGCCCGACCCGACGCTGCCGTTGCCCGCCGCCTGGCCCGGATCGGTCGTGGCGCGTTTCGCCGCGCACGCCGCCTCCGCGCCCGAGCGCCCGGCGATTCTTTCGGACGAGCGAAACTGGACCTACGGCGACCTGGACGCTGCGAGCCGCCGGATCGCCGGGCAGCTCCGCTCTCATGGAATCGGTGCGGGGGACCTGGTCGCGATCTACGCCCGGCGCTCCGGCGGCCTGGTCGAGGCGATGCTCGGCACCTGGCGCGCGGGCGCGGCGTTCCTGATCCTTGACGCCGCCTATCCGGCGCCGCGCCTGGCCGCCTGTCTCGACCAGGCCCGGCCGCGCGCGCTGATCGAGGTCGCTGCGCTGCCTGCCGCTCTCGAAGAGACGATGGCGGGCCTTTCCCTTCGCTGCCGGATCGCCCTCGGGACCGACGAGGTGTTTGAGGACCTGGTGCCGGACGTACCGAACGGGCCGGACGACCTCGCCTACGTCGCGTTCACCTCCGGCTCGACGGGGACACCGAAGGGAATCCTGGGGCTTCACCGACCCGTGTCGCACTTCCTCGCGTGGCATGCCGAGACCTTCCATCTCGGGAAAGAAGACCGCTTCAGCCTGCTCGCCGGGCTCTCCCACGACCCGCTGTTGCGCGACGTCTTCGCTCCCCTCTGGCTGGGCGCCACGCTCTGCGTGCCGGGCGCCGAAGAGATGCGCGAGCCGGGGCTGCTGCTCACCTGGCTCGCGCGTCAGGAAGTGACGACGATCCACCTGACCCCCGCGCTCGGGCAGCTTCTCGCCTCGGCGACTCCCGAACGCGAGCCCGAACCTGGGATTGCCTCGATCCTTCCTTCCCTTCGGTGGGCGTTTTACGGCGGCGGCGCACTTTCGGCAAGCGATGTGACGCGATTGAAGCGGCTCACCCCGGAAGCCACGGCGGTCAACTTCTACGGCGCCACCGAGACGCCGCAGGCGATGGCCTGGTACGAGGTGAATGCCGATTCGGGCGAAGGCAGAGTGCCGCTCGGTCGCGGCATCGACGGAGTGCAGATCCTGGTGCTTTCCCGCGCTGGAGCCCTCGGCCGGGGCGAGCGCGGTGAGATCTACGTGCGTACCCCCTATCTCGCGCAGGGCTATCTCGGTGATCCGGCGGCCACCGCCGCGAAGTTCATCGTCAATTTGGAAAGGAACGATCCGGCCGATCGTATCTACCGCACCGGCGACCTCGGCCGCTATCGTCTCGACGGCACGGTGGAGTTCCTCGGCCGCGCCGACGACCAGGTGAACGTTCGCGGCTACCGCGTCGAGCTGGGCGAAATCGAGGCGGCGCTCGCCCGTCACCCGGGGATCCGCGAGACGGTGGTCCTGGCGCGCGAGGAAGAGGGTGAGACGCGCCTCGCGGCCTACGTGGTGCCGACCGATTCTCCTCTCGGAGCCGAGACTCTGCGCGGGTATCTCCGCGAGCGGCTGCCGGAGCCGATGGTGCCGTCCTGGTTCGTCGCTCTCGACGCCCTGCCGCGGACACCGAACGGCAAGCTGGACCGCCGGGCACTGCCGGTTCCAGGGGGCGAGCGGCCGGATCTCGAAGCGCCGTTCGTCGAGCCGGGGACTGACCTCGAACGGATGATCGCCGAGGTCTGGCGCGAGGTGCTGCGCCTCGACCGGGTGGGCCTGTACGACAACTTCTTCGATCTGGGCGGCAACTCGCTCACCATCGCGCAGGTGCGCGTCCATCTGCGCGAGCGGCTCGGACGCGATCTTCCGCTGGTCGATCTATTCCGCTTCCCGACCGTCGGCACGCTCGCCACCCACCTCGACCGGTCGGGGCCGCCGCAGGCGCCGTCGTTCGCGGCGGTCGAGCAGCGCGTCGATCGCGCCAAGCTCGCGATCGAACGCCAACGGCGCGCCGCCAAAGCGAGGAAGGGCGCATGAGCCCCCTCCACGACATCGACGAAGAATCGGCGCCGGGCAACGGCATCGCGATCATCGGCCTCGCCGGGCGCTTCCCGGGCGCCCCGACGTTGCCCGAGCTGTGGCGCAACCTCCGCGACGGGATCGAGTGCATCTACCCGGTCACCGAAGCGGATCTCGCAGCGTCGGGCCTGCCGCTGGAGACCTGGAAAGACCCGCGCTACGTCCGCGCCTCGCCCTGGCTCCCCGGGATCGACCGGTTCGACGCCCGGTTCTTCGGCTTCAGCCCGCGCGAGGCGTCTCTCCTCGATCCCCAGCACCGGCTGTTCCTGGAGTGCGCGTGGGAGGCGTTCGGCAACGCCGGCTACGACCCGCAGGGTTATGACGGCGCGATCGGCGTCTACGTCGGATGTCAGTTCAACCAGTACCTGCTGTGGAACGTCCTGCCGAACGTCGCCTCGCTGCATCCGGCCGAGATCGCCGCGCTGCGCCAGCTCTCCGATAAGGATTATCTGGCCACCCGCATCTCGTACCTCCTGAACCTGCGCGGGCCGAGCCTCGCGGTCCAGACCGCCTGCTCGACCTCGCTTGTCGCCGCCCATCTCGCCTGCCGGAGCCTTCTCGGCTACGAGTGCGACATGGCACTGGTCGGCGGCGTTTGCCTGACCGTGCCGCACCGGGCGGGCTACCTCTACCAGAAGGGGAGCATCCTCTCGCCCGACGGCCACTGCCGGGCTTTCGACGCCGAAGCGGCCGGGACGGTGATGGGGAGCGGCGCCGGTGCCCTCGTGCTCAAGCGGCTGGAGGATGCGCTCGCCGACGGCGACTCGATCCGCGCCGTGATCCAGGGCTCGGCGGTGAACAACGACGGCTGGAACAAAGTGGGCTACACGGCGCCCAGCGTCGATTCCCAGGCCGAGGCGATCGCCGCGGCGCACGACTTCGCGGGCTTTGCGCCCGAGTCGATCTCCTACATTGAGGCGCACGGCACCGGAACGCCGATGGGCGACCCGATCGAGATCGCCGCGTTGACCCACGCCTTCCGCCGCGGCACCGAGCGAAGAGGCTTCTGCGCGGTCGGCTCGCTCAAGACCAACCTTGGCCACCTGGAGGCGGCGGCGGGAGTCGCGGGCGTGATCAAAACCGTCTTAGCACTCGAAAACGAGCTGATCCCGGCGAGCCTCCATTGCCGGACGCCGAATCCGGAGATCGATTGGGCGGCCTCGCCGTTCTTCGTCAACACCGCGGCGCGCCCCTGGCCCAAGGGAGAGGCGCCGCGCCGGGCCGGCGTCAGCTCGTTCGGCGTCGGCGGAACCAACGCCCATCTCGCTCTCGAAGAGGCGCCGGAGCGCGCGCCGGGCAGCTCTTCGCGCCCCTGGCAGCTGCTGGTTCTTTCGACCCGCACCGAGACCGCGTTGGAGATCGCGACCGCGGAGCTGTCGGAGCATCTCGTCGGACATCCTGAAATCGATTTCGCCGACGCCGCCTACACTTTGAAGATCGGCCGCCGCGCCTTCGGCCATCGCCGGATCGTCGTGGCGCGCGACCCGGCCGACGCGGCGGCAGCTCTACAAAATCTCGATCCGAAGCGCGTGCTTTCCCGTCGCGAGGAGCGGGCGGACCGGCCGGTGGCGTTCCTCTTCCCCGGACAGGGAACCCAGCATCCGGAGATGGCGCGCGGTCTTTATCAAGCCGAGCCGACCTTTCGATCTGAAATCGATCGTTGCTGTGAGGTGCTCGGCGCCGACTTCCGCGCGGTGATCCTCGGCGAAGGAAGCGATTCCGCGGCTCGATTGGAGAGGACCGCGAACGCCCAGCCGGCGCTGTTCGTTGTCGAATACGCGCTCGCCCGGCTCTGGATCGAGTGGGGGATCGAGCCCGCCGCCATGCTCGGCCATTCGATCGGCGAATACGTGGCGGCGTGCCTGGCGGGGGTCCTGTCGCTCGAAGACGCGCTTGCCCTGGTTTCCGCCCGCGGGCGGCTGATGGACTACCTGCCCGAAGGGGCGATGCTGAGCGTGCCGTTGCCCGAAGCCGAAGTGGTGGCGATGTTGGGAACCGAGCTGTCGCTCGCCGCGGTCAACTCCCCTGCACTCTGCGTCGTCTCTGGGCCGGCCGACGCCATCGCGGCGCTTGAGGTCGATCTCGCGACCCGCGGTATCGAAGCCCGGCGGCTCCACACCTCGCACGCCTTCCATTCCGCCATGATGGACCCCGCCCTCGAAGTGTTCGGTCGAGAGGTGCGGAAGATCCGCCTGCACCCGCCGGAGCGGCCGTATTTGTCGAACCTCACCGGCACCTGGATCACCGCCGAGGAGGCGACGGACCCCGACTACTGGGTCCGCCATCTGCGCGGCACGGTCCGCTTCTCGCCCGGTCTCGCCGAGCTACTGCGCGACAAAGATCTGGCGCTCCTGGAGGTCGGCCCCGGCCGCGCGTTGAGCACCCTGGCGCGGCAGCATCCCGACGCCGCCAAATCGCGGGCGGTGATCCAGTCCCAGCGCCCGCCGCGCAACCGCGAGGCCGAAGAGTCTGACGAGGCGTATCTGCTCACCGCCCTCGGCCGCCTCTGGCTGGCCGGAGCGCGAATCGACTGGCGCGGCTTCTACGCCCGCGAGCGGCGCCTACGCGTTCCCCTGCCGAGCCATCCGTTCGAGCGCCAGCGATATTGGATCGATCCGCCCCAACCCGCCCAGACACACGCTCAGGCGCCCGCCGTTTCTTACCTTCCTGATGCTTCTGCCGTACCTGCCGTTCTTGCGGTCCCTGCCCAAACTCTAGGTCCGCACCACCCACGCCCCGATCTCGAAACCCCGTACGCCGCGCCGCGCGACCCGACCGAACAACTGCTCGCCGAGATCTGGCAACAGATGCTGGGCCTCGCGCCGGTCGGCGTCCACGACAGCTTCTTTGAGCTGGGGGGACACTCGCTGATGGCCACCCAGCTGGTCTCGCGGGTCCGAGACCGCAGCGGCGTCGAGCTGCAGCTAGCGGCCTTCTTCGACGCGCCGACGATCGCCGAGTTGGCTCCGCTGCTGGCGGTTTCCGGACCTCTCCCGATCACCCCGGTGACAATTCCCCGCGCGCCGCGCGACCAGCCGCTGCCGCTCTCGTTCGCCCAAGCGCGCCTCTGGTTCCTCTACCAGCTCGATCCGACCGGCGCCGGCTACAACATGCCGCTGGGCCTCCGCGTCGCCGGGCCGCTCAAACCCGCGCTGCTCGAACGCGCGATCGAAGAGATCGTCCGCCGCCACGAGATCCTGCGCACCGCGTTCGGGGTCTCCGAAGGACAGCCGATTCAACGGATCGCGCCGCCGCGGCCGTTTACCCTGCCTGTGGTCGCGCTCGAAGCGATCCCCGCTGAAAGGGGAGAAGCCGAGCGCCTGCTGCGGGCCCAAGTCCGCGCGCCGTTCGACCTCGAGCGCGGGTCGCTCTGGCGCCTCTGCCTGCTGCGCCTTTCCCCCGAGGACCACGCCGTGGTGCTCGCGATGCACCACATCGTCTCCGACGGCTGGTCGATGGGAATCCTGGTCCGCGAGCTGGGGGCCCTCTACGACGCCTTCTCGCGCGGCGAGGCCTCGCCGCTGACGGCCCTCCCGATCCAGTACGCCGACTACGCCGTTTGGCAGCGCGCGGAGCTTGTCGGCCCGGCCCTGGAAGAGCGGCTCGCCTGGTGGCGCGGAGTTCTCGGCGGCGAGCTACCCGTCCTGGAGCTGCCGCTCGACCGGCCGCGCCCGCCGTTCCAGCGCTTTCGCGGCGCGAAGCTCCCGGTGCTCTTCCCGACAGGGCTCACGGAGCGTCTGCGCGGCACCGCCCACGATAGGGGCGCCACGCTGTTCATGGTCCTATTGGCCGGTTTCAAGACGCTCCTCCATCGCTACACCCGCCAGACCGACCTGGTGGTCGGCACCCCGGTCGCCGGTCGGACCCGCAGCGAGATCGAGGGCCTGATCGGTCTGTTTCTCAACAATCTGCCGCTGCGCGCCAACCTTTCGGGCGACCCTTCCTTCAGTGAGCTTTTATCGCAGGTGCGCGAGACCACGGTCGGCGCCTACGGTCACCAGGACCTCCCCTTCGAGCGGCTGGTCGAGGAGCTGAAAGTCCGCCGCGATCTGGCGCGCAGCCCGATCTTCCAGGTGATGCTGAGCCTTGAGACGGTCGCCGCCGCGGCTCTGGAACCGGCCGCCGCTTCCGGCCTCGCCTGGAGCCGCCTGGAGGCGGACATCGGAGCGTCGCGCTACGAGTGGACCTTCTTCCTCTCCGACGACGGCGGCGAAGTCCGAGGGATTCTCGAATACGACACCGATCTGTTCGACGAGACGACGGTGCGCCGCATGGCCAGCCACTGGACCCGTCTGCTGGAAGCGGCGGCGGACGCCCCCGACGAGCGCATCTCCCGGCTTCGCATTCTCTCGGACGACGAAAAGAGGCAACTGATCACCGAGTGGAACGCCACGGCGCGCAGCTACGACGGTGACCTCGGGCGGCCGACGCACGTACGGATCGCCGAGCAGGCGGCGCGGACTCCCGAAGCCCCGGCGGTTACCTCCGACGGCGAGACCCTCTCCTACGCCCAGCTCGAAGCCCGCGCGAATCGCCTGGCCCGCCGGCTGGTCGCTCTGGGCGTAGGGCCGGAGGTGCGCGTCGGCATCTATCTCGATCGATCGGTCGCGTTGCCGGTCGCGCTGCTCGCGGTCTGGAAAGCGGGCGGAGCCTATCTGCCGCTCGATCCGGCGTACCCCAAAGAGCGCCTCTCCTACATGTTGGAGGACTCGGGCGCGCCGCTGGTGCTGACCGAAGCCGGTCTTCTCGCGACCGTGCCCCCAAGCAATGCCCGCGTCGAGCGAATCGATCTCGATTTCGAAGAAAGCGACGTCGATTCCGGCGTCCCCACTTCCTCCGAATCGCTCGCCTACATCCTGTACACCTCCGGCTCGACCGGCCGTCCCAAGGGCGTGCAGATCGCTCATGGCGCGCTGATCAATTTCCTCGAATCGATGGCGGAACAGCCCGGCTTGGTCGCCACCGATAGGCTGATCGCGGTCACCTCGCTCTCGTTCGACATCGCAGGCCTGGAGCTGTTCCTGCCGCTGATCACTGGTGCGGAGGTCGAACTCGCGAGCCGCGCGCTCGCGGCGGACGGGATGCGTCTCCTCTCCCGCCTCGCCGCCGCGACCGTGCTCCAGGCCACTCCCTCCACCTGGCGTCTTTTGCTCGACGCCGGTTGGCAGGGAGGCGCGGGGCTTAAAGCGCTGTGCGGCGGCGAAGCCTTGCCGCCGAAACTGGCGCACGAGATCGCGGCCCGCGCCGGTTCGCTATGGAACATGTACGGCCCCACCGAGACGACGATCTGGTCCGCCCTACACCTCGTGGAGTCGGGAATCGGCGAGAGTACCACGCCGGTCTCGATTGGCCGGCCGATCGCCAACACAACGATCTACGTCGTCGATTCCGCCCTTCAGCCGACGCCCGTCGGAGTCCCCGGAGAGCTGTGGGTCGGCGGAGCGGGACTCGCCCGCGGCTACCGCGGCCGCCCCGATCTCACGGCCGAACGTTTCCTGCCCGACCCTTTCTCGGTGAACGGAGGCGCGAGGCTCTACCGAACCGGCGATCTTGCCCGCTGGCTGGGCGATGGCGAGCTGGAATTCCTCGGCCGCATCGACCACCAGGTGAAGGTGCGTGGCTACCGCATCGAGCTGGGAGAGATCGAGGCTGCCCTCGAACAGCATCCGGCAGTGCGCGCCGCCGTGGTCGTGGTCCGGGAGGACACGCCCGGCGATCCACGGCTGACCGCCTACGTGGTGGCGGGAGGAGCCCCTGTCGAGAGCGGCGAGCTGCGCCGCGATCTGCGAGCCAAGCTGCCCGAATACATGGTGCCCTCGGCGTTCGTGGATTTGGCCGAGCTTCCCCTTTTGCCCAACGGTAAGGTGGACCGCAAGTCTCTCCCGGCTCCGTCCGCACAAGGCGCCGAGCGACCCGAGCCGACCGCCGCGCCGAAGAGCCGCCTCGAAGCGATCATTGCCGACGCCTGGCGCGCCGTCTTGAACCTCGAGCGGGTCGGCGTCCAAGACAACTTCTTCGATCTCGGCGGCCATTCGCTGCTGCTGGCGCAGGTCCACCTGCGGCTGCGCGAGAGTCTGCCCGACGACTTCGGCGCGCGGCTCTCGATGGTCGAGCTTTTCCAGCACCCGACCATCGCGGCGCTCGCCCGCCACCTGCGTCCTGAACCGGCCTCTCTCACGGCTTCCGAGCCCGGCCGCCTGCGGGCCGAGTTGCGCCTTGGTACCCAGGCCCGGCGGGGGAGCGAGATTGCGATCGTCGGCATGAGCGGCCGATTCCCTGGGGCGACGGACGTCGAGAAGTTCTGGAGCAACCTGCGCGCCGGGGTCGAGTCGATCTCCAACTGGAGCGAGGAGGAACTGCTCGCTTCCGGATTCGATCCCGACCTGATCCGCAGCCCCAACTACATCAACGCCAAAGGGGTTCCCGACGGGATCGGCTGGTTCGACGCTGGTTTTTTCGGCTACACGCCGCGCGAGGCGGAGATCATCGATCCGCAGCAGCGGATGTTTTTGGAGGTTGCCTGGGAGGCGCTCGAAAACGCCGCCTGCGATCCCGGCCGCCATCCCGGCTCGATCGGGGTGTTCGCCGGCTCGGGACTCAACACCTACCTGATCAACCTCTACTCGAACCCGGAGCTGATGGCGGCGGTCGGCGGCTTCCAGGCGACGATCAGCAACGACAAGGATTTCCTGCCCACGCGGGTCTCGTACAAGCTGAACCTCAAGGGGCCGAGCCTGAACGTCCAGACCGCCTGCTCGACCTCGCTGGTGGCCGTCCACCTCGCCTGCCAGCACCTGCTGCACGGCGAGTGCGATCTGGCGCTCGCGGGGGGAGTCACGCTCTATTTTCCGATCAAGTCGGGCACCACCTACCACGAGGGGGGCATCCTTGCCCGCGACGGCCATTGCCGGGCGTTCGACGAGCGGTCACAAGGGACGGTGGTGGGCAACGGCGCGGCCGCCGTGGTGCTCAAGCGGCTGGACGACGCGCTCGCGGACGGCGACTCGATCTACGCCGTGATCAAAGGCTCGGCGATCAACAACGACGGCTCGGTCAAGGTGGGCTACACGGCGCCGAGCGTTGAGGGGCAGACGGCGGTGATCTCCCAGGCCCACGCCGTGGCGGGGGTCGAGCCCGAGACGATCCGCTACGTCGAAACCCACGGAACCGGCACGGCGCTCGGCGATCCGATCGAGGTCCGCGCGCTTTCTCAAGCCTTCCGGCTCGGAACCGATAAGACCGGCTTTTGCGGCATCGGCTCGGTGAAGTCCAACATCGGCCATCTCGACACGGCGGCCGGCGTCGCGGGGCTGATCAAGGCGACTCTCGCGGTCGAGCGCGGCGAGCTGCCGCCGTCGCTCCACTTCGAGCGACCGAACCCTGCGCTCGACCTACCGGCCACGCCGTTTTACGTCGTCGATCGGCTCATCCCCTGGCCGGCCGAGGGAACGCCCCGGCGCGCCGGGGTGAGCGCTTTCGGCATCGGCGGAACCAACGCTCACGTGATTCTGGAACAGGTGCCCGCCGTGCCCCCTTCCGGTCCGTCCAGATCCACCCAGCTTTTGGTGCTCTCGGCCCGCAGCGAGGCGGCGCTCGATCAGGCGACGGACAACCTCGCGCGGCATCTGAGCGAGCATCCGGAGCCATCGCTCGCCGACGTGGCGTTCACGCTGCAAGTGGGCCGCAAGGCCTTCGCCCACCGCCGCACGGTGGTCTGCGAGGACGACTCGGAAACCGCCGCCGCGGCGCTCGAATCCCGCGACCCCAAGCGGGTGCTGTCCCAGATCCAGGAGGCTGCCGACCGGCCGGTCGTCTTCTTGTTCGCGGGCGGCGGCGCGCAGTACGCGAACATGGGCCTCGACCTC
Organism: Thermoanaerobaculia bacterium; assembly: GCA_035607435.1. Lineage (GTDB taxonomy): Bacteria > Acidobacteriota > Thermoanaerobaculia > Multivoradales > UBA5704 > DASYKS01. The sequence continues at coordinate 4,762 of DATMZU010000122.1, read as the reverse complement.
TACCGCTCGGAACCGGTGTTTCGGGAGCAGGTGGACCTCTGCCTGCGCCTGTTCGAGCCCCACGTCGACGCCGACCTGCGCCGTTATCTGTTCCCCGAGCCCGAGGAGGCGGAGGAGACCGCGCGCGAGATCGAGCGCACGTCGATCGCCCTGCCGATCCTGTTCGCCGTCGAGGTGGCTCTCGCCCGGTTGTGGATGTCGTGGGGTGTCGCGCCGCAGGCGATGATCGGCCACAGCCTGGGAGAGTACGCGGTCGCCCATTTGTCCGGAGTCCTGGCGCTCGAAGACGCGGTGGCGCTCGTGGCGCTGCGCGGCCGGCTGTTCGAGACCCTGCCGGAGGGCGGCATGCTCTCCGTGCCTCTGCCCGAATCGGAGGTTTTGGCTCTTCTGCCCGAAATCGGAGAGCAACTCTCGATCGCTGCGGTCAACGGTCCCGCGTTCTCCGTCGTCTCCGGTCCGGCCGAAGCGATCGGGCAGGCCCGCGAGGCGTTCGCGGCGCACGGCATCGACGCCCGCCGCCTGCACATCGCGGTCGCCGCCCATTCGACCGTGGTGGAGCCGATCCTGCGCGAGTTCGGCGACTTCGTGGCGACGCTCGCGCTCTCGCCTCCCGGCATCCCCTACATCTCGAACGTCACCGGCACCTGGATGACCGCCGCGGACGCGGCCGACCCTCAGTATTGGGTGCGCCATCTGCGCCAGACCGTGCGCTTCGGCGACGGCATCGCCGAGCTGCTCGCCGACGGCGATCGGATTTTCCTGGAGGTCGGCCCCGGCCAGACTTTGAGCACACTGGTGATGCAGCACCCCTTGCGGCCGGCGGGGCAGACGGTGCTCCATTCGCTGCGCCACCCGCAGGACCGCCAGTCCGACGCCGTCTTCCTGCACCAGGCGCTCGCCAAGCTCTGGCTGGCCGGAGCGGCCGTCGATTGGAAAGGTTTCCATTCCGGCGCGCGCCGCCGCCGGTTGCGCCTGCCGAGCTATCCGTTCGAGCGCCAGCTCTATTGGGTCGAGCCCCGGCGCCAGACGTTTGAAGAGCTGCAACGCCGAAGCGCGCTGCGGCGGCGGTCGGAGGTCGTGGAGTGGCTCTACGCCCCCTCCTGGCGCCAGTCGGCGTCCTCTCGGCTTTCGACTTCCGCTCCCTCCACCCGCTGGCTCTTGTTTCTGGACCGGTACGGGTTGGGGAGGCTGCTGGCCGAGCGCCTACGTGAGTTGGGCCATCAGGTAGCGACCGTCCAACCGGGAGCGGGATTCGAACGCACCGGCGACGAAACCTGGACCGTGCGCCCCCGCGAGCGGAGCGATCTGGATACGCTGCTCCGCGAGCTGGGCGAAATCCCCGACGGCATCGTTCACCTCTGGTGCGTGGGGGAGGGGCCGGCGGGGATTCCCAAGGAGGATCTCGGGTTCCACAGCCTGACGGCTCTCGAGGGAGCGGTCGCCGACCGGGGTCTGCCGCGGCCGGTCCGGTTGGAAGTGGTCACGAGCGGTGTGCAGGCGGTGACCGGCGACGAGCGGATCGAACCCGAGAAAGCCCTCGTCTTGGGACCCGTCCGGGTGGCGCCGCAGGAGATCGCGAACCTCGCCTGCCGCTCGATCGACCTCGACCTTCCCGCGCGCGGCAGCCGGCAGGAGCGCGCGCGGGTCGATCACCTCGCCGCGGACCTGCTCGCCGCGCTCGCGGCACCTCCTCCCGCCGCCGAATTCGCGGTCGCCTGGCGGGGAGCCCGGCGTTGGGTGCAGGGTTTCGAGGCGATCGAGCCTTCTCGCTTGGAGCCCGGGCCGCTGCGGCAGGGCGGCGTCTATCTGATTACCGGCGGGCTCGGCGGTGTGGGCCTGGCGCTTGCGGAGCACCTCGCCCGGACGGTGCAAGCGAAGCTGGTGCTGGTCGGCCGCTCCGAGGCGACCGCCGAGAAGGTCCGCCGGGTGCTCGCGCTCGAAGAGCTGGGCGCCGAGGTACTGGTGGCGAGCGCCGATGTCGGCGACGAGGCGGCGCTCCGCGCGGTGATAGGAGAGGCTCGCCGCCGCTTCGGTCCGATCCACGGCGCGATCCAAGCCGCGGGGGTGGCGGGCGGCGGCATGATCCAGACCAAGACGCCGGAAGCGGCTTCGGCGGTTCTCGCCCCGAAGGTCTCCGGAGCGCGCGCCCTGGCCGCCGTGCTCGATGCGCCCGATGGAGAGGGCGTCAGCGCGTCGCTCGATTTCCTGGTGCTCTGCTCGGCGGTCAACTCGGTGCTCGGCGGCTTCGGCCGGGTCGATTTCTGCGCCGCGAGCGCCTTCCTCGACGCCTTCGCTCTGGAGCGTTCGGCGGAGCGGGAGGGCTTGACGCTCGCGATCGGCTGGGACACCTGGAGCGAGACGGGCATCGTGGCGGAAGGCGAGCTGCCGCCGGATTTGGAAGAGGTGCGGCGGCGGAGCCTGGAGCACGGCATGGCGACCGCCGAGGCGCTGGAGGTATTCGACCGCGCTCTGGCGAGCGGCCTGCCGCGGGTGGTGGTCTCGACGCGCGACCTGTCCGGTCTGCTCGCGCGTCGCGGCGGTTCGGTGGCGGCAGCCTCGGAAACGCCCTCCGACGCTCCGCGCGTCGCGGCGACCCATGGCCGGCCGGCGCTTTCGACCGCCTACGTCGCTCCCGAGGGGGAGATCGAGCGGGCGGTCGCCGCGGTCTGGGAGGAGTTCCTCGGCATTCAGGGAATCGGCGCCCACGACAGCTTCTTCGAGCTGGGGGGGCATTCGCTGCTGGCGACCCAGATCACCTCGCGGCTGCGCGACCGCTTCGACGCGGGGCTGACGATCGCCCATTTCTTCGCCGAGCCGACGATCGCCGGCCTGGCCGCCGGCTTCGCCGGGCAGGCGGAACGGGCCGTGGAAGCGGACGACGAGCGCGTTGCCCGGCTGATGGACGAGGTCGAAGGGCTGTCCGACGAGGAGCTGGACGCCCTGCTGGCCGCCGAAGAGTTGTTGATCGAAGAAGGCGGAGAAAATTGAGAGAAACGGGCGAAATGAGCGAAGCCGGCCTGGCGCAGGCGCCGCGCGGGATGCGCAGCTTCCTGGTCATCTGGTTCGGCCAGGTCGTTTCCACCCTGGGCAGCGGCCTCTCCGGCTTCGCGCTTGGGTTGTGGGCCTACAAGCTGACCGGCTCGGCGACCGCCCTGTCACTCATCACCCTGTTCGCCACCCTGCCGAACACGCTGCTGTCGCCTTTGGCCGGCGCGCTGATCGACCGCTGGGGCCGGCGTTCGGTGCTGCTGATCAACAACTTCGGCTCCGGGGCCTGCACGCTCACCCTGGCGGCCCTCTACTGGGCCGGCGGTCTCCAGATCTGGCACGTCTACGTGCTGGTTCTGGCCAGCCGCTGCTTCAACGTCTTCCAGCTGCCGGCCTTCTCGTCCGCCACGGCGTTGCTGGTCCCCCGCGAGCAGCTCGTGCGCGCCAACGGCATGGCCCAGCTCGGACCGGCCGCGGGGCAGATCGCCGCGCCCCTTCTCGCCGTGATGCTGATGGATTGGATCGGGGTGGGCGGCGTCCTGTTCATCGATTGCAGCTCGTTCCTGTTCGCCGCCGGGACGCTGCTCGCGACCCGAATCCCGAAGCCCCGGCCCTCCGCCGCGGGCGAAGAGGGGCGGGGCACGCTGCTCTACGAGTCGTTCTACGGCTGGACCTACATCCGCAAGCGCCCGGGCCTGCTCGGCTTGCTGCTGTTCTTCGCCTTCGCGAACTACTGCCTCTCGGTGGTGCAGATTCTAGTGACGCCGTTGGTGCTCTCCTTCGGCTCGGCCGCGACGCTCGCGCGGGTGGTGAGCGCGGGGGCGGTCGGCGCGGTCGTTGGCGGGCTGGCGCTGGGGCTCTGGGGCGGCCGCCGTTCGCTACGTCGCATCCCGATCATCCTCGCCTTCACGCTGCTCCAAGGCACGATGCTGTTGCTGGGAGGTTTGCAGCCCAACGCCCTGCTGGTCGCGGCGGCGATGTCCATCGCGCTGTTCGCCCTGCCGGTAATCCGCGGTTCGAGCGAGGCGATCTGGCAGAGCAAGGTGCCCCAGGATCTCCAGGGGCGCGTGTTCGCGATCCGGCGGATGATCGCCGGGATTGCCTTTCCACTCGCCGGGGCCTCTGCCGGAGTGCTGGCCGACCGGGTCTTCAAGCCGCTCCTGCTGCCCGGCGGGCTGCTCGCCGGCAGCGTCGGGCGGGTCATCGGGGTGGGGCCGGGGCGCGGCGTCGGCTTGATGTTCATGCTGTTCGGCGTGCTGACTCTCGCTTCGGTGGCGGTGATCTACGCCTATCGGCCGGTGCGCGACGTGGAGACCGCTTTGCCCGACGTTTTATCCCTCTCCGAAGCCGAGGTTCCGGCATGAGCGCGGCGAGCGACGACCAGGACCGGCGTCTCGCGGCGCTGCCACCCAAGCAGCGGCGGCTGTTCGAAATGCAGCTCGCCCGCGAGCGCAAACGGGAGGCTGCGGGCGGCTCGATTCCGGGGCAGCCGCGCGACGGCCGGCGGTTCCCGCTCTCGCCCGCTCAAGCGCGGCTCTGGTTCCTGGATCGATTGGAGCCCGGCAGCCCCTGGTACAACATGGCGCTGCCGCTGCGCTTGACCGGGCGGCTGGACGCTGCGGCGCTCGCGGCTTCGCTCGCCGAGGTGGAACGCCGCCACGAGGTCTTGCGCACCACGTTCGCGCTGGACGGCGAGGGAAGCGCGGTCCAGACCGTCGGCCCGCCGGCCGGTCTGCCGCTTCCCGCGGTCGCTCTCGACAGCCTGCCGCCGACA
>DATMZU010000117.1:0-12403 GCA_035607435.1 Thermoanaerobaculia bacterium | reverse complement strand
TGTCACCATGAGCCATGCAGAATCGGTCAAGCAAGCCCAAAAGGCCCGCAGACTTCAACGCCCGCGCATTTCAGAGCGTGGCGGTCCTGACAGGAACAGCGCCTCGAGTCTGAACGGCGGGCGTCGCTGCGGCCCCCATGCCTTCGAGGAGATTCCAACATTGCGGTTTGACCGGCGGATAGCGGCTATCGGAGCTCGGGGGGCGCCTCTCCCCGGTGGAAAGCGGCTATCGGCGCTTGGAATCCGCCTCTCGCCCGTCGAAAGCGGCTATAGGCTCTTCGAAGTCGTCTATCGCCCGTAGAACGCGGCTATCGGCCCTTCGGAGTCGTCTAGCGCCCGCGGGAAGCGGCTATCGCTCGCAGGAAGCGGCTATCGGCGCTAGGAATTCGTCTATCGCTCGCGTAGAGCGGCTCTACGCGCCAGGAAGTCGATGATCGCTCGCGGATAGCGGCTTCCCACGCCAGGAATTCGATGATCGCTCGCGTATAGCCGCTATCGGCGCGAGGAAGCCAGCGATCGCTCGCGTAGAGCGGCTATCCACGCTTGGAATTGGGCGTCGGCGGTGGATGGCGGCTATCGTGGGCCGCTTGAGGTAGCCGGAGCTTAAGACCCGCTATCGAGCGCCGGTCACCTTTCCCAGCGCTTATTCGACGCCCAGATCCAGCCGATAGACGCCGCGGCCCCAGGTTGCGGCGTAGAGCGCTCCTTCCCCCGAAGGATCGAGGGCGATCAGGCCGTCCATGAACGCTGCGGCGGGGAAGTCGAGGGCGAGCTTTCGCCAGGCAGTCGCGCGCGCGTCCCAGAGGAATACGCCGCGACGGGCGACGCTTGCGAAAAGGCGGCCTGGGTGGGCGGGATCGGCGAGCAACATCGCGATGCGCTCTCCATGGAGCCCGCGGCCGAGGGGCCGGAAGGTCGTGCCGCCGTCGCGGCTTGCCCAGACCCCCGAGTTTTCGGTGCCGGCGTAGAGCACTCCGCGCGGATCGAAGGCCACGACGGTGGGTTTGCCGACCTCGGGGGCGATGGGCCGCCAATGCACGCCGCGGTCGTCGCTCTTGAGGAGTCCGGTGGCGGTGGCGCCGATCAGAGTGCTCGTCCGGTGCGGATCGATCGCGACGCTTGCGAGCTCGGGGGCGCGGAACCGATGAAGCCAGGTTTCGCCGCCGTCCGTGCTGTAGAACGAGAAGCTCAAGCCTGCGAAGCCGGCGAAGAAGTAGACCGTTTGCGGATCATTGGAATCGAACGCGAAGGCAAAGCGCCAGGGACCGAGATCGCCCAGGGGGTAATTGTGGAGCGGACGGATCTGATGCCAGCTGATGCCGCCGTCCGAGCTGCGAAAGACGCCGCCGTCGAGCACCGCGAACGCGAGCCGCGGATCGCGGGGGGAGAATGCCAGCACGTAGGGCGGAAAGTAGGGATTGAAGGTGCCGATCCCGCTCGCCTTCGGAACCGGCGACCAGAGCGTGCCGCCCGCGGTGCCGCGAAACAGCCCAGCGCCCGCGGCGAGCAGGGCCGGCCGCGGTCCGCCGCTGGCCGCGAGTCCGAGCACGTATTGCCCCGTGATTCCTCGCACGGATCGGCTCCAGGTGGCGCCGTCGGCCGTCGAGCGCCAGATGCCGAAATTGCCGGCGGCGTAGAGCGTTCCGTCCGGCGCCAGGGCGATCTGGCCGATCGAGTCGCCGGTTCGCGTGCGGCCGAACGTCGCTCCTTGGTCCACGCTGCGCTGGATGCCGTAGAAGCTCGCCGCGAGCAGGGCGCCGCTCGGCGTCGTGGCGAGGTTCGTGAGCCCTACGAGGTCTCCCGATCCTGCGGCCTCGCGCCAGGTCGCGCCGTCGTCCTCGCTCACCAGCAGGCCGGCGCCGATCGTGAAGTACAGCGTCGTGGGATGCACCCGATCGACGGCGAACATGGGGTTTCCTGCCGTGTTCGACGAGATGCGCTCGATCCAGGTGGCGCCGCCGTCGCCGCTTTCGAGCAGCGTCGAGCCCTGAGGGAGATCCACGAGGACCAGGAGGCGCATCGGAGCGTGCGGATCGACGTAGAGGCGGCCGATGCTGGAACCGGCAAACGCGATCCGCCGCCAGGTCCGGCCGTCGTTCGTCGAAAGGAAGAGGCCGTTAAAGGTGCGGGCATAGAGGCGCGCCGAATTCGTGGGGTCGTACACCAACCCGATCACGCCGCCCACTTCGTCGGAAGAGCCGACCGTAATCCGCTCCCAGGTGGCGCCGCCGTCGCGGCTGCGGGCGAAATGGGGAAGGAAAAACTGCACGGCGGAGAACAGCACCTCGCGCGGGTCGGCCGGCGACACGGTCACGACGCCTTGTCCCCGCATCGAAGCCGCGGCGCTCGGAGGGGCCCAAGTGATTCCACCATCGTCGCTGCGAAACACTCCGCCGCCGTAGGCGACCGCGTAGACGACCCGCGGATCGGAAGGCGCGGCGGCGACGGACCGGACCGGACCGCCGAAAAACGGCAACTGCCGCCATCGAGCCTCGGCTTCGGCCGCGCGCGCCCAGGCGAACAGGGAGGTCAGGCACAGCGCCGAGAGAAGGAGCTTCCTCGGGGTTTCCTTCGAAGCTCTCATCGGTTCTCCCGCGCCGGGCGGTTTCGCTTCGGCGTCGATTCCTCTCGGTTCACGATGACGAGAAGTCTACGCCGGGCGAACGAAGCGAGCCCTCGCTTTAGGTTCCGGCGGCCGGTTTCGCGGTACGAACAAGGAAGGTGAGAGGGAGCGGTCGCGGGCCGGGATATAGAAATCGCCCGTCGATACGGATGCGCGTCCCGAGGGGGAGGTCTTCGTAGATCCATCGCAGGCCCTCGACGCGCGAAGGACGTTGATGGAAGGTCCGCGGCGGGCCGCCGGTCGCGAGGCGTTCGCGCTCCAGGAGGGCGAGGGCGGTCAGCTCGGAGGCGAGCTCCAAATGGGCGGTTCTCGGCCAGGCATCCCAGAAATTGGGGACCAGTTGGCGGGCGATGAACTGCCAGCGAGGCATCCGGTCGCGCATCTCGCGTTCGAAGTCGTCCGGGTTGAACGAGCGGACCTCGCGCCGCGGCAGCTCGTCGAGGATCGGTTGGACGCGCCGGGTGTAATCGCGCAGCGCCCAGCGGGCGAGCCACCAGGGCCGGACTCCCGCGCCGGGGGGCGGGCGATCGAACGTCGAGGTGTGGAACGCGATGAACACGTCCGCCTGGAGCGCCATGAACATCCGGTGGCGGAGGTCCAGGTCGGTCAGCCGCGCGGGCCAGCCGGCCGGCGCGCGAGGCATCCCGCGCAGCGCGGCGAGCTGCATTTTGAGGATCGTCTGGCCGATCAGCTGGCCGATCAGGGTCGGCTGATCGAGAATCGCCTGATTGTACTTCCACGCGGCTTCGAGGCCTTCGAACGCGGCGTCGATTCGACCGGCCCGCGCCTGCTCGCGAGCCTGTGCCACGAGCAGGCGCTCGAGGTTCGAGACGCCGAGAAAATTCGGAATCTTCAGGTGGAAGCCGGCGGCAAGGTTCAGTTTCCAGACCGGTGCCGGCGAGGTGAGAAGGAGCGCGGTGGCCCGGTCGAGCGTCGGGCGGGACGCTGCAAGATAGTTGGCCAAAGCGACCGGCGGCGCCGCCAAGGCGCCGTCCTCGGCGATCGTGGTCGGGTCGAGCAGTTTTTTGAGCGCGGGCTGGATCGCCTTGAAGCGGCTTGCGGCTTCGGGGCTCGGGTGGCAGCGCCCGGGCGTTTCGATCGGCGCCATGTCGATGCCGAGCCCGCAGCCGAGCGCTTCGAGGCCGAGCGTCGTACGGTTGTCCTCGGTGGCCGGATAGCGCTCTAGAAACGTCCGGCCGCCGAGCGTCCGCCGCCATGAAGCCTCAATCGCCTCGTCCGCGCGCGCTCCCCGCCAGCGCAGAAACCAAAGCGCGCCGCTCAGAAGCCCGATCGGCGCCACGATCAGCCATACCGCCAGCAGAGGCCACCGCCGGCTCGATCCGGAACGGGATGTCATTGCGGCAGTTTACCGCTCTCTGCAGCGGGCGATAGAAGCTGGACACTGCCCGCGGCACCCGCATAAGCTGTAAAAAACTTTACGGAGGTTCCCATGCGTCGAATCGGACTGGCCGCGGTGTCGCTGGCCCTGATGCTCTGGGGTTGCGGCGGAGGCTCCTCTCCCTCCGAGCCGAGGCAGACGCCGCCGGTCTCCTTGGCAGGGACTTGGTCCGGTACGGTGGCGCTCACCACGCCCAATCGCGTCAACTGCACGATCTCCTTTGCCGTGGTCCAGGACGGTCAGGACTTTTTCGGCGATTGGGAAGGCCGGTGTCCTGACACCCAGGGGAGCGGAGTCGTGGTCGTGAGCCCCCTGATTTCCAACCTGGTGCTCGTCACGGCTCTCCAGGGAGAACCGGTCTTCGGCGGCTGCGGCTGGTCGAGTTTTGTCACGCGGGAAGGCAACCGCCTGCGGGGAGATTTCAATACGCCGCAGAACTGCCCGGGCGGCCCGGCGCTCGCGGGGCAGTTGGATCTGACCAAACGGTAAGGATTTAAGGCAAGCCGCCGGTTCAGGGCTCCGTATACACCTTACCCGCCCGATAAAGCGCCAGTCGCTCGTTGAACCGATGCCGGGTCGCTTCGCGTTCGGGTCCGAACATATTGTGTTCGAGCACCGCGAGGGCTTCCTCTTGGGTCTTCGCGGCGCGCTCGAATTGACCGTCGCGCGCCAGGGCCGCGGCGAGCGTATCCAGGTACGCGAAGTTTCGGTCCTGGGCGATGGCCTTTTCCGCGTAGGCGACGGCCTTCTTGCCATCGATAGCTTCCGGATGCTTGCTCGTCGCATAGGTCCAGGCGAGGCTATTCTGCGCGCCGGCAAATCCATGGTCGGCTGACGGGGCCAACTTGGCGATTCCGCGCTCCCAGTCTCCCGACTCGATGAGCGTCTCTCCTTCAAAGTAGTCGAGGATATCTCTTTCCTTTTGCGAACCCATTCGCGCAAAGACCCAGTAGTTCTGAGAGTCATTCCCGAAGGTGAGTATCAATTCGTCGCCCGCGACCTTGGCGCTCGCAGAGCTCAAGGAGAGATATTTCCCATAGTTGACCGTCACCTCGCCGTTCGATTCGGTCAACCAGCTGCAAGAGTGGAACGCCTCCTCGGCGAACGCCATTCGGCACGCCCCCGTTTTCAGCAGCGTAAGGCGTGCCTCATCCCTCTTGTCCTTGGTATGGCCGATCCATTCTCCAAGAAACGGAGATTTCGGATCCGCCGCCACGGTGCACGCGAAGCCCGCGAGCCCCAAGGCGATGACGCCCAAAAGGAAGAGCCGAGGAGCTGGGGAGCGAGGTTGGATCATGGGGGTCCTCGGGAATAATTCGCGAGTCAACATCACGCCATTCTACGACCGAGGTGAGCTTTAGTCGGGAGCTTCGTCCTTCTACGCCCCCTCTCTCCTAAGGAGCCAATAGGCCCCGGAGGTGAGAGTGAGAGTCATTTCGTCACCCGCGACAATGGCGCTCGCGGAGCTTATGGAGAGATATCTCCCATAGTTGATCGTCACCTCGCCGTTCGATTCGGTCAACCAACTGCAGGAAGGGTACGACTCCTCATCAAGCTCCATCCGGCAAGCGCCCGATTTCAGCAGCGTCAGATGCGCCTCATTCCGTTTATCCCTGGTATGAAACGCCCACTCTCCCAGAAACGGAGATTTCGGATCCGCCTCCACGGTGCACGCGATGCCCGCGAGCCCAAGGGCGATGACGCCCAAGAGGAAGAGGCGAGGAGATCGGGAGCGAGGTTGGATCATGGGGGCGTCTCCAACCGTTGTTCGCCCAGAGGGTGGCACAGCCTCAAGACCGCTTCCGCAGAAACATATGCGTAGCCCGTTCCCCCGCGACGGATTTCGCGACCTCATATCCCAAAGCCCGCAGATCGAGATCTTGCATTAGATGCTCGCCGGAACCGAGCAACACCGGCCGAAGCGCAAGGTGCAGCTCGTCAATCAAACCGGCGCGGAGATATTGCCGGATCGTGGCGACCCCACCGCCAATGCGGACGTCGCGATCTCCGGCCGCCTCTTTCGCCTGCTCCAGAGCGGAGTGGATGCCGTCGGTGACGAAGTGAAACGTGGTGCCTCCGGCCATTTGGAGCGGTGCCCGCGGGTGATGGGTGAGGACGAAGGTGGGCACGTGGTACGGCGGCTCGTCGCCCCACCAGCCTTTCCAGCTTTCGTCGGGCCACGGGCCGCGCACTGGGCCGAACATGTTGCGGCCGAGAATCCAGGCTCCGAAGTTGTCGAAGCCCAACTCCGCGATTTCGTTGTCGATTCCCGTCTCGCCCTCCCCGCCGCCGTGCATCTTCTGGAAGACGCGGGTGGGGAAGAACCACTCCATGATCTCGGGGCCTCGTTCTCCGAGCGGATTCTCCAGACTCTGATTCGGCCCGGCGCCGTAGCCGTCGAGGGAGATCCCGAAACTTTGGACTCGGAGCTTGGACATGTCGCTTCCTCCTGGACGGACGCTAAACCAGGAGCTTCCAGGGTGTCAAAAGGACCGGCCGCTCACCCGCCGGATTCCGGCAGGGCAGGCGGCCGGCCGGGCCAACCTAGAAGGTGCAGGCGGCGGGCGCGCAGGAGATTTCGAAGCAGGTTCCGCCGCAGCTGGGGGCGCAGGAGCGGTACTGGGTACAGAAGGCGCAGGAACCGACCGCGCAGCTTGCGTCCCGGGTGCCGGCCGCGCCGCCGTAGGCGCCCTCCATGTCGATGGAAGTCAGGCGAACGATCGTGTCGCGATGGAGTTGGAGCTTGCGCTTCATGAGGGTTTGTCCTTTCCGTAAGGGAAGTGAAAGGCGGGCGTCGGCGCCGCCGTCTTCGGAGAAGACGCTCGGGAGGAGGGCGGGTATTAGATCGAATCGAAAAAAGTTCGCTCTCGGTTAGACTGAAGGGATTCCGGTCCTTTCGTGATCCCACACCCGCGTCCCTTGGGAGTGTCTACTTGCTCATGCCGAGATCGATCTTTCTCCGTTCCGTCCTCTTCTCCCTCGCCGGTTGGGCCTTGGGGTTCCCCGCGCAGGCCGTCACCGCCTCTCGGGCCGCGGACATCAATCCGGGATTTCGCAGCGAAAGCTCCTTCCCGCGCTTTTTCGCCACGATCGGCGGGCGCGCCTTATTCTTTGGACCCAACCGAGCGCTCTGGTCGACCGCCGGAGTTCCCGACGATCCCGTCCGGCTTGGACCGGCCGGCTTGACCGACGTATTTTCAGCGACCGAGGCGGGCGGCCGCGCTTACTTCGGCGGTTGCGACGAATCCGTTTGCGGCCTCTGGACCACCGAAGGCACCTCGGCGAGTACTCGCCGGCTGCTGCGCACGGCCAACAATTCATCCGACCGGATCGAAGCGGTCGTACCGGCCGGCCTGCCGCGCACGCTGCTGATCTTCACGCCGAACTTCGAACCGCTCCTTTGGCGCACCGACGGCACCGCCGCGGGGACCCTTCGGGTCACCCTAACGGCGAGGCGGCCGCGCGAGCTGGTGGCCTTCCAAGGCAAGGGCTGGTTCTTTGCCGATCTTCCGGGTGCGCCGGGTGCGCTGTTCTCGTCCGACGGCTTGCCGGGCGGCACGCGGCGAGTGGGAACTTCGACCGGAGGCTCGCGGCTCTTCCCCATGGGCAACCGCCTGATGTTCTTCGTCGGCCGAGATCTTTGGTCGAGCGACGGCACGAAAGCGGGAACCCGGCGGCTCGCGACTCTCCCCAACGACACGGTGGGGGGCGCTGTCGCGGGGAGCCGCCTCTTTCTGGCGACCGGCGATCCTCTCTTCGAGCAGCGAGACCTCTGGATCTCCGACGGCACGCCGGCCGGCACGCGGCGGGTCGCCTCGTACCTCGCCGGAGACGGCAACGGCCAGCTGCTCGCGCTGGGCGGGAGGGTGGGGTTCTATGCCCGCGACGCGGCGCACGGCGTGGAGCTCTGGTCGAGCGACGGCACCGCCGCGGGAACGCGCCTGGTCAAAGACGTCTGCCCCGGCGTTTGCCGGGGCGCCTGGGAGATCGCCGGAGCCGGCCTCGGCCGGATCTGGTTCGCCGGGTCCACGCCGGCTCGCGGAATCGAGCTCTGGACCAGCGACCTCACTCCCGCCGGAACGCGTCTCCTCCGGGATACCTGCCCGGGAACCTGCGACGGCAACGCTCGCTTCTTCTTTGCCATCGGCAATCGGATGTACTTCAATGCCGGCGCCAACAATCTGTGGGTGAGCGACGGGACGCCCGGAGGAACGCTCCGCTTGACCGCGAGCGACACCTCGGGTTTCGTCGGCGGATTCGGAGTCCCGTTGAGCGGTTCGAGGATCGCGTTCGCGTGGTTCGATACCGAGCACGGGGTCGAGCCCTGGGTGTCGGACGGCACGCCCGCCGGCACCTTGCGGATCGCCGACCTCGAATCGGGGAACCTGGCCGGTTCGGATCCCCAAACGTTCATGTCCGCCGGAGGGCGCGCGTTCTTCTTCGCCGACGATGGCACGAGCGGCCGGGAGCTATGGGTCTCCGACGGCACGGAAGAGGGGACCCACCTCGCGTACGACCAGAGTCCCGGTCCCGATTGGAGCCCTATCTTGCAGGTCGTCGCCTCCGGGGAAGCGGAAGGCCGGCTGACGATGTTCGCGAGGGAGTCCTTCGATGAGATCGAACTGATCGGCAGCGACGGCACGCCCGCGGGCACCAACAAGCTGCTGCCCGAGGAGGTCCTCCCGACCGGCTCGCAGTTGCACGCCGGGGACCGGACGTTTTTCTTCGCCGACGATCCCGTGCACGGCCGCGAGTTGTGGGCCACCGACGGCACCCCCGGCGGCACCGTGCGCCTAACGGATTTCGTTCCCTCGTCGCCGTTCCGGCCTTCCGGCGGCTTGCCCGCCCTTTACGCCCTCGGCGATCGAGCGATCATCCCGGCGCTCCTACCCGGAGGCGGCGAGGAGCTGTGGATCTCGGACGGCACGGCGGGTGGAACGAAACCTCTCCACGAGGTCTATCCCTTCCTCGAAGCGCCGTTTTCGCGGGGGCTCGGCCAGCCGGTCCAGCTCGGCGCGGTCTGGTACTTGCCCGTCGCCGACGCCGACACCGCGACGCTCTGGCGGACCGACCTCACGCCGGGTGGAACCGCCAGGATCGACGCGCTCGATCTTTCCAGCTCCGCGCGCGGGTGGATTCCCGTGGTGCTCGGCGAGCGAGTCTTCGTCTTCGGCCAGTCGCCTTCCGGTGGCGCGCTCTGGGTGAGCGACGGCACGGCCCCCGGCACGCGGTTCGTTCGCTCCGTTTCCTTCAACCTGTTTTACAAGCCGATTCCCTTCGCCGGCCGGTTTTGGTTTCTCACCAACTCTTTCAACGAGCTTTGGGCGACCGACGGCACGACCGCGGGCACGGCGGAGTTCCAACGCGAGGGCCAATCGATCGGCGGCCGGCTGCTGCACGTCGTCGGGGACCGCTTGGTGATCGCGACCGGCGATCGGCTCGTTCCGTTCCTGGCGACCGATGGCACCCCCGCGGGCACCGCGCCGGTCGAGGTCCCGGGACGGCATCCCGCGAACTCCTTCCTGCCGCTCCGCGTCGGCGGCCAACTATTCTTCCCCTGGGACGACGACACGGCCGGCACGGAGCTTTGGGTGCTCCGCCCCGAGTGAGGAGAAACGACATGTTGAACGTGCCGCGATCGATCTTTCTCCGCCCCGTCCTCTTCTCTCTCGCCGGCTTGGCATGGGGGTTCGCCGCGCACGCCGTCACCCCCTTTCGGGTCGCGGACATCAACCCGGGATTTCGCAGCGAAGGCTCCGGCCCGCGCGGTTTCCTCTCGCTCGGCGGCCGCGTTCTCTTCGTCGGCCTGAACGAGTCGCTCTGGGCGACCTCAGGGGTCCCCGGAGATCCGGTCCGGCTCGGGCCGGCCGACCTGGAAGACGTGTTTTTCCCACGGAGAGCGGGAAATCGCGCCTACTTCAGCGGTTGCCAGGATTCCGCCTGCGGGGTCTGGACCACCGAGGGCACTCCGGCCGGCACCCGCCGGTTGGCGGGCACGCTCCAGAATGCGGTCGACCTGGAGGCGGTGGCACCCACCGGCCTGCCGCGCACGCTGCTGATCTTCTCGCCCCAATTCGAACCGGTCCTTTGGCGCACCGACGGCACCGCCGGAGGCACCCGCCGGGTCACCCTGGCCGCGCGGCGACCGCGCGAGCTGGTGGCCTTCCAAGGCAAAGGTTGGTTCTTCGCCGATCTGCCGGGTGCCCCGGGTGCGCTGTTCACGACCGACGGCCTGGGGAGCACGCGCCGGATCGGCAACTCGACCGGTGGCTCGCTGCTCACTCCGGTGGGCAATCGGCTGATGTTTTTCTCCGGTCGGGAAATCTGGTCGAGCGACGGTACGTCGGCGGGCACCCGACGGGTCGCGACCCTGCCCAATGATCGGGTGACGTTCGCCGTCGCGGGGGGGCGTGTCTTCCTGACGATCGGCAATATCAATTTCGAGCCCAGAGAACTCTGGGTCACCGACTTCACGCCGGCCGGAACGCGGCGCCTCCTTTCGTTCCTGGGCGGAGTTGAAATCGACGGACTGCTCGCGCTCGGCGGGAAAGTCGGGTTCAACGCCAAAGATGCGGCTCACGGCACGGAGCTCTGGTCGAGCGACGGTACGCCGGGGGGCACGCATCTGGTCAAAGACATTTGCCCGGGTGCTTGCCAAGGCGCCTGGGCCGTCGCCATTTCCGCCTTCGGCCGGATCTGGTTCGCGGGGTCCACGCCGCAGCGCGGGAACGAGCTTTGGACCAGCGACCTCACGGCCGCCGGCACGCGTCTCGTCCGGGATACCTGCCCGGGAACCTGCAACGGCAACCCCCGCTTCTTCTTCGTCGGCGGCAACCGGATGTATTTCGAGGACGGCGAAGGCCCGCATGCCATCTGGACGAGCGATGGCACGACCGCGGGCACGCTCCGCTTGACGGAGTACGGCCTGTCGGGATTCACCGGACCCGGTGCCTCCTTGGGAAGCTCAAAGGTCGTCTTCGGCGGTTCCGATGCCGAGCACGGCGTCGAGCCCTGGGTGTCGGACGGAACACCTTCCGGCACTCTGCAGCTCGCCGACCTCGAATCGGAAAACCGCGCCGGCTCGGATCCCGATACTCTGATGGCCGCCGGGGGGCGCGCGTTCTTCTTTGCCAACGACGGCACGACCGGCCGCGAGCTGTGGGTCTCCGACGGCACGGAAGAGGGAACCCACCTCGCCTACGAGCAGAGACCCGGCCCCGAGTCGACCCCGCTGCTGGACGTCATCGCCTCCGGCGAGGCGGGAGGCCGGTTGATGCTGTTCGCGAAGTCGCCCTTCCACCCGGTCCAGCTGATCGGCAGCGACGGTACGCCCGCGGGCACCAACGTGCTGCCGCCCGAGGAGGTCGTCCCCACCGGCCGGCAACTGCGCGCCGGGGACCGGATGTTTTTCCTCGCCGACGATCCCGTGCATGGCCGGGAGGTGTGGGGCACGGACGGCACGCCCGGAGGTACCGTCCGCCTGACGGATTTCGCGCCCGCCTCGCCGTTTCGACCGTTCGGCGACCTGCCGACCCTCTACGCCCTCGGCGATCGCATGATCATCCCGGTGCTCTTGGCGGGGGACGACGAGGAACTGTGGATCTCGGACGGCACGCCGGGGGGAACGCAACCGCTTCATCAGGTCTATCCGTTTCTCGAAGCGCCGCTCGTGCGGGCGCTCACGCAACCGGTTCAGCTCGGCGGGGCCTGGTACTTCGCCGTCAGAGACGGCGACGCCGTGACTCTCTGGCGGACCGACCTCACGCCGGGCGGCACCGGCGCGGTCGATCCGCTCGACCTTGCCAGCTCGGCGGCCGGCTGGATTCTCGTCCCGTTCGGCGATCGGCTGCTCGCCCTCGGCCGGTCGCAATCCGGGGGTGCGCTCTGGGTGAGCGACGGCACGGCCGTGGGCACGCGGTTCGTCCGATTCGTCCCGGTGAACCTGAGCTTGAAGCCGGTTCTTTTCGGCGGCCGCCTTTGGTTTTTGGGCGACCTCTTTCGCCAGCTCTGGAGCACCGATGGCACCGCGGCGGGCACGACGGAGCTCCAAGTCGAACCGGGTCGCTCGATCGAGGTGCAGGCGCTCCAGGGGGTCGGGGATCGGCTCGTGATCGCGACCCTCACTCAGTTTCTCTCGACCGACGGCACCGCCGCGGGGACCGCGCCGGTCGAGGTCCCCGGACGGCTCCCCGAATCGTTCCTCCACCCGCTCGGCGTCGGCGGCCGAATGTACTTCCCGTGGAACGACGCAACGGCCGGCACGGAGCTTTGGGCGCTCCGTCCCGAGTGAGGAGAGATGACATGCTGAACGTGCCGGTCGTCGTTTCGTGGGTCCCGCAGCGACTGGCTGCTGCCGAAGGCGCCCGAAGGAGCGAGGAGGC
>DATMZU010000420.1:0-10693 GCA_035607435.1 Thermoanaerobaculia bacterium | reverse complement strand
TCTCGGCCGACGCCGTCCGCGCGCTGATGCTGGTGCCGGACGTTTTCATGCTGCTGGTCCGCCTGTCGCTCGACAAGGAGGTGCCCGGCAAGACCCGGGCGCTGATCGGCGGCGCGCTCGCCTACTTCGTCCTGCCGTTCGACCTGCTGCCCGAGGCGATCCTCGGCGGCGTCGGATTCATGGACGACCTGATCCTCGCCGTCGCGGTGCTCTCCCAGGCGTTCGGCGGCGAGCTGGAGCCCTACGCCCGCCGCCACTGGAGCGGCTCGGAAGATCTGCACAAGGTCTTGAAGGACATCTCTTCCGTCGCGCACACGCTGTTGGGCGACACCCTCTACCAAAGGCTCCAGCGCCTGCTCGGCCGGCGCGGCGTAAAGATGTAGGGGAGTGTTGGGGATGTACGGGGTGTAGGGGCGACACCCCCGTGGCCGCCCGGGATGGCGCGAACGGGCCGGGTGCGCACCGCAACCAAGGGCGGCCACGGGGGGCCGCCCCTACGTCGGTTGCGTTGAAAACCCGCCTATTTGCCCGGCGCGGCCGGCATTTCGCCGTGGTGGCCGTGCGGCCCGAAGTGCGGCCCGCCGTGCATCTCTTTTTGGAACGACTCGAACTTCTCCCGCTGCTCGGCGGTCAAGAGGGCCTGGAACTGCGCGTGGAAATCGGCGTGCGCGGCCTCGGCCTTCTGGCGGTTCTGGTAAGCCTGGATCGCCAGGGCGCCGACCTCGGCGGCCGAAGCGTTGCTCTGGAGCGCTTGGTCGAGCTGCTCCTGGACGCGCATCATGTCGGCGTGGATCGGTTCCACGGTCGCCTTCATCCGGGTCTCGATCTCTTTGGCCGAGGCGATCTGATCGTCCGTGAGGTCGAGCGCTTTGGCGAGATGGTCGACCATCGAAGGCATGCCGTTGCCCTCATGGCCCTTCGCGGAGTCAGCCTTGGGGCCGCCGCAGCCGTGACCGCCGTGATGGCTGAAGCCTCGATGTCCGAATCCGCCTGCATGCGCCAGGGCGAGCGGCACGATCAGCAGGCCCGCGGCGAGAAAGTACATCCAACGTTTCATGGCGTTTCTCCCAAGTTCGGTCGTTGGAGCGCCCGTTGCGCGCGGCGCTCTTTGTCGAGCTGCATCCTAGGGCACACCGGTGGGAGATTCTTCAAGTGGAGGTCAAGTCTACGTAAAGAATGTAAGGCGGAGAAATTTTGCCTCTTGAAGACGGCGGGCGAGAGGACTAGAATTCGCGGTCCATTCGTTTCTCTCGAACGAAGTCTGCGGGGTGTCGTGATCGGCAAGCGGGCGGCTGTCCTGGCGGTTCTTGGCCTCGGTGCGACGGTGCTGTGCCCGCCGCTCGCCGGAGCCGCGCCCCGCCGTTCGCTGTCTTCGCTCCGCCCGGCCGGCTCGGGAGGCGTGCGGATCGGCCTCGCCGGCACCGGAAGAAGAGTCATCTTCAACGAGAGCGTGGTGCAGCACGCCCGGCGGTTCGCCACCGAGCTGGTCGCCGTGCCGGATCGCCAGCTCGAACCGTTGATCGAGGACCATGCCCGCGCCCAGAGCCTCGATCCGAAGCTGGTCAAGGCGGTGATTCAGGTCGAATCCGGGTACAACGCGGCGGCGCTGTCGAACAAAGGGGCGATCGGCCTGATGCAGCTGATGCCCGACACCGCCCGCCTGCTCGACGTGCTCGACCCTTACGATCCGGTCCAGAACCTACGCGGCGGCGTCACCTATTTGAGGCAACTTCTCGATCGCTTCTCGGGTCAGGTGGAGTACGCGGTGGCGGCCTACAACGCCGGTCCGGGCGCGGTGACCAAGCATGGTGGTATCCCTCCTTATGCCGAAACCCGCGAGTACGTCCGGCGAGTTTTGGCGCTCTACCGGGGAGATACGGCGCTCCGGGTCCCCTCTACCGGGATCGCCGCCTCTTTCCCCGGCCGGAAGGCCATCGTGGTCGAACGACCGGGAAAACGCCCGCTGATCACCACCGCGCTGCCGCGGTAGCCCGCCCTATTGCACCGGCACGCGGCCGGGAAAGCCGTCCTCGTAGGTGTGGAAATAGCGCAGGCCGTCCTCCGGATAACGCCAGGAGTAATAGCCGGCGCCGTTGTCCCAATCGACCCGCCAGAGACCTTGGACGATGCAGCCGAACGCGAGCACCCGCTCGGCCCAGCTCTGGACCACTCGGTCGCAGGCCGCCTCGATCTCCTCTTTTCGCCGTTCCATCTCGTCGCGGCTCTGGATCCGATTGATGATCGCTTCGACCTGGCGGAAGGCGATGTCGGTCACGTCGCGGACGTGGGGAAAGGTATCGACCGCTTCGTCGTAGGAGAACATCCG
This sequence comes from Thermoanaerobaculia bacterium, assembly GCA_035607435.1. Classification (GTDB taxonomy): domain Bacteria; phylum Acidobacteriota; class Thermoanaerobaculia; order Multivoradales; family UBA5704; genus DASYKS01. The sequence goes on along the minus strand of DATMZU010000420.1, from coordinate 8,367 downwards.
TTTGGGCAAGGAGGGCGGCATGGGGCGGGATTGTACAACCCGCCGCCAAGCGCGGGCGCGCCTTCTGGAAGTACAATCCGCGTCCCATGAACGAAGGATCGCGCGGTCACATCGAAGTCATCACCGGGGGGATGTTCTCCGGCAAGAGCGAGGAGCTGGTGCGGCGGCTGCGCCGCGCGGTGATCGCCCGCCAGCGCATCCAGGTGTTCAAGCCGGGGGCCGACACCCGCTACGAGCCGGAGCGGCTGGTCACCCGGGACAAGCGGGAGCTGCAAGCCGAGTGCGTCCCGGACAGCACGGAGCTGCGCCGCCGCCTGGCGCTCGGGGTCCAGGTGGTGGGGATCGACGAGGCGCAGTTCTTCGATCTCGCGCTGGTCGATCGGGTAGACGAGTTGGCGGACGCGGGGGTCCGGGTGATCGTCGCCGGTCTCGATCTCGATTTCGAGCGCCGCCCGTTCGGGCCGATGCCCCAGATCCTCGCGCTCGCCGAGTACGTCGACAAAATGCACGCCGTCTGCATCCGCTGCGGCGCCCCGGCCCACTACAGCCAGCGCATCGCCGGAGGCGACTCCCAGCTCCAGGTGGGAGACATCGAGTCCTACGAGGCCCGCTGCCGCCGCTGCTACGAGGTGTTTTTTCCGGCCAAGGCGTAGGGTAGGGGCGGCGCCCCGTCGCCGCCCTCGAATTGAGAAAACGTCCGTGGTCGGCAAGGGCGGCCACGGGGGGCCGCCCCTACCCCGTCCTCCACCGTTTCCTTTCTCCGGAGCCGGCGAAAGCTGGTCGGGATCTCAGGTGTGGATCAGCTCCAGCCGCGCGAGGACGACCAGAAGGGCGGGGATCAGGTTGGTGTTGACGACGTCGTGCAGGCTCGCCTGCCAGCCGAAGCCGTCGCGCAGGTCGAAGTACTCCATCACCAGAGAGAGCGCCAAGCCGGGAACCAGCGCCCAGAGCGACGAGAGCTTGCGCCGGAACAGGAGCAGGGCGACCAGCAGGCAGAGGACGCCGATGTAGACGTGGATCGCGTCCTTGGTGAGCGGCAAGACCGACATCCAGGCGAGCTTCCACAGCTGGTAATCCGACTTCATTGGCGAGAGCTTACCAGGCTCTAGAAGAGCCGGCGGTGTTTCGCGACCGGGATTGCCCGGCGGATGCGGCGGACCCTGTCGAGGTCGATCTCGGCGAGCGCGAACCCTACGCCGTCCGAAACCGACGCGATCACCTGGCCCCAGGGGTCGATGATCATCGAATGCCCCCAGCTCTCCTTGAGCCCGCCGTCGTCATGCTTGCCGACTTGCGCCGGGGCGAGCACGTAGCTCTGGTTTTCGATCGCGCGGGCGCGCAAGAGAGGCTCCCAATGGTCCTTTCCGGTCGCGGCCGTAAACGCCGAGGGGACCATGAGGATCTCGGCGCCCCTCTTGTTGAGCGCCCGATAGAGCTCGGGAAAGCGTAGGTCGTAGCAGATCGACAGGCCGAGCTTGCCGAACGGAGTTTTGGCGACCACCAACTCGCCGCCCGCCTCGCAGGTGGCGGACTCGGAGAACTTGACGCCGCCGGGGATGTTGACGTCGAACAGATGGATCTTCCGGTAGCTCTTGAGGATCTTGCCGTCGGGGCCGAACAGGACGCTGGTGTTTGCGCACTTTTTCGCCGGGAAGGGCGAAGCGCCTTCGCTCCGCTCGTTGTACGAGCCGAGCAGCAAGTGGATCTTGAGCTCTTTGGCGAGGGCGCCGTACCGTTCCGGGGTCCATCCCCAGAGCGGATCGGCGCGTTTCACCTTTTCGGCGTGCGGCCCTAGGTAGTTGGTGCATTCGGGCGTCGCGACGAAGCCGGCTCCCGCCGCCGCAGCCCGGCCGATCAGCTCCTTGGCGCTCTGCCAATTGGCCTCCTCGTCGGAGGTCGAGGTCATCTGGACGACGGCGGCGACGATCATGCGCCGCTTTCTAACACAGCTCGAAGGTTATGCTCACGCGACCGTGCCCCGATCGCCGCAGAAAACCTCCGTACCCTCCGCTCCGCGTTCGGCGTCCAGAAAGCCGACGAAGCTCTCCGGCGCCAAGGCGGTCGCCCGCATTCTCGCGACCGTCGAGCTGATTCCGGAAGGGCGCGTCGCGACCTACGGCCAGATCGCCTTCCTCGCCGGCCTGCCGGGGCACGCGCGCCAGGTCGGCTACGCCCTCCGCGGCTTGCCCGAGGGGAGCACCGTCCCCTGGCAGCGGGTGGTGAACGCTCAAGGGGAAATCAGCTCGCGCGACGACCCTGCGTGGGAGGGGTTCCAGCGTCACCTGCTGGAAGAAGAGGGAGTCCGATTCGAACCGAAGGGTGAGCACGGCCGGATCGACCTCGATCGCTTCGGCTGGGATCCGGAACCGGGCCTTCGGCCCGCCCGAAAGCGGAGGAAGCCGTGAGCCCCGCCTCTCCGGATCTTCGACTGACCATCCACAGCGCGGCTGTGGGATCGTCTCCGGCGATCTCCTACGACTTTTGGTCACGCGACCCGGCCCTCGGCCTCGCCTTGCCGGGCAGCGGTCAGCGGTCCGAGGCCGCTACGAATTTCGCCCGAGGCCGGCCATGGCGAGCACAACGAGGATCCCGATCGCTCGGGGCTGCGCCTCAATGCCTATGATCGTTTCACCCCGGACCATCTCGAGTTGGTCGGCGACGGGATTCGGCAGGCCCATCCGTTCTTCTTCTGGAACGCCTGCACCGCCGGTCGCGGTGGCTTGGCGCTCACCGGCTTGGGAGGATGGGCGGCGCGTCTGTTCGAGAAAGGCGCGAGCGCTTTCGTGGCGCCGTTTTGGAAGGTGACAGACTCGGTCGCGAGCCTCTTTGCGGCGACCCTCTACGGCGAGCTGTTCGCCGGGGTGCCGATCGCGGAAGCGGCCGCCCGAGCCCGGTGCGCCGCGCGCGATGCTTCTCCGGGGGATGCAAGCTGGCTCGCCTACGCGGTGTTCGCCCATCCGGCCGCGGTGGCGACCGGCGAAGGCTCGGCGCGGGGTCCGGTCACTCTGCCGTTCGAGTCATCTCCTCCCCGTCCGGTTGGATCGGTCTATCTGTCGACGGCCCCACGGCCTCCCGAGCTCTTCGTCGGCCGCGCGGCGGATCGTTCACCGGCTGGCGATCCGGCCCGAAGCGGATCACCCGCTCGCGGAGCTGGACGAGCACGACGGTCTTGAGATTCTCCGTGCCCTCTCGCCCGACGCCGTCGAGGGAGACGAGGAGGCGGCGAGAGATCTGGTCCGTTGTCTCGGGCTGCCGCTCGCGCTCTGCGTCGCCGGGGGGCTGTTGCGACGAGAGCAGGAGTCGGGCCTTGACGTCGGGGACCTTCTGCGCACGATCCGCGACCCCGCCCGCCTGCTCGACGAGGAAGCACCGGCCGGCCGCATCGATCCGGACCTTCTCGCCGCGCCGACGGTCAGAGAGTTGTTCGCCCGTTGTACCGACCGGCTCGCTCCGGATCTTCAGGCGTGTTTCGCCAAGCTGCGCGAGGTGACTCCGAAACCGGCCTCGTTCAGCCTCGATCTGCTGCGCGGCCTGTGGGGTGTGGAGGACGCGCGGCCGATCGTCCGCGAGCTGGTGGGGCGCGGGCTCATCGAGCCGGGCAGGACGGGCTTTTTCCAGATTCACCCCTTGCTCGCCGCCCATGCCCGCTCGATGGACGTCCGAACCGGCCGATGATTTCGGCAGATCTCGGTCTCGCCCGAACGGTTCTCGGCCTGCTGCGGGAATTGGCGTCTTCCGCCCGGAGCGGAGAGGCTCGGGTACCCGATCTTCTGCGCGGTCTCCGACCCGAGGCCAAAGGCGATCTCGGCCGGCCGGCGGGACAGATCGAGGCCGCTTGGCAGCAGGCCTCGGCCCTAGCCCCCGTCTCGGAGGAGGCGAAGACCCTCTGCATCGACCTCGCGCTCGCGGCCCCTGACTTCGCTCCGTTTTTGCTCGGCGGGGAGGAGTGGAGCCGTTGGCTTGTCACCGCCATCTCTTGGGCCGACGCGAGGGGAAATCGCCCGGCGACCGCGCGGCTGCGCGCCGCGCTCGCCAATCTTCGGCTCTCGACGAGCGACACGGCGGGCGCTGCCAAGGAAGCGGAGACCGCCCTGGCCGAGGCCCGCGGCCTGGGCGATCCGCAGGCCGTGGCGCGTTCTTTGGCCTTGGTCGGCATGGCCGCCGCGGATACCGGAAACCTGCCCCGCGCGGAGGAGGCCTTTTCGGAAGCGCTGCGGATAGCTGCCGACGGTTCCTACGCCCAGCTTCGAGCCGATCTGCTGGGCGATCTCGGTACGCTTCTGTTCGACGCAGGCCGGAGCGGCGAGGCTCGGATGCTCCAGGAGGAGGCGCTTGCGTTCGCCCGGAGCTTAGGCGATCGAAGGGGCGAGTCGCGGCACCTCGGCAACCTGGCCATTCTCGAAAAGCGCCGGGGCCGGCTCGATCTCGCGGAGCAGCTTTACCGCGACCAACTGGTGATTTCGCGCAAACTGCGCGACGAGCGCCAGGAGGCGATTGCCACCTACAACTTGGGGCTTACTTTTGCGCAGACCGGTCGCGGCGAAGATGCCGAGCAGGCCTACAAGAGGGCTTATCTCCTCCGTCGCCGTCAAGGCGACGCGGCGGGAGTCTTCGGCGCTCTCAACGCTCTGGGCATTCTTTACAAAGATCGAGGTCGATTCGACACGGCGCGCAAGGTGCAAGCCCGCTGCCTCAAGATCGCCCGTCGGCTCGGCGACCGGGAGCGCTTGGCGTCGGTGCTGGCGAACCTGGGCCGATTGGATCTGCTGTCCAAGAACTTGGAGGCCGCGGAGCGGAACTACGCCGAGAGCGAGCGATTGGCGGAAGAGCTGGGAAACCGCTGGAGCCAAGGGATCGCCGCGAGCGGCCAGGCGGCCGTCGCCGAGGCGCGCGGTGACCTGCCCGCAGCGATCGGCCACCTCGAACGAGCCCTGCCGCTCCATCGGTTGGGAGGCGAGATCGCCCACGTCGGCAGCACTCTCTTGGGGCTGGCGCAACTTTCGGGGAATCTCGGCGACGAGCTTCGGGCGGTCGAATTCTCTCGAGAGGCGATCGAGGTCTTTCACGACCTCGGAGATCGGCGGCGACTTTGGCGGGTGGTTTTCGGCCTCTGCGACCTGGCAGAGCGAATGCAAGCGCTCGATCGGTGCCGCAACTGGATTGAAGAGGGGCTCCTTGCGCTCGAAGCGCTCGGCGATCCGGAGGTCGAGTCGGTCCGGCGGGAGACCGGGCTGTCTCGGCTTCTTTAGGTCGCCCTACGGCGTTGAGGCCGGGCATTCGGCCCGCCCGAAAGCGAAGGTGAGGGCAGAATGGGAGGTCTCTGGGGTCCCACCTTCCGATCGAGTCCCCCTCCTGCCCATCGTGGCGCACCAACAGATATACAGGAGCTCGTACGAGCGCTTCGCCATCGACCGGAGGTGTGTTTTGAAGGACTGTAGAACTGCTGTTTTTCCTCGAATCGCTTGCCTGCGTTCGGCCTGCGCCCGGCGGGCGGGTGCCGCTCTTCTGTGCTCGATCCTGTTGCCCCTCGGGGCGGTCGTCGCCGAGGAGACGACGTCGTCGGGTCTCGCGGCTCCTACGGCGATCAATACCGGAGTCGGGGGACTGTGGAAGGCCGTGGGTGCCGCGCCCTCCTTCTTTGGGCAGTCCGAGAACCTGGAGGACGACGATCCGGTGTCCGGCGCGATCCATACCGTCGCGGCCCATCCGACCAACTCGAAGGTGCTCTACGCCGGAGCGACCAATGGCGGCATCTGGCGAACCCTGAACGCGGATTCGCCGAGCCCGAGCTGGAGGCGGCTGACCGACGATCAGGCGTCCAACTCGATCGGCGCGCTCGAATTCGATCCGACCGACCCGCTCCATCTGACCCTCGTGGCCGGTATCGGCAGCTGGAGCAACTACGCCAATTTCGGGGGCCGGGCCACGGGTCTTCTGCGGACCACCAACGGCGGCATCACTTGGACCCCGATCGACGGCGGCGGCGTCCTGATCGACAAAAACGTCTCCGGCGTCGCGGTGCGCGGTTCGACGATCGTCGTGGCGGTCGATCGCTCCGCTCAGTCCACTTTCGCGACGATCGGCATCTTTCGTTCGACCAACGGCGGGGCGACGTTCACTCAAATATCCAATGGCAACGGGAGTACCACCGGCTTGCCGGGTGGCCCCTCTTACGATCTGGTGGGCGACCCTCTGCGGCCGAACCGTCTGTTTACCAACGTCGATTTCGCCAACTTTGTCGGAGGAGTGAACGGGATCTATCGGAGCGACAACGCGGGAGCGACCTGGACCCGGGTGAGCAGCCCGGCGATGAATACCCTGCTCGCGGGGGGGATCTTCAACGTCGAGCTTGCCGTCGGCCGGCACAACAACGTGTATTGCGCAATGGTCGATGACACCGGCCTCGCCGGCGCCCTCCTCGCGGTGTTTCGCTCCGGAGACGGCGGGACGACCTGGACCCGGATGGATCTTCCCGCGACCCCTGACGGCGGCATCCATCCGGGACATCAAGGGTTCAACAACCTATCGATCGTGGCCGATCCGACGAATGCCAACATCGTCTACATCGGCGGCGACCGCCAGCCGTACAAGAACGAGGCGCTTGGCGGTCCGGTCGTTTTCCCCAACTCGATCGGCGCCAACACCTTCTCGGGCCGCCTGTTCCGCGGCGACGCGAGCAAGCCGGCCGGTGGTCAGTGGGTGCATCTGACTCATTCCAGAGTCCTCGGCGCGCCGGGCGGCGGCACCGCGAACAACACCGCGCCGCATGCCGATTCGCGCGAGATGGTGTTCGACGCGGCCGGCAACCTGATCGAGACGGACGACGGCGGAATCTACAAGCGGACCCGCCCGCAGAACAACACCGGGGATTGGTCTTCCATGGTCGGCGACATGCAGGTCGCCGAGTACCACGACGCCGCGTTCGACGCGAACAGCGAGACGCTGACCGCGGGCTCGCAGGACAATGGTTTTCAGTATCAGCTCGACGCGGACGATGACGACTGGTCGCTTCTCCTCCAGGGCGACGGCGGGGACGTCGTGACCGACGACAGGACGATTCCCGGCGTTTCGATCCGCTATGGCAGCATGCAGAATTTCGAACGCTTTGTGCGGACGTTTTGGGATGCCGACAACAACTTCCTTGCGGTCGACGATCCGGCGCTCACCCCGCTTGGCGGTGGAGCCCCGCTGGAGGGTAGCCCCGTCACTCCGGTGGAGCTCAACGGAGTCGATCCGACCCGGCTGGTCATCGCCGCGAAGAACTCCTTTTACGAGTCGTTCGACCAGGGCGATACGGTGACCGAGATCGCCCCCGGCCTGAAAGTCAACTTCGATCCTTTTCACGTTCCCGTGGCTCCTGTCGCCTACGGCGCGGGAACCAACCTCGCGGCGCTCTACGTCGGCTCGTTCGACCGGCTCTATGTGCGAACGGCGCCGCACCCCGCGCTCCTGCTCCAATCTCTCGCCTTCCCGGGCACGGGCAGCGGCCGATATCTCGTCGATATCGCGCTCGATCCGGACAATGCCAACGCCGTGTTCGTGGCCGACGAGGGGAAAGTCTTCACCTCGCGTAATGCGGGTTCGTCCTGGAACGACATCACGGGCAACCTCGCCGCGCTGGGCGCCGGCAGGCTCCGGACCCTGGTCTACGTCAAGACCCGGCTGGGCGATGGGCTCGTGGTCGGCTCGCAGACCGGCGCCTGGATCTCCTCCAAGCTCACCGGTTTTTCGCAGTGGTACCCGCTCGGGAAGGGTCTGCCGACCGTCCCGGTGTTCGACCTCGATTACGACGCCGACGCAGATCGTCTGAGCGCCGCCACCTTGGGACGCGGGGCTTGGGAGCTCGACCAGGTAAAGGTCGCGGTCCTGCTCGCCCGCTGACTTCAGGATTCCGCTCATGGGAGATCTCGCCATGTCCGTACGTTCCTACCGCTTTCGATTCGCCCTGCCGCTCGCCGCGGCGGGGTTTGCCCTTTTGATCGGCGCCGCTCCGGTTCCTGTTCTTGCCTCCCAACGGTTGGGCGAAGGCGCGGTGGTCGATCCCGCCCGGGGCATCGCCTATGTCGCCCAACCTCAAGGGGGGATCGAGGCGCTCGATCTTTCGACCGGCCAAGCGGTTTGGCGCAGCGCCGCCGCGGCCAAGCCGCTCTCCCTGGCCGGCGAAGCGCTGCTCGTTCAGGAGGAGCCGGATACCGGCGGCGTGCTTCGCCTCGCGACGCTCGATCCTCGAACCGGAGCGGAAAAAGGGCGGGCCGAATTGGCCCTGCCGGCCGGCCTTTGGGCGAACGTCACCGACGGCTCGCGGGGTACTTTCCGCCTTCGCGCCGCGGAAGGCGGCGGTTCGGTCCTTCTCGCCTGGACGGCTAC
>DATMZU010000111.1:0-3517 GCA_035607435.1 Thermoanaerobaculia bacterium | reverse complement strand
CCGCTATCTGCCTCTGTTTCTCGGCCTGCCCTTCTTGGTGCGGATCGAGATTGAGCGCCTTTTTGTCGGCCAGGATCGACTTCCAGGCCAGGAACTTCCGTACCGCCTCGTCCAGGTTCTGCAGTCGGACCTTGTCGGCGGCAAGAAACACCAGGGTGTTGCGGTAGATACGGGGCGTATTGCCGCGCGTTTCGAGGATCTTTTGGGCTGCCGTTTCGGCCGCGTTGCGGGCTTCTTTGGTGTACGGCTGCTCGGACGGCAGGACCACCAGCCGAGCGTCGAGATCGTCAGGCACGTCGGCGCTGGAGCGCGGCATTTGGTGAATGCGAATCAAGTCGCCGCCCTTGCGCAGCTCGGCGCGAAGCCGTTCTTCCAGCTCGTGCGCGACCTTGTCGGGATCGCGTTTGAGTTGCTCGGCGCGGTCCTCCGCGATCTTGGCCACCGTCGGTTGAGTCGAGTACCAGTAATGCGGGGGCTCCTGGTAGAGGTAGGTCGCGGTTGCCGCAAGCCGGCGAAGCGCGTCGCCAAACACCGCGGGTGATTCTCCCGGCATCACGCAACCGAGCTTGATCCGCCGATCTTCGATCCCGCGGTGTGCCGCTGCGGCGGTGGGGGCGGATCCAAGATAGATAGTGCGCGCCACCCGCCGGGTCGCGGAGAGCTTGCCGAGGTTCGGCTGGTCGGCGTCGATCCGGAGCGGCAACGAGCTCGGCCCGTCCACGTCTTTCTCGATGATCGGTGCCCAGTTGTCCGACAGGTAGCGGGTCAGCTCGGATTGCACGCGGCCATCGTCGATCGGAATCGTCGAGGGCAGGATCAGCGGGTTCTTGTCCCCTTTCTCCCAAAGGCTGTGGATCACCGAGGCCATCAATCGCAGTACGCCGCGCGTACGTTGAAACTTCGCGAGGCTCGACCAGTCGGAGTAGAGGCGATCGAAGATTTCGGGGTGTATCGGATAGGCGGCCTGAATGCGCTTCTCGTAGTCGCCGCCTTGGCACTCCGGCGGGAATTCAGACGCTTGCGCGCGGTAGAGATCGGCGAAGGCACGTGCGGTCACGTCGCGCTGTTTCCAAGCGTCGGGTCCGGCGAGCGGTTCGAACAGCCGCCGCCGTACGATTTCGAAGCCCTCTTCGGCGGTCGCCGGCCGCCACGACGACTCGACCCGTCCGACCACGTTGCGCAGCCGTTCGAGCGCCTCGCGCCCGCGAATGCCGCCCACTTCCACGTCGTCGGTCTGCGTGTGCGGCGAGCCTGACGTGTCCGACGCGGGCAGGGAGATGACGAGAAGGCAGTTGCCGGCGAGCTTCGCCGATTCGGTGAGCGCCTGGGCGAAGGTGAACTGGGTCTCGAAGCCGCCAGCCGGGAGGTCGCTCTGGTCGTGGAGTTGGCGCGCGTAGGCCACCCACTCGTCGATCAGGATCAGGCAGGGCCCGTACTGCTTGAGCAGCTCGCGCAGCACGTCTCCCGGGTTCGTCGCTCTCTCGTCATCGGCCCGGACGCGGGCGAACGCCTTCGCCCCGCCGAGCTGGTAAGCCAATTCCCCCCACAGCGTGCGCACCACCGTGCCGTCCGCTTTGGTGACTGGATTTCCCGGCGAGATCTTGTTGCCTACCAGCACGACGCGCTTCGCCGTGGGTAAGTTCTTCACGCCCAATTCGGCGAGGACGGTATCGACCCCCGCGAGTTCGCTTGGGCTCGTTCCCGAGAACAGGTGATAGAGCGCCAGCATCGAGTGGGTCTTGCCGCCGCCGAAGTTGGTTTGGAGCTGCACGACCGGATCGCCGCCCGTGCCCGAAATCCTTTGCATACCCCCGACGAGCAGACGCTTCAAGCTCTCGGTGAGGTAGGTACGGCGGAAGAATTCTTGCGGCGTCCGGTATTCGTCCGACCCCTCGCCCAGATGCACTTGCCAAAGGTCGGCCGCGAACTCCGCCTGCTGGTAGCGCCCGCTCGCCACGTCGGCGTGCGGTGTGACCACCTCGCGCCAGGGCTTGAGGGTACCGGTCGCCGTCGCCTCTACCAACGAGCCGCCGACCTTGCGTTTCTCGCCGCGTATCTGTTCGTCGAAGACGATGCGGCGCAGCTCCATTCTCATCTTGCCGACGTCGTCGGCCTCAGGGGCCGAAACGGCAGTGAGCAGGCGCGTCATCGAATCGAGTGCGCGTTCGGTGTCGTCGCTCGACAGCCGCGCCTGATGCGCCCACTTGTTTCGCCAGGCGCGAATTTCGCCTACCAGGCTGCGCTCGGAAGCGCCCAGGGTCCTGCGGAAGACTTCATTCCAGGTGGCATCCATCAGTTTGAGCAACCCGGGAGCGTCCCATTCACCGATCGGCTTGTTGGCCAACATTGGGTCTTCGGCGAATCGGCGGATCGCCTCCCTGCGCACGGTGCCGTTATCGATCGCCGGCTGGATTTCGCGCTCGACGAACGGCGCGAGCCCCTGGCGAAGCAGATCGAGAGCTTTACCGAGGCGTTCCTGGTTGGTGATGGCCATCCTCAGATTCTCCCGTCCATCATTAAGCCGCCCTCTACCTCGATACGCACGCTGCTACTCATCTCGAGATGACTCTCAAACTTTGATCTAGCGCCCCCGCGGCGCAGGGGAACGAACCGAGACACGCCAGGAATGCCCCACACAAGCCCAACCGGCGAAAGACTTTTCTAATACAGAACATGATTTCCTCCTCGATCTGAATAGGACGACCGGGCCATCAGGTCGGTATTGCAAGCTGCTCCGGTCCTTTCGGTGCTTCCCCCTCCCGCGCCAGCCGGGAGACTTCGGGCCAGCTCTGGACGAGGCCGTTGTAGGCGAGCGCCTCGGCCGCGCGCTTCTTGCGCTCGCAGAGGGTGTAGAGGCGGTAGGCCAGCTCGCGGGCAAGCTCGGCTTTGACTCCCAGTTTAGCGACAAGCTCCGCCGCTGCGCTCTCTCCGTCGCTCGCGAGCACGCGGATCAGGTGATGAACGACTTCCCAAGCGGAGAGCCGCAGATCGGTGGCCGGATCCCAGGCAGCGGGCAGCTCGTCGGGACGGAGCAGCCGCACCTTGCCGCGCCCAGCCCGCAAAATGCCGGCTTGTGCCATTCCATCCACGCTTGTGTTCTTACTCTTCGATAGCTGCTCGGCCCGACCATACTCACCATCCTGGAACCCGCTCTCTTCGAACCACGTAATGGCCCATCTGCTGTCGGAGTCGAAGTCGCCCTCCTGCTCGGTTAGCACCTCGTCGAGGGTCTGGTTAATGAGTGCTAGCGCCTCTCGCACCGTGAGTTGCTGCCCTTGGGCGTCTAGCACGCTCCCGTAGCGGGTGAAAACGGCCATACCAGGACCTAAGGCAGCCTGCGCTAGGTCAACTGGGGCGATGTTACTTCGCTGAAGGTGGAAAAGCGCTGAGGGCAGCTCGGCTTTGAGGGTAGTTAGAAACTCGCGTCGCGTGCTAGAAGGAGCGTTGGCCTCTCGCGATCGACAAACAAGGATGATGCTTGAGGCTAACGCGTTCCGATCTTTATTTCGAAAACCTC
>DATMZU010000106.1:0-11237 GCA_035607435.1 Thermoanaerobaculia bacterium | reverse complement strand
TTCAGGATTGGGAGCCTACATTTTTGTAATGCAGAACGAGGTTTCGAGCCCAGCGTCGGAGATCAGGTTATGCTCTTTGACTACACGGGATCGATCGATCGCGACGGCATTTTCTATTCACCACGCCTCGATCAGTTGTTCTTTCAGAGTCAGAGAGGACAACTTTTCGTGCCACCGCATTTGAAAGCCTCACCCGGCCTCGAAGGGGCTCGCTCCCTGGACGATGTGGCGCAACTGATTCGAGGCAACGTGAAGCTGGAGGACGTGCCGCGGGAGCATGCTCAATGAACGCGACGGCCCGGACTCTGAGAGTTTGTCTGGTGACTCTCCTCCTGGGGCATCGCTTGGGGGCGGTTGATTGTTCGATACCCGATTCAAGGATGGTGACTCAACAGGGGAGCGGCTTTGGCCTCACGTCGAGCACCTTCTCTAGTTTTGATGTTCAAACCGCGATCAACTACTGGTCGGGTTGCTCGGGCTATGGACCTGAGATTCCAACTCTCGAAATCGGAGGGTCTGGCAACATTCCGGTGAGTGTCGTCAAAGTCTCGGGAAACTCAACGGTTTCGGGAGGAGGATGTGGCGGCACTAGTTTGGGGCTCACAAACGGTCAGGTCACGAGCGCGACGATAACGATTTTTACGAAAGAGAATGACGGTGATTCCTGCGAGCCGCTTACCGATGTAATCGCCCACGAGTTCGGGCATCTCTTGGGCCTGACCGATGCCCCGAACTTTGCATGCGTGGGCCACATCATGGGAGCGCGGCTCGCAGGAGGCACAAGGGGTGTCGCAGCTGACGATTGCGAGGTGGCCGACACTACTTGGACAACGGCAACCGAGTTATTCTTTGACCCCTACTGTGAGGCTTACTGTCCTACGTTTTGCACAGGTAGCATTTGTGAAGGACATCCGTCTCCAATTCTGATCGACCTCGAAAATGACGGCATCCATTTGACGGGTCTCGATGATCCGATCTGGTTTGATATCGATGCGGACGGCTTTTCGGACCTTCTTTCATGGACGGACCGGAGCGAAGGCCTACTCGCATTGGATCGGAACTTCAACGGGACGATCGACAACGGCGGCGAGCTGTTCGGCAATGTGACTCGGCTCTCGGACGGTACTCTGCCCCTGAATGGCTACCTGGCGCTAGCCGAGCTCGATTCCTGGGCCTTGGGTGGCAATCGAGACGGCCATCTCGATGCGAGTGATCCTGCGTTCAACTCCCTATTACTCTGGACCGATCGCAATCATGACGGGATCTCTGAAACAGGGGAGCTCCAGACTGTTTGGCAGGCCAGAATTCTTCGAATTGACCTTGATTATCGCCGAAGCCGACGCGTAGATAGTCATGGGAACCTGTTCGCTTTTGCCGGTAGGGCCTGGAGGGTAGGGCCAACCGGAACTGTACGGCCGGTATTGACCTGGGATGTCTACTTTTCAGAGGCGCCCTGAAATCTGGACGCCAATAGATCGCGAATAGCTTCCCCGCCCTCTCCCGGAGCTTGTGGACGATCGGGTCCGGCCCGAACGGTGTGGCAATCCACCGAATCCGGTCGCGGTCGGGGTGAATCAGCAGCGGCGGCCAGCAGAGCCCTGGCTCGGCTACACTCTCCGAACCCATGCGCGAGCCCACCCTTCCCGACCTGCGGGTCTTCCTCGATCGATTGCGGCGCGAGGGCGACCTTGCGGTGGTCGATGCGCCGGTCGATGCTCGGCTGGAGGTCCCTGAGATCCACCGCCGGGCGATTGCGGCGGGTGGGCCGGCGCTTCTGTTCACCAACGTTCGCGGGGCGGACTTTCCGCTAGTCACTAACCTGTTCGGCACCCCGAAGCGGGCCGAGATCGCGTTCGGCAAGCGGCCATTCGAGCTGATCCGGCGGTTGGTGTCGCTCGCTCAGGAGATCTTGCCGCCCACTCCGGCGAAGCTCTGGGGCGCGCGGGACGTCGCTTTCGAGGCCCTGCGCGTCGGCACCAAGCGCGGGCGCTCCGGGCCGGTCTCTGAGGTGGTGACGAAGAGCCGGGACGAGGTGCGGCTCGATCGTCTTCCCGTGCTCACCACCTGGCCGGAGGACGGCGGTCCGTTCGTCACCCTGCCGTTGGTCTATACCGAGCATCCCGACGGACACGGCCACAATCTGGGGATGTACCGGCTCCAGGTGTATGACGAGCGGACCACCGGCATGCATTGGCAAATCGGCAAAGGGGGCGGATTTCACTACGCCGTCGCGGAAGCGCGCGGCGAGGCGCTGCCGGTCACCGTCTTTCTGGGTGGGCCGCCCGCACTGATCCTCTCTGCCATCGCGCCGCTGCCGGAGAACGTCCCTGAGTTGATGCTCGCCTCACTGCTCGCCGGGCAGAAGCTTGGGCTGATCGAGGGCGTCGGCCCGCATCCGCTGGTCGCCAACGCGGAATTCGCCCTGATCGGCAAGGTCCCGCCGCGCGTCCGCCGACCGGAAGGGCCGTTCGGCGACCACTACGGCTACTACTCGCTCCAGCACGACTACCCCGTCTTCGAGGTCGAGAAGATGGCCCGACGGAAGGACGCGATCTATCCCGCGACCGTGGTGGGCAAGCCGCGCCAGGAGGATTTCTTTCTCGGCGACCTGCTCCAGGAGCTGCTCTCTCCCCTCTTCCCGCTGGTCATGCCCGGCGTCCGCGACCTCTGGTCCTACGGCGAGACCGGCTACCACTCGCTCGCCGGAGCCGTGGTCCGCGAGCGTTACCGCCGCGAGGCGATGGCGAGCGCGTTTCGCATCCTGGGTGAAGGGCAACTGTCGCTTACCAAGTTCCTGCTGGTCACCGACCAGCCGGTCGATCTCAAAGACTTCCGCGCCACGCTCGTCCATCTGCTCGAACGGACGAGGCCCGAGACCGACCTCTACGTCTTCTCGAACCTGTCCATGGACACGCTCGACTACTCCGGCCCGAAAGTGAACGAAGGCTCCAAAGGCGTCTGGCTAGGATTGGGCGACCCTGTGCGCGACCTGCCGCGCGAATTCAGCGCGCCCGAGCTGCCGATCGGCGCCACCGAAGTCCACGTCTTCTGCCCCGGCTGTCTGGTGGTCGGCGGCCCGTCGTTCGAAGCCGAGCGGGACGCCGCGGCCCGCTTCGCCATGCATCCGGCATTTGCCGACTGGCCGCTCGTGGTTCTGTCCGACGAGCCGAAGCGGGCCGCGGCGAGCGCGATGAACTTCCTCTGGACGACCTTCACCCGCTTCGAGCCGGCCGCGGACATCCACGCCGCGGCGACCGACGTCGTGCGGCATCACCTGTCGTACAAGCCGCCGATCGTGATTGACGCCCGCACCAAGCCTTGGTTTCCCAAAGAGCTGTTCGCCGATCCGGAAACCGCCGCGACCGTCACGCGGCGCTGGCGGGAGTATTTTCCCGGCGGCAAAGTTGAGATGGGGGACTCGGATCGCGGGCATCTCGATCCGGAGTGAGGGGTAGGTGGTGCCGAGCACTCGGTTGAAATTAAGGCGAATCAACCTATCGGATCGGTCCACCGCAGTCCTGGGAAACCCGAGAAATCAGAGTCGTTCGAAAAGAGTTCAGCGCCATTCTCGATCGCTAAGGCGGCCAGGTGAGCGTCAGTGGTTAGGTTCCCCGCCGTCCCCACGTGACGTATCAAACCCTCCAAGATGCTGAGGTGGCGAGTGCCGGGGTGAAGGATTGAAGTTTGCGGCCGAGCGAGCCAGGAGCGAATGTGCCCGAGTGCCTCGTCTGGAGTCAGGGGCACAAGAACCACCTTGCGGTTCGTCATCAACCGTAAGAAGCCAAGGAGTACAACCCATGGCAGCGCTACCGGACGAGGTTCCGAAAGGCACGCTTCCCACCACTCCTTGGCCCTCAGGTGCCCAGGTGCTTGAGTGTTGTAGGCGAAGATGAACAGGTTGAGATCCGGGAGGATCATCGTTTGCCTGTTGCTTCCGCCAGTTCGCGGCGAAAATCTTCGATCTCCAGGTCGTCATTGAGCTGGTTGAGCCGGAAGACATCAATTCCCGGCTGGAAGCCGCAATCGCTGGCCTTGACTTCAAACCGCGGAAGAGGCGGGGCCGGCTTGTCCACGATCCTCAATCCCCGGCGCAACGCGGAATTGACCACAACCTTGAAGCTCTCGCCGCTCTTTCTGGAAGCTTCGTGAAGTTCCTGGGCGAGATCGTCGTCGAGTGTCAGGGTGGTCCTCATGGAGGCATCATGATGCCTCGGTCGAGTAAAGGTCAAGATTTCCTAGGCATCATCTCCTAGTCGTCCAGGCGCCCGGACGAACGCGGCGGAGTCGCGAGACTGCTCGGAACCCAAAAGCGGACCTTTGGCTCAAATCGCTGCTCAAACCTCCAACTCGGTCGCCGACTGGGACGCTGGCGTCGTTTCTCTGTGCGACAGATGCTAGAGTCTGTGCATGTCGATGCCCGGTTGGCCTCCTTCTTCCGCGCATGCCGCCCTAGGGCTCACAGATTAGTGCAACTCTCGTGGTGATCTGTGCGAACTTTGAAGCCAGGAAGCAGGTTGACTTCAAGAATTGTGCGGTTCAATGACTGAATTGTGCAGGATTCTCTGTCGTGCCGCTCAAGATCTCCATTCTTTGTGCGTCAATCTGTCGCAGTTGTGCGGAATGAAGCCAGCAACGAGGCTTATAGCTCTGTCTGGAGGTGCTTGAGCGATCATCCTGCACAAACTTCTCAAAGGTCTGCACCTAAAATTTTCCGCTTCGAAGGCGAAAATGACAGAATCGCACAGAGCAACGATAGAGCTGCACCTAAAATCGGCCGGACGGGAGGATTGAGATGGCCACGAATGTCGAGCTGGACGAGGATTTGGTGGCGCGGGCGTTTCACGCGACGGGGATTCGGACCAAGCGGGAGCTGGTCAACGAGGCGTTGCGGATGCTGGTGAGATTCCATGAGCAGCGGGAGGTCCGCGACCTACGCGGGCGGCTTCGTTGGGAGGATGGCGAGGGGGAGAAGGGCGCTAAGAAGGGGAAGGGCTGATGCAGGTTCTGGTCGATGCCTCCGTCTGGATCGCCTACTTTCGCGGCGACGCGACGCCGCGGACCGATCTGCTCCATGAGCTGCTCGGCCATGCTCCTCTGGTCACGGCGGATCTCGTGCTTGCCGAGGTGCTGCGCGGTTTTACCGACGACGCCGATCTGGAGAAAGCTCAGAAAGCGCTCGGAGTCTTCCCCTGGTACGTGATCGGCGGCAAGGAATTGAGCCTTGCGAGCGCCGGTTTCGCGCGGGTCCTCGCGGCCAAAGGAGTCCCGGTGCCGCCGCTCGCCCAAAGGCTGATCGCCACCTGGTGCATTCAGAAAAACATCGCGCTCCTTCATGCCGATCCCGCCTACGAATCCTTCGAGCGCGCTTTGGGGCTCAAGGTGCCCGATCCGGGCTTTTGACCCGGGTTTCGACGCCGCGGCGAATCGGCCGTCCCTTTCGCCGCGCGCGCCGCGAGCCCGGCCGCGAGGTCCGGCGGGCCGAGGCGCAGGGCGCCCAGGAAGGCATCGAGCGCTCGGCCCGGCTCTCCGGTTTGTAGGCAGAGCTCGCCGAGCTCGACCCGCGTGCGCGCTTCGGCGTCCGATTGGCCGATCTCCTCGTAGAGATCGACCGCCCGGGTAAGGAGCGCGATCGCCTCGTCTCGACGGTTCTGATCGCGGCGCAGGGCCCCGAGCGCGCGGCAGAAGTTTGCCGCATCAAGGACATCGCCCGTCCGCTCGATCCACTCGGGCGCAAATTGGAGCACGGCCTCGGCGCCGTCGAGATCACCCAGCGTGCGCAAAACGTCGCCGAGCGCGATGTGCGCCGCGGCCCGCAACGAGGCGCGCCGTGTTGCCGCTCCGACCGGTTCGGGTTCGAAGTCGAGGACCGCGATCGCGAGTTGGACGAGATCGCGGCGCTGCTCCGGATCGTCGGCCGGCTCGGCGAGGAGCGCCTCGGCGAGCGCGGGCGATTGGAATCGGGAGTCCGCATGGAGGCGTTCGAGGCGCGCCTGCTTTCCCCGCGTGCGAAGGAGGTCTTTGAGCAGCGCGCCGGCCTCCGCCCGATCGCGGGCGAGAGCCTCCTGCGCGCCGACGACCGTGCTTTCGAGCCGGTCGAAAAGGCGGCCGTAACGCTCGCGGTCGGGCGGCGCGGCCTCTTGGACACGGCCGGAGCGCGGTATCGGTGCCAGGCCGAGCGTGCCGGCCGCCCGGGCGGAGCAGCGTTCGCAGCAGAGGAGGTGGCTCACCAGCGCGGCTTCCTTGAGTGTGAGACCGCGGAGGAAAGTGAGCAGGCGTTCGGCGGATGGATGGCTCATCGAGTGTCCTTCCGAAGGATTCGGAGTCCGGCGGCGAGCGCTTCGAGCAGATGGGAAAACACCCGAAACTCTTCTTCGGTGGCGAGCTGCTCGATCGGTTGCAGGTGCGCGGAGAGGGGAGTCTCCCGCCCGACGGAGTCGCCGACCACCAGGTCGTCGAGGGTCGTGCCGAAGGCTTCGGCCAGTCGCACCGCCTCCATGAGGGTCGGCGGCACATGACCGTTCTCGATTCGCGAAAGGCGCATGGGGCTCAGGCCCGTGCGGCCGGCGAGCGCAACTTGAGTCCATCGGTGGTCGCGCCGCCGTAGCGCCAAGCGGGATCCGACCCGGGCGGCGAACGGATGTGGGCGCAAAGAGGGGAGGCCGGTTTTCTTTTTCTCGTCCATCGACCGTCAGATTCTTCAGAGAATCTGACGATCGTCAAGGTTATTTCTCAATCTTGCACAAACCGGCTAGAACTCTTCGTTTCGCGATAGCCGGCTCCAAGGGATCTTTGCGACTCTTTGAGTGTCTCTTGAAGTTTCGGAACCGGGCGACTACTTTCGGGCGCACGGTCGAACCGACTTGCGCTCAGCTGAGAGTCGGCTCTCCGAATCGAGCAAGTCTCATCCAAACTAGGACGTTGCCTTCGCGGGTCCCGCGACCATTCCCGGCCGGCGGCCGAATCCGCGGGCGTTGGAGATCCCTCCATGTCGCGTCGAACGATCCTGCCGGTCGCCCTCTTTCTCCTCCTCGCTGCCGTTGCCCCACCCGCGCCCGCCGCGCCCGGATATTTCGCTTCGGACTTCTTTGCCCGCGCCTGGGATTTTCTCGATCGACTCTGCGCTCACGGCGAGGGGAGCGGACCGCGCGGAATCTGGGCCGAAAACGGCAGTTGCATCGACCCGGACGGCCGGCCGGCGGGGGCGGGTTGCGCGGCCGTTATCTGGTCCGATGGCGGCAGTTGCATCGATCCGAATGGCAAACCGGCGGGGGCGGGCTGTTCGGCCTTCTTCGTCCAGGCCGATGGCGGCAGTTGCATCGATCCGGACGGAAAACCGGGAACCGGCTGCGCCCGCTGATCGGTCGTTTCCGTCATCGGCTCCTTCGTGCGACGGTGGTTGCCTGTGAGAGAATTGGGAGGCACTTGCGCGAACGATTCAGTGACACCCGGAGGGGATTCGGCGTGGACGACGACCATGTGAGCGACGAGCAGGTCCGCCGGTTGGGTCTCGGCCCGCTCGACGGGAGCGGCTGGCGGAACCTGGTCCATCACCTCCTGTTCGGTTGTCCGATCTGCCGGGAGCGCGCGGAGCCTTTTCTGCGCGCGTTGTTACATCCCGAACCTCCTGACACTTCAGAGCTTTCGGACCCGGATCTCGATGCGGCCTATGAGGCGGCAATCGATCGCGCGTTGGATCGCGTAAGGCCGTACGCCCGGCGCCGATTTCCGTTCGGCCTGCCGAAGAGCGAGCTGCCGCCGGGGCTCTCCGGTCCGCCGCTGGTCGAAGCGCTGCTCGCCAAGAGCTTCGCCGCCCGCTACAAAAACCCCTGCGAGATGTGGCGTTTCGCCACCTACGCCCAGCTCGCCGCGCGCACCTTCGACGAGAGCCAGGCGACCCCCGAGGCGGCGGATCTGCGGGCCCGGGCCTTTGGCGAGTTGGCGAACGCCTGCCGGGTGAACGACGATTTCACCGGCGCGGAAAGAGCGTTCGATCAGGCGCGCCGGCATTTCGAGCGCGGCACTCGGGACCCTGCGCTCGAAGCGCGGATTCTGGAGCTGCGCGCGAGCTATCTGAACGACCGCCGCCTGTTCGGCGAGGCGTGCGACCTGCTGCTGCGGGTCGAGCGGATCCGGCGGGAGACGGGCGACCGCCACCTCGCGGCACGTGCCATCGTCCTCCGGGGAATCTACACGCTGTACGACGAAGATCCACAGTCAGCGCGGGAGCTGCTCGCGCGGGGACTCCGGGATCTCGACCGGGAGCGCGATCCGGAGCTGCATCACTCGACCCGCCAGAATTACATCAGGGCGCTTCTCGACTGCGGCGAGCCGTTGCGGGCGGCGCACGAGCTGCTGTCGAGCGGTTTGGGCGAGGCGTTCGCCGACTCGCCGCTCAACCTCGCGAAACTGCGCTGGCTCGAAGGGCAGATCTACGCGGCGCTCGGCAAGCACGCCCTCGCCGAAGGCGCCCTGGAAGCCGCCCGCGAGGCGTTCCATCGCCACGGGCAGGGTTTCAACGGCAGTCTCGTCGGCCTCGATCTCGCGGCGCTCTGGTTGGAACAGGGCCGGACCCGCGACGTGATGGATCTCGCCCAGGAGATTACCGAGATCTTCGCTCGGCTTGGCGTTTCCGCCGAGGTCGAACGGGCGATCCGTTACGTCTACGTCGCCTGCGAGCTGAACGTGGCGACGGTCGGCAAGATCCGCTACGTCAAACGCTTCCTCGAACGGGCCGAGCGCGATCCGTACCTTGCGTTCGTCTATCCGGAGTCGGCGGCGGGCTGATTCGCCTTCAACTCGACGAGCTTCGGGGCGGCAGGGCCAGCTCCTGCAACAGCCGGATCAGCGACTCGCGCACCTGGTCGTCGATCGGGGCGTCCGGCGACCGAGGTTCTCGCCGAAGGCGCCGACGGACCTCCTCGACCTGCTCGATCGTGACTCTGGCTCCCGGGTCGGTGCGCCGTTGCTCGGCTAGGCGAAACAGTTCCGAAGCCGGAAAATCGAGCACCGCCGAGAGCATCATGACGTGCCGGACTTTGAGCTCCACTCCGCCGTGCAGCAGCTTGCTCAGGTAGCCGGCCGCCAAGCCCATCTCGCGTTCCAACTGCTGGCGCGTCCGCTGGCTGAGCGAGATCACCGCGATGATCGCTTCGCGCACGCTGTCCACGCCCTGGTCGAATTCGTCCGACGGATCGGTCATCTCGGCATGGAGTTTAGCCCGATTCCGGCGAACCTCTGAAGAAAGCGATCACTGCGGGCGCGCCGCGGATCGTCCGGCGGCTGCGGGGAAGCCGGGTCGGCCTCCCCGTCTTGCACCCCGGAACCGCGGTCAGAATGCCAGCCACTGCGCTGACGAGGTCTTGTCGTTGAAGCTCCAGCTCGACAGGTTGACCTGCTGAAGTTGGCCGTTGCCGACCAGATCTTTGGAGCTCCCCTTGTAGTTCGAGTCGGCGTAGATCCTTACCCGATGGCCGGGCGGAATGCACCAGCGAACCGACGAGGCCTTGTCGTTGAAGGCGTCGATCTGGCCGAAATTCGACCAGTTCTTGGCGAAGCGGTCGGGGTAGTCGAAGATGAATCCCCGGTCGCTGAAGTTGGAGTCATCATAGAAGTCGACGAACGCTTCGTTCAAAGAGACTCCGCAGTTCAGATTCGGCCAGGTGCCGCGAAATTCGACCAGGCGAACCGAGTCGCTCGGGCCGTCGTCGGCGTGCTCCGTGGCATAGAGCACGAGCTTGTGATCCGCGCCGACGAAAACGCCCGATCCGGCGTCGAAGTTGCACTGCCGCGAGCCGTCGTTGCTGCAATAAAACTGCTTGACGCCGACGTGTTCGAGCCGTAGGGGTCCGTCGGCGAAGGCCCGGTACAGATGGGCATAGTCGCTGCCGATGGCGCCCCACCGAACCCCGAGACCTGTACCGATCAGGTAGAGCTGGCCGTCGTTGCAGTCGGTGACGAAGTTGAGATTCTGGAACGAATCCCAGACGTTGACCTTCCAGTCTTCCCAAATCTCCGTTCGAGTCCATCGGTTGCCCGGCGCGCGCAGGTCGCCGGACGACGATTTGAAGACTTCGAGCTTCTTGGCGTCGCCATGGCCCAGGAGCAGAACCCATTGGCTGGCGGAAAGTTTCGCCAGCGATGCGGTGCCCGCGGCCGGGGTAGTTCCTTCGATGAACGCGAACGGCAGAGGCGCGGTCGAGCTGTTGAAATCGTAGAGCGCGATCCGACCGTTGCCGGGGCCCTCTTCCATCGGGAGCGCGACGACGTTTCCCGCGGCCTGCATGCCGCCGGCATGGCGGAAATGGTCGCGCGGCGGCAGGGTCGCGATCACCCGGTCGGAGCCGGAGGGCGGGGTGTCCTCCGGCTGGGCGATCGAGGTCGAAAGGCGGTTCGAACGGACCCGCACGCCGGAGCCGTTGCGCGTGGCCATCGAGACGACCAATCCAATTTGACCCGTGGAGCGATCGTCGCGCTTCGCGATCACGAACGTGCGGCCCTGGCCGGTCAACAGGCGCTGAATTCCCTCGATGTGGTTGCTGCTCGGATAGGCGACGTTAAGCTCCAATCCGTCGTGTTTGAAACCGAGCGGCTCGCCATGATCGCGGAGCGCCGCAAACTGGCCCGGCACGTTGACCACGCAGAGATTGCACGCCCAGTTCGAGCCCCAAGCGCAGCTGGTGTCGGCGCCCAACGGGGACGGTTCCGGCGCGGGAGAGACCTCGTCTTCCGGGCTCTTCACGACATCGGGCGCTGGATCGGGCTCGGTGGGGAGCGGCTCTTCCGGTAGGGGATCCGGTTCCGGCGGCGGATCTTCGACGAGCAGCCCGGGCGCCGACCCGGGAGAGGCGGGAGCCGATGCCGGGCTTGAAGCGCAGGCCGCCATCGCAAGAAGCGTGGCGAAACCGGCGGCGCAGAAGAGCATTGCAACGAGGCGGGCGATGCGGGGACGGGACATGAATCCTCCTTTCGGGGCGGAGCCCGATCCGACCGAAAAACGGCTGGCGCCTTCTCTTTCTTAGAGGTGCCGCGCAGCCGTTTTCACGTGACCCCACGTTCGTCCGGTTGGAGTTTTAAAGCCCGCGCCCGCACACCGGGCTTAGAGTCGATGCCGCCGAGCGGTTTGCTGCGCCGAACAGCGAGGGCAGGGGGCGCTCGACTTCCACGCCGGTCTTCCAGATTTTCTGGATGCGGCGGGTGGCCTTGATGTCTTCGAGCGGATTGCCATCGACCAGCACCAG
>DATMZU010000084.1:0-6729 GCA_035607435.1 Thermoanaerobaculia bacterium | reverse complement strand
GGATCTGGCGGGCGAGTAGCTCGGCTCCTTCCGCCCCTTCGAGGTCGCTGCCACCGATCGCGGAGGAGGCGAGCGCGCGGAGCAGCTTTTCCCCTTCGTCCGCGGAGAGCACGGCGGGCAACGACGTGAGCCCCACCTCTGACCCGGACAACTCGGTGATGCCGAACCCCGCTTTTTCGAGCGCCGGGGCCAGCTCCAGGAGGCGCAGCCGCTCGGCCGCCGACAGCTCCAAGAGGATCGGATGGACCAGATGCTGCGCCGACCGACTGGTCGCCGCGAGCGAGCGGCGCAGGCGTTCGAACAGAATCCGCTCGTGCGCCACGTGCTGGTCGATCAGGTAGAGCCCTTCCGGCCCTTCGAGCAGGATCAGCGTCCCCTTGTATTGCCCGAGCAGGCGGAACGGCCGGCGCTCGCCGCTTCTCCCCGAAAGCGGCACGGCGGCACGCTCCGCGATCGGGGCATAGGCCGCCGTCGCCAGGCGCGCCTCGTCCGGATGGGGCGAGCCCGGGGCGCCCTGTGGGGTCGGCGTCCATAGTTCAGACGCCCGCGGCCGCTCGGCGATCTCGGAGGGAGTAGATCCCGCGCCGGAGCCGTACGGCGACCGGCCGCCGAGCCCTTGCCAAGAGAACGTTCCGAGCGGCGCCCCGGTGGGCGAAGAGGAGAGATCCCGCAGGGGGGCCGGCTCTTCCCCGCGCGCCCGTTCGAGCCCGCGGCGGAGTGATCGTTCGACCCGGCCCAGAAACCCGGGATCGCGGAAGCGGACCTCCGCCTTCTGCGGATGGACGTTCACGTCGACTTCCGAAGGCGGCACGTCGAGAAACAGAAACAGGGCGGGAAAGTCCTCATGCCGCCACTCTTCGCGCACCGCCCGGTAAAACGTCGCGAGGATCGCCCGATCGCGCAGCAGGCGTCGGTTGACGAAGATGAAATGCCGGCGGCCCCGCGCGGTGGAGGGCGCGCCGATCAGCCCCGAGATCACCTCGCCGTCGCGGGCGTTCAACGTATCTTCGAGCGGCACGGGCGGAATCTCCGCCAGCTGGCGGGCGAACGGCTCGCCGAAGATCTGGCCGATCCGCCGCGCGGCGCCCGCCATGACCGATCCCCCCTCCTCCCCCCGCTCGCCGGGTTCCGGCGCGAGGGCATCGAGCAGCGCGCGCCCTTCGTGGAGCACGGTGAAACGGACGTCGGGCCGCGCGAGCGCATAGCCCTGCACCGTTTCGAGCGCGCGCCGCAGCTCGGTGTCCGCGGTTTTGAGGAACTTCCTCCGGGCCGGGACGTTCCAGAACAGAGAACGGACCTCGATCGTCGTGCCGCGGGTGCGGGCGAACGGCTCGGCCGCCGTCACCCGGCCCCCTTCGATCGCCACCCGCGTCCCTTCGCCCGGCCGTTCCGCCGTGGTCAGCACCACCCGGGAGACGGCACCAATCGTCGCCAGCGCCTCGCCGCGGAAGCCGAGGGTGCCCACCCGCTCCAGATCCTCGAAGCTGCCGATCTTGCTCGTCGCATGGCGGTCGAACGCGAGCAGCGCGTCGTCGCGATCCATGCCGCAGCCGTCGTCGGCGATCGTGATCCTC
Source organism: Thermoanaerobaculia bacterium (assembly GCA_035607435.1). Classification (GTDB taxonomy): domain Bacteria; phylum Acidobacteriota; class Thermoanaerobaculia; order Multivoradales; family UBA5704; genus DASYKS01. Next base: position 5,155 of record DATMZU010000084.1, on the reverse strand, counting down.
TGCTTGCCCCCCGCTTCGAGCTCGACCCGCACCTCGGTCGCCCCGGCGTCCAGGGCGTTTTCGACCAGCTCTTTGACCACCGAGGCGGGGCGCTCGACCACCTCGCCCGCGGCGATCTGCGAGATCAGCGTGTCAGACAGGTGGTGGATTCGCGACATTTCCTGCGGATTCTCGCACGGCCGGCGCCTCTCGACGGTCTTTGATCAGAGAAGCGACGATCGAGATCGCGAGCACGCCCGCGATCACTCCGAGCGAGGCAGGGGTCGGTATCTTCCACAGGTCGGCCAGGGTCATTTTGAGCCCCACGAAGGAGAGCACGGCCGCAAGACCGAGCTTCAGATAGACGAACTTCCCCATCACCCCGGCGAGCACGAAGTAGAGCGAGCGCAGGCCGAGGATCGCGCAGATGTTCGAGGTGTAGACCAGGAACGGGTCGGTGGTGACCGCGAAGATCGCGGGGATCGAATCGACCGCGAAGATCAGATCGGTGCTCTCGACCAGCAGCAGAACCAGGAACAGCGGCGTCGCGAACCGCTTGCCGTTCTCGACGACGAAGAACCGCTTCTCGCGGTAGTCGGGGGTGACCGGCAGGAACCGGCGGGCCAAGCGCAGCAGCGGGTTCTTTTCGGGATGGATCTCCTCGTCGCCGGAAAACGCCATCTTGATCCCGGTGAAAATGAGGAACGCGCCGAAGACGTAGATGATCCAGTGGAACCGCTCGATCAGCGCCGCCCCCGCGAAGATGAAAATCGCTCGCAGGACCAGCGCGCCGAGGATGCCCCAGAACAGGACCCGGTGCTGATACTTATCCGGCACCCGGAAGTAGCCGAAAATCAGGGCGATGACGAAGATGTTGTCGATCGAGAGAGACTTCTCGATCAGGTAGCCGGTGAAGAATTCGATCCCGGCCTGCGCTCCCCGCGCCTGCCAGATCCAGACGTTGAACAGCAGCGACAGGGCGATCCAGACGCCGCTCCAGATCGCGGCCTCCTTGACCGAGACCGCATGGGCCTTCCGGTGAAAGACGCCGAGATCGAGCGCGAGCATCGCCAGCACGAAGCCGTTGAAGCCGAGCCAAAGCCAGAGGGGGGTGTCGAACATGGTGCCGATCTCCTAAAGATCGGCCGTGGGGTCTTCCAAGCGAGACGCCACGGCACGAAGGTTTCGTGTCGTGGTGGTCTCGCCGTAGCGCTACTTCCAGCGCTCGCAAACGGCCGGGAGCTTCGGGACGATCCAGCTCCGTGTTGACGACCATCTGCCCCGAAACGTCGTGAAGATCGCTCTTCGAGAGGCTCCGGGTGGCTACTCCCCACCGGGGATGCTGCTCGTGGAACAAGCGTTTCGGGGATTTCATTCCGAGGGGCCGGGGGTGAGGGCTGCTACCCCACCACCGCCAACGCCCCGGGCAGGACTTCCAGCTCGACGCGGTCGCCGGGGGCCATCGGGCGGACCGGTTCGCCGCCACCATAGAGGTGCATTGGGCGATCGACCGAGAGAACCGCGCGGCGGGTGCGGAGGATCTCGACCGCCGGGTGGCCGACGTGCTTGCCGCCGTAGACCTTGGGAAAAACGCGCAGAAGACCAGCCTTCGAGACTTCGCGGACGATCACCAGATCGAGCAGGCCGTCGTCGATTCGGGCGTCGGGCGCGATCCGCATGCCGCCGCCGAAGCGGGGCAGGTTGGCGGCCACCGCGAACATTGCCTTCCCCTCGAAGATCCCGCCGTCGTGCTCGACCCGCAGATGGGGCGGCTGGAAGGTCGCGAGCGTCTTGATTACCGCCCAGATGTAGATCAACGGCCCGCGCAGGTGCTTGACCTGGTTCGCCGTCCGGGTCACTTCGCTGTCGAAGCCGACGCCGAGGTAACTCACGCTGTACATCGGGCCGACCCGGATCAGGTCGATCTTCCGGATCGGCCCCGAGATCGCGCGCTCGACCGCCTCGTCGAGCTTCGCCGGAACGCCCAGGCTCCCCGCGAGATCGTTGCCGCTGCCGAGCGGGACGACGCCGAGCGCGCACTCCGAACCCGCGAGCCCTTGGAGGGCAAAATGCATCGTGCCGTCGCCGCCGACCACGATCAGCCGCTCCACCCCATCTTGAGCCGCCCGATAGGCCTGCATCGGCAACTCGGACGCCGAACGCGTCACGGCCAGCCCCGCGCCATGGCGAGAGGCGAGAATGCGAAGGCGATCGAGGTGCCGAGCCCCCGCGCCGCGCCCCGACGAGGGATTGACGAGAAATCGAATCATGGAAAAGTGGCCGGGATCTTACTGCGGATTGCTTCGGGCCGGCCGGTGACGTCTCAACCCGTCGCGATTGCGCCGGTCAGCTTTCGCGTCTAGGCTCTTGCCTATGCCATCGCCTCAGCTCAGGTTGCAAAAAGTGACCGTTACCTGGATCGATCTGCTGTCGATCCTTTTGACTGCCGTAATGGGCATGAGTCTTTGGCATTTGGTCAGCGACGTTCTGCGCGGCGATCAGCCGGACGAGGGAGCGATTCAGGACCGCTTTCAAATTCCCCAATTGCAACGCGAGCTGGCTATGGCCGAAGAAGCTTGGAAAGCTACTTCGAAGAAGCTGGCCGAGCAACGCCTTGAACAGATCGACCAGGCCGCCAAGCTCGGAATCTTCGCCAAGACGACCGCAGAATATCGAGCGGTTCTCCTACAATCAACGATGACCTCCAGGGGAGTCGAGCGGCTCCTCCGCTACTTGCAGGCCCAGGAGACCGATGTCGGCCGCCGAGAAGCAGCTCTTTCGCGAGCCAGGCGCGCGGCGGCCAGAGCCTGGGAAGAAATTAACAACCTCCATGAGCAGCGGCGGAAACTCACTACGCTGGGCTGGGCGATGGTCCTCGCGACCGCGCTGCTGGTCGTCCTCTGGCTCCTGCTCTCCTGGCAGGCCGCTCGTGCCCCTTCGGGCAGCGTTCATCCCCAGCGCGTGGTCTTCACCGCCGGCACCCTCCTCACCGTCCTGTTCAGCTATCAGACGTTCGACGCATCGGGGTTCGCTCTGGTGAGCGCCGCCCTGCTGCTCTTCCTGCTCACGGCTCTCCTGCGTAAGTCTTTCTGACCTCTATTCTCGACGATGGAAATCACCGGCCTTTTCGATTCCCCGGTCAGCGCTCCCAAGGACGACCTGCTGGAGATGCAGACGGCCGCTCGCGAACTCGCGCGGCAGATCCCGAACCTGCCGATGCCTTTCACGATCGGCATTTACGGTGAGTGGGGGACTGGCAAGACCAGCTTCGTCAAGCTGGTGCAAAGCTTCCTTGCCACGCAGCCACATGGCGAGGAGAGGGAGATTGTCTTCGCCGACTTCACAGCCTGGCCTCACCGGACCTCCGACGAGCTGTGGCGGGCGCTGATCTTGTGTATCGCTAGAGCGCTCTACAAGGTACAGCAGGAGGCCAAACAACCGCCTCCGGACGATGGAGGGCGGCCGGGATTGCTGAAAAGGTTGGCCGGTCTTCTCAGCAGCGACGCCTTGATGCTAGACGCCCCCGCTCCTCCGATCGACCCTCTCGCGGACTATAGGAAGCTGGTTGCTCGGTTGGACCGAACCGGGGCGAGCTGCGACAAGAGTTCGGATCAGACAGCTCGGCTCGATCAGGAGCAGGTGATGCTCGCGACGGTCCAGGGGGCGATCGCCGCCCTGGGCAGCCTCTCACCTCTGATCGCCAGCCTGCGCGGACTCCTCGGCCTCGACGACGGTCCCCGCGCGGCCGAGCTGTTGCAGCGCGAGCGTAACGAGGCGACCCGGGAACGAATCGAGTCGATTCAGGAACTAAGGGCCATTCTGAGCGATTTGTTTGGAAGCGAAGAAAACAAGGACCGCTGCGTCTGCGTTTTTATTGACGACCTAGACCGCTGCATGCCCGACGTCGCCCTGGACCTCCTCGAGGCGATTAAGGTCTTCTTCACGGACGGCGTGCACTGCGTCTTCCTGGTTGCCGCGGACGCGCAGCTCATCGGCCGCGGCTTACAGCTTCGTTTCAAGGAGCTGGCCGGAAACGGAGCGTCGGAATCCACCGAGCAGCTCTTCGCTCGCAAGGGGCAGGAGTATTTCGAGAAGATCATCCAGCTTGGCATCCCGGTGCCACAGCCGACGTCGGAGCAAACCTATCGACTGATTGCCGTCCATTTCCCTCGCTGTCTTCCGGCCAGCGACATTCTGCGTGCCGCGATCGGCGACAACCCCCGGCGGCTCAAGCAGTACTGCAACCTGCTGCAATACCGTCTCGGCGTCTCATGGGCACAGACCGGCAAAGGAATCGACGCTGAGATGGAGCAGCTCGAGAAGCTCATCCAGTTGCGCTCCTCGGGGCGCCAGCCGCTCCAGGAGATGCCGGAAATGCCGTCAGGCGAAGCCCAGATCCTCTATCAGCTCGCCGACGTTCGTCCGGATCCGAACGACGTGCTGCGTACCGGTGACGCACCATTCCTCCGCATTTTCCAGATGCTCGAGCTGCCAAGCACCGAGCACCCGCTCATGCTGCAGGACATGACCCGGCTCGTGAGCCTACGAGGAGCACCCGCGTTCTTTCTCGAAGCCCTCGGTCAGATCGCGCGTAGCGGAAGATGGATGGCCGAGATGCAGGCGCTCGAGAAAGCTCTGGACCAGCGCGCACCGAAACCTCCGGAGAAACCTTCGCTTGAGCCGTCCACCGTTAAGCTGTTTTGGGAAGCAACGGACCCAGACTCCTCAAAAGCCGCCGCGGAGCCATTCGATCTACGGGCCGCGCTTGTGGACCAGAAGCCCCGCCTCTCCGCTCTGCTGCCGGAGGAAGTGCTGGCGTTCCTGGAGATCCGGAAGGAGCTGCCGCAGCCGGAGGAGCTGCTGACCCAGGCCGTCTACTCCCAGGCTTCGGAGGCGAACAAGGATCTCGCCCTCGCGAGGGAAGCATTGAACCGCCTAGGCGATTACCACGAAGCGATCGAGCTGGGGCTTGGCCTTCGTCTCCGGGCCGCGCAGCGGTTCCTCGAACTACGCCGATTCGCCAAGCTCGACGCGCTCCGGCACTGCTGGCCACACCTAGAGAGGCTGCTGCGGGGCGAGCGCTGGAGCGATCGCGTCAAGCTGCTCGAGATTGAGCGCCAAGCCCTCGGCGAGGAGTCACGTAAATCAGATTTTCTGAAAGATGAGAAATTGGAGT
>DATMZU010000072.1:0-2423 GCA_035607435.1 Thermoanaerobaculia bacterium | reverse complement strand
ATCGGCAAGCTCTCCGGCTGCTACATGGCGAACCTCGCGGAGACCGGCGATCCACCGTTCGATCCGGTGCTGCTCTACCTGAATCGGGAGGACGTGCGGAAGCAGATCCACGCCGAGCTCGGTCCCCAGGTGACCGACAGCTGGTCGCACGAGATCTCGAAGCTCTACACGGGCCGGGTCAACGAATCGTATCGCCCCAACGTCCAGGCGCTCCTCGACGGCGGCAAGCTCAAGATCCTCGTCATCTCGGGATTGAACGACGCCAAGGACTGCAACTTCATCGGCACCGGAGCCTGGCTCGACAAGCTCACCGGTCCGGTCGCGAAGAAGCTCCGCGCGACGGCGCCCGCGCAACGGATCGACGCGTCCGGCAACGTCTACGCCTTCGATCAGGACGCCGGCCGCCTCGCCTGGCTCAAAGTGCTCAACGCGGGCCACCTGGCGGTCCTCGACCAGCCGCTGCTCCTGGGGTACATCTTGGAGAAAGCGCTCGCCAAGAAGCGCTGACGAGACAAGCGATCATGTCGGAACCAAGCGGCGAACGAGAGGACGTCCCACGAACCGAAGAGAGGGCCCCGGCGGGTCGGCTCACGAAGCGAGTGGCGCAGTTTTCCAAAATGGCCGGCGCGCTGGCCGGAGTCGGCCTCGCCTTGCTCTACGCGTTGGGGACCACGACCTACGCCATGGGCGAGTTGGTCTTCGGAGTCGCACCCTTCCAGTTCACGCTCGGCGCGTGCCTCGAGGCCGGCGTTCGCTTCATCACCCAGATCGTCTATACCTTGCCGATCCTTCTGCTCGCGGGCGCCCAGAAGACGGTATACCGATCGATCGGCAGCCTTTTTATTTTCCTTCTTCCGTTCCTTGGTTTCGCCATCGTTGTTTTCTCCACTCGGAAACGCCTCAAACGGCTCAAGCTGGTGTCCTCGGTTCTCGTGTTGGCCTATCTCTTGGTCATTTTTCTCATCTTTTTCGCCACGAACATTTACTACTGCACGTACCAGGATCTCTTGCTGAATCCAGCCATCAATCTGGCTTTGGCCGCCGGCCCGAGCGTCGATTTCGGTTCGCTCGGTCTTTCCGATCCCGCAGGCTTCCTCCGAGCTGCGATGTTCAAAGATCCCGACGAACCCTACCAATTGATCTTCAGCATTTCGATCCTCCTCAGCTTGAACCTGTTCCTCCCTCTGATGGCGCTCGGGTTCGCGCGGCTCGTCGGGGCCGCGTCCGCTCGCGAGTCCGGGCGGCTCGCGGCGATGGCGAAAAAGGGTCGGCGCATCGTTCAGGTGGTGGCCGGTGTCTTTCTGGTCTTTTCGATCTTCTGGCTGGCGTCCTACATGTCGCTGGCGTCCGCGACGCACGTGCCGAAGGTCGACGCCTCGATCAAAGGGTTCGAGGCACTGACCTCGCAGGCCTACTTGATCCTCTATGCGGACTACGGAGATCGATACGCCTTCTATGCGCCGACGGAGCAGCGGGTGATCCTCGTCGCCAAGACCAATGTCGACCACGTCGAGCTGAGAAGGATCGTCTCGATGTTCGACAACCGGGCCGTCTTCCGCAAGGGGCCGTACCTCGGGATCGGGTATCAAGCCAGGACGGCCAAGGGAAGCGACGGATCGATCACCGTCGTTGGCCTCGAGATCAACGAGGTAGAGGTTGGAAGCCCTGCTTACAAAGCTGGGCTCGCGGTGGGTGACGTGATTCTGTCTCTCGGCGGCAGGGGGCCATTGGATCTGGCGAGAGACCTGGCTGGCATCCTCAAAGCGGCGCCGCGGGACCAGCCTCTCGAGGTCGTCTTCCGGCGCAAGGAGAAAACCGTCGAAGGCAAGCTGACCCTCGAGGATCGGCCCTGACGCGGGAAGACCTCCAGCGCGCCTTCGAACGGAAAGGGCCGAGGCGAGAACGGCGAGCGGTTCTCGCCTCGGGCCCCGTATTTGCGGCTACAGAGGAACGCGAGCTAGACCGGGCAGGGGTGGCTGCAATCGGCCCCGTTGCTGCAATAGGTCTCGTTGGTCCGGCAGCGGCTGCAAGTGCCGCCCAAGACGTCCGAGAGTTCCGGCTCCTTCGGGGTGCGCAGGGTTTCGCGGTTCAGCTCGAGTTTGGCCGGCGGCTTTCTCTTCATGTCGATCTCCGCTTTGAGGCTCCTCTCGCTGACGGGACGACGCTAGAGCCTTTTGATCGCGGCGGTCAAGCTATCCCAGCTCCACCACCATCCGCCGATACAGCTCGACCGCCTCCACCAGCTCGGCCTTCCCGATCCGCTCCTCCGGCGTGTGCGCCGCGTGGATCGTGCCCGGCCCGAGAAGGTAGGGCTCGCCCCAGGCGGTCAACCTCGGGACGTCGGTGGTGAATTTGACGATCGTGGTCTCGAAGCCGGGAAGCGCTCCGAGGCGCACCGCGGGGGTCTCGGTGGCTCGGGCGAT
>DATMZU010000059.1:0-3675 GCA_035607435.1 Thermoanaerobaculia bacterium | reverse complement strand
GTTCGGCAGATCGACGACGGTTCCGTCGAGATGACGCCCTGGTCGGAGGTTCGGAAGCGCTTGTTCGACGGCTTCGAATGAATCCCTTTCATTTGATCTACCGCCTCGGCGCCGATCTCGGAATCCAGATCGTCGCCGTTGCCCATCAACGGCGGCGACCCGACTATTGGCGTGATCACTGACGGCTGAACGACTCTAGTCTCCCTCGGATTTATACTGAACCCGATGAGCGAGCCCGCGGACTTGGTCGCCCTCTCTTACGAGGACTACCGCCAGCTGCCGGACGACGGCCGGCGTTACGAGCTGATCGAAAGAGATCTCTACGTGACCGCAGCGCCCGTGCCCCGGCATCAGCGGGTCGTGATCCGGCTCGCCCATGCCCTCGAAGGTTGGTCGCTCGAAACCGGCGAGGGACAGGTTCTGACCTCTCCGATCGACGTCGTGCTCGCCGAGAACACCGTGGTCCAGCCCGATCTCCTCGTCGTCATGTCCGCGCACGCGGACCGGATCGGCGCGCGGGGAATCGAGGGAGCGCCCGACATCGTGGCCGAGGTCGTGTCGGAATCCTCGCGCCGCCATGACGAAGTGACAAAACGTCACCTCTACGGCAAATACGGTGTCGAGGAGTACTGGATCCTGGACCCGACGGCCGCCTCGGTCCGGACCTTTCGCCGTTCGTCCGGCGGGCTGCTCGCGCCCGGATCCGAGCTGACTGTCGCGGCCGGCGATCGTCTGACGACGGTTCTCCTGCCCGGCTTTTCCGCCGATCTTTCGCGGATCTTCGGTTAGGTTAGGCGAGACGAACGAATCGCGGCGCTCGCCAAGCATCAAGTTGTCAGGGCGATCTCGGCGATCGGCCCCGATTGCGACCGGGGTTGGAGCGGCTGCGACCGAGGTCTGTGTGGTTGCGACCAAGGTCGGAGAGGGTGCGACCAAGGTCGGAGCAGTTGCGACCGAGGTTGGAGAGGTTGCGACCGAGGTTGGAGAGGTTGCGACCGCGGTTGGAGCGGCTGCGACCGAGGTTGGAGAGGTTGCGGGTAGTGGTAGCGATTCAATCCACCGGATTGTCGAGCAGGCCGACGAGATCGGCGACCGACCACCGGCGGGAATCGACGCCCGCGGCCTGCGCCGGAGTCTTGCCGCCGAGCGTGGCATGCGGCCGGCAAAAGTTGTAGTGGAAGAAGTGGAGCGCGACGTGCGCCGCGTGGTTCTCGATCTTCTTCGAGAATGCGTTGGTGAGCCTCGTGAAGCGCCGGATGCTCATGCGCATGGTGAGGTTCGAGCGCTCGATAAACGACGTCGAGATGTGCCGCTCTTCCGGGTTACCGACGATCGGGCGCTTTTCGATTCCGGTGCAAGTTGCCGGCGAGTACCGCGTCTCGGGACCGCTCGGCGGGTTCGCGTAGGTCTTGATCAGCTGGGCGAAATCGACGGAGCCCCCGAAGGCATCCTCTACGGCGATCGGGTACATGTTGTGCCCGTCCGTCGTCACCTGCGCGCGACCCGCGAGACGGCCGGCGAGATCCTGCATCAGCTCCGTAGCGCACCCGGCGTCACGCGAGCCGACCAGGAAGGACGGGACAAGCTTCGTGTCCGCGTCGATCGCCGCGAAGATCCAGACGTCTCCGTAGCCGAAGACCCCCTGCTTGTCCTCCGGGACGTTCTTCGCCTTGGCGTAGCAGAAGGCCCAGATCTCATCGACCTGGAGGCGCTTGCAGTCCAGGTTCCGGAGATTCGCATCCTGGTAGCGGGCGCAGGCGTCGCCAAGCTCGACGAGCAGGCGGAGGATCGTCGTCTTGGCAACGCCCGTCATCCGGACGGTGGCGTTGATCGAGTTGCCTTCGACCAGGCAAGAGACAACCGCGGTTCGCTTCTCGGCCTTCAGCACGTTCGCCATACGAAACAGTATGCCGGAGCGGTTAGGGAAAGTCAAGCGTTTGCCGGCGGCAAATGTAAATTCTCGGAAAATGGCACAACGAAATCGGGCGCTAATCCGTCTAAGTAGTGTAGCGGGAAGAGTTGGGCCGTATGGGCATTGGGGATGAAGCTGATTGACGAGCTGTATGGTGTCCCGCTAAGGTCGCTTGACGACACTGAGACTTGTCTATAGCGCGGGAGCGTTGGTCGCACAAGATGCAGCTACGCCGCCCCGGCGACTTTTGCGCTTATCGGCATGCGGATTGCAAAATCCGCCGGCCTGACGGAGGACGCAACGATGAAGCTCCCTCTCTTGTTCGGTCGTAGCGAACTGGTAGAAGGCGATGGATTCTTGGCCCGGGTACACGTTTCCGGCCGAGCGTTATTGACGGAAGAGGAAGGCCGTTTTTGGGTGGAAGGCGTCACGCCGGGCGGTTTTGCCGCATCGGGCGCCACATCAGCGGAAGCATTGACGCACTTCTGCGAAGAATACAACGCCGTGCTGTTCGATATCGCTGCTGATGCCCCTAGCTTCGAGGACTTCGAGGCCGAAGTGCAGCGTTTCTTCAACGATACTAGCGAAGAAGTCTTAGGGGAGTGGAAGCAAGCGGTTGAAGAGGTCAGGTCGGGCACCGTCAACCAGGCGAATTGGCTGAAGAAGCAGTCCGCTGATTCTCCGGTCTCGATGGTGGTGAAGCCGATCGGTAACCCCAGCGCTTCCCATAACCTGGTCGGCGAGACGGCCTTGGCCGCCTGAGATGGGGTCCTCGGGACAAGTAAGCCTCAAGGAAATTCGAAAGGCTCTCGACGACTGCGCTCCCGGCGCAGTCGTCGAGCTTAAGCTTCATCATTACTGGGTCACCTACAGCGGCAAGACCTTTCGAGGTCTTCCGAGCGGGAAGCACGGCAAGACGAACCCGGAAATTGAGAGCGGCGTTGTGAAAAAGATGTCGCGATTTCTGGGCGTTCTGAAGTGCATGCAAGCCAAGCTGTCGATTTGACCCCCGCCTACTTCTTCGCCCATCGAGCGCGTGCCGCTGCTCGCGCGCTCTCCGAACGTGCCTCTTCGCTCATTCTGTCGGCCCGCGCCCGGCCGCCCTTCAGGCCACCGCGTCGCCCGAGCGATACGGCCGCCGGGTCTTTCCGGGGAGCCGTATCCTCAGGCTGGCTAGGTTGTGTGCCGGTAAGCTCCGCGACGATCGCGAACGCCAAGGCGTTGGAGTCTCTAGGTCGTTTCGGGAGCGGATCGGGGTGCTCAGGCTTCCGTGAGTGCTCAGGCATGGCTCTAGGGTAACACGGGCGGCCCGAACAGGCGCCGCCCTACTGTTACGCGCTCTCTAGTTGGTGACGGTGGACGATCCCCGCGGCGGTCGCTTCATCGCGGGCGTAGGCGGGCGCCAGCTCGGCCGCGAGCGTGCGGCACTGGCCCGCGGTGCGAAGGGTGGCGATGATCTTTCCTGACGGCATGTGAACGAGCGTGCGGCGGTGATTTCGATCGGCCCCTTGCGCGCTGCCCTCAAAGTAGCCGAAGGGCGGGGAGGCCATGCCGCTCACGACTGCCGCCTCCCCGCTCTCCAGAGCTACCAGGAAGCGCCCATACCGCCACGCGAGCGGCAACGGGCGCCCGGCTCGAGCTCGAGCCCGCAGGTAGGCGTCTACCGCCCCGGCGATCCAAGCTCCCACGCTCCGGAAGCCCTCCGCCTCTGCCGCCCGCTTCCAGGCGATCGACTGCGCCATGGTTGCCCTGACCGTGAAGCT
>DATMZU010000042.1:0-7879 GCA_035607435.1 Thermoanaerobaculia bacterium | reverse complement strand
GCCACCCGCACAAACGGCGCGACGCGCAAAAGAATGCGGCGGATACTGCATGATGATGCATGAATAGTCAAGCGGAATGTTGGGGTGGGAAGGCGGAGGTCCGCAAAATTTTGCGATTACATACCCTGAGGTACGCCTCGCGGCACGGTAACGGAAGATTGCGCCTTCAATCGTGGGTGAGTTGTCGGCCCGGCCACCGACCCAGTTCCCAGGCCGATCGCCTGGGCTGGCAGAGAGACGGCCCTTCAGGCCAACCAATTTCCCAGGATTTGGGCCTTGCGGCTTGAAGGGCCGCGTCCCGTGAGCCCAGGCCATCGACCTGGGTTGGAGGCGCGGCAAAGTAACGGATAGAATCCCCGCAAACCTTTGACCATCGCAATTCCGAAAGGCTGAGGAATGCCACCGATCCTGTTGCTGCACCTGTCCGATCTGCATTTCGGTCCCCACAGCCGGTTCCAGGGCGAGACGCCCGAGCGGCTGGGCAAGAGCTTCCACCGCGCGCTCGAAGCGGCGCAGGAAAAGCTGGGCATAGAACGAAAGGTGGATCTCGTGTTCGTCACGGGGGACATCGCGGAGGCGGGAAAGAGATCCGAGTTCGAGCGGGGGCAACAGTTCCTCGCCGGTCTCGCGGGCGCGATCGGCATCGAGCATCGCCGCTTCGTTTTCGTACCCGGTAACCACGACGTGAACTGGTCGTCCTGCAAGCGAGCCGAGGCGGAGCTTGAGGAGAAGGAGCAGCTCAACGAAGAGAACCTACGCCGCCGGCTGGACGAGGTGAAGCTCGATTTCTACGAGGGCTTCCTCCGCGCTTTCTATGGAACGGATGAGCTGTCGGAGGTCGCCGAACCGCTCGGCCTTGGTGCTCGCCTATATTCGTTTCCTGATCTTCCTCTTGCGGTCGCCGCGCTCAATTCGTGCGAGCGGGAATCGCACCGGAAAGCCGATCACATTGGCGAAGTGGGCAAGGAGCAAGCGCAGTTCGCGCTAAACGCGCTCCGGCGCCCGAGCCTCGCGAGTTGGTTCAAAGTCGTCGCCGTTCACCACAACCCGGTGGTGACGACACCGAACAACCTCGACCTTTGGCGGAAAGCGCTACTCAAGAAGGGAAAGATTGACGCTGACCTCCTCGCCCGTTTTGAAAGTGACGCTATCGGCCTTGTAGGCCACAAGGGGCTTGAAAATCTAGTCGCCGATGCGCGGGCTCAACTCGTCCTTCACGGGCATCAGCATGCGAAAGACTTGAAGGCTTGGCCTTGGCGATCCAACGGCCACGCTCGCGTTCTTTCCGCCGGAAGCCTTTGGCTTCAGCCGGACCAACTCCCCCCCGACGAACCGGCCTCAGCGCGACTTGTGCTGTTCGAGCCCGCGAAACTGCAGACCCGGGCCTGGTCGCTCGTCTTCACGTCCTGGGCGCGAACCGAAGGCGAGGTGGAGCCGGGGGCCTTTACCCTCGATCCCGCCGATGCCGAAGGCTTTCCTCAGAATCTCGATCTTCCCGCGGGATACGCGTACGCACCGGACATTCCGACGCCTACCCAAAAGTCGAAGGACTCCATCGACCCCGGTTTCCTCCCCGCCGTTCGCCAGCGTTTCGCCGAACAATACGCCCCGTGGGACCTTCGCTCGCTCGGTGTCGTTCGGTCAGGCGGGATAAACGAGGCAAAGGAGGCGCGGCTCGATGACATGTATCTGGAGCTTAGATTCGACCCCAAGCTCGACCCCAAAAGGAGTGAGGCAGGGAAGCCTCTTAGGGTGGAAAATCTCCTGAACCGAGTGCAACCTCTTGTCCTCACTGGTGTAGCAGGCGCCGGCAAAACCACATGGACCCGCTATACCTTCCGCCAGCTGATTAAGGATGAGAGGGCGCTTCCCCTGATGCTCGTGCTCCGTGATGTCGCGAGAAGTTGGAAACAACCGGAGAGCAAAGGCGCGTTGCGCTCGATCGACGCCGCGATCAGTGAGTGGCTTGGAGCACAGACCGGCAACGATTATAAAGAGCAACTCCTTAAGGTTCTTCGGTCCGAGTCGGGGCCAAGACCTATTATCCTCGTCGACGGATGGGACGAACTTGGTCCGCTCGGAGAGGAATTCCGAAATAAACTCGTAGGGTTTCTCCGCGTCTATCCACGCGTACTTGCGGTTGTCACGAGCCGACCGTACGGCGAACAGAAACCAACTTATTCCGATGGATTCGAGAAGCTCGAAGTGCAGCCGCTTTCGAACGCTGATATCGCGGTGATGACTGGCAACTTTTTTCGTCGCTTCTCCGGGACCGAGATCTCTAAACAGGAGAGCGAGCGTTTTCTCGCTGCCTTGGAGCAATCGCCCGATGCGCGAGATCTAGCCAGAACTCCCCTACTTCTCACGATGATGCTATGGGTTGGCTATTCGCAGCCGCTACCCGACAAACGCCATCAGCTTTACGCAAAATGCATCGAAACATTGCTCCACAACCGTCCAGAGCAAGGGTCTGAACAAGGAGTGCTTGCTGGTCGCCACATATGGTGTCCTCCCGGCCTTGACAAGCGACGCCGCTGGGTCGCCGCCCTCGCCCATCGCGCTCAGTCGGAAGCGTACGATCGGCTCAAGGGCCAAACTTGGGTCGAACGCTCTCCAATTGTACGTTCATGGTGGGAACTGAAGGGGTTTCTTCCCGACGAGTGTTCGATCGAGTTTCGAGATGGTTTCCTCGCATGGCTTATCGAGATCGCCGGCCTTCTCGTAGAGAGAACGGACGGGACGCTTGCTTTCACCCATTTAAGCTTCCAGGAATATCTAACGGCGCTTCACCTTGCGAACACCGTGGCTGATCACGACCAGCGATTTTCCGCCTTTCAGAACCGCGTTCGCGAGGTCCACTGGTGGGAAACCCTTCGCTTACTGGCCGCACAAATTGAAAGCTCAAACCCGGAGTTTCTGGAGATCGCTCTCCGTGACCTACATAGTCACAGCTCAGCACTCGAGACAACTCCTTCCTTCCTCGGTACAGTACTTGCCGACGGCTTAGGAACCGAGAGCTTGCTCAAAGAGTGGACAAAAGGATATCTGCCTCTGTTTGTTGAGCGTTGGCCACAGGAAGCTGATCTCTGTGCGCGCGCCTGGAAAGGCACCCGGCAGGGGAAAAGGAAAGCGGCCCTCTCTCGCAACCTCAACGAACTCGCTGTAAGACAAACATGGATCAGCTGGATGCGTTGCGAAATGCTTGGAGAAGGTTGGGCGCCCCTCCTTGAGCCGGCAAAGCGAGCTACTACAAGGGGCATCGCCATGGCGTTGCAGAATTCCAACGCTCTTTCCCGAGAATCCGTTGCCGCAGGTCGAATTCTCGCGAGTGCCTACCCTGCCTGGCCGGTAGATTATTCGCTCGGCGCGCTCCATCTCTGGCCCGGCCATCGGCGGCTCGCCGGACTTCGCCTCCAGTCAGCCGCCGCTGCGGGTGCCCCGCGGGAGTCACTGACCGCGCTAGCGCGGAAGGTACTTATCCTACCTATTGAAGATGAGAACGATCGTGCCTTGGCATGCGACTGGGCGCGTTACCTGGCACGCTTCTGGACTCGTGATCTGGCACGCGATTGGGCGCGCTACTGGGCGCGCGACTTTGCCCGCGACTGGACACGCGACTGGGCGCGAAATTGGGCGCGAAATTGGGCGGACGATTGGGCTCACGAATGGGCCTTCGGATGGACACGCGATTGGATACGCAATCTAGCGAAATACTCGGCACACAACTGGACACGCGACTGGGCACGCGACTGGGCCAAGAATTTCGATTTCGATCCTCACTCAAAGTGGCTCGAGGATTTCGCCTTAACCGAGGTCTATTCATACGGCCGCGCGTCGGCCCGCGGATTGTTTGCGCGCCTCAAAAGGCCAAGAGTCCCTTTTGAAATCCTCCTCACAAACGCGAGCCGCCGATCGATTTATCCGGACAGCGAGAACCCGTTCGTCTTGGGCAGGGAAGCAGAGGAGTTCGACCCCCTTTGGCCCGCGCTCGCCCGACACATCGCGCGGATGAGCACGCCCGAGGACAAGGCCCTTCTTGAAGCCCTCGCCCGAGGCGAGGAACAACGCCCCGAGCCCCTCTCCTGGGGCCTCCAATTCATCGTGCGCGGCGACGTTCTACTCGACGACGGTTCGATCCTAACACTCGACGAGCTGGCCGATGAGGCGGGCGTGGCGCGGCTTCCGTATCTTGAAGAGATGGAGCCGGAGCTGGAGGTGGATTGGGGCGCGAAGTAGGAAGCGCCAGCGCAAGAGCTTTCCCAGGCCGTTGGCCTGGTACAATAGCCGCCTGGCCCCGTGCGCTGTCGATCGCGCTTGCCGGGATCGAGATAACCTTCCAGAAAACCTTCGCCTCAGACCGCCGGGTTCGGGCTCGCTTTTCCGGGCCGAGACCCCGATGTTCGAATGGTGCGAAACGCTTCGCCTGTAAGGCCCTTCCGCGCAGTCGGGGCTTGGTGGAATTCGGTTTTGCATAGGTGCTCCCGGATTTCGCACTTGTACGCTGGGATTTTGCAGAGGTGCTCCACCGGATTGCACAGGTGCACTGGAGTTTTGCGGTTGTGCACAGCGCCAGCGCACAGGTGCGCCGGGATTTTGCAGTGGTGCTCCCGAGTTTTGCAGTTGTGCACGGGCGGATTGCACAGGTGCACTGGAACTTTGCAGTTGTGCAATTCGGCAGTGCACAGGTGCGCTGGGATTTTGCAGTGGTGCTCCCGAGTTTTGCACTTTTGCAATCCACCAGCGCACAACTGCACGGACGCTGTGCACCGCTGCAAAGTTCCAGTGCTCCAAGACTCGGAGGCTCCGCTGGACATCCCGAATCCGGGGGAGCGGAGCCCGGGAGTGGGATACCGAAACCGCGAGCCTCTGCGCCGATCTTCGCTTTTGGAGCACCCGGTTTGCAATCCACAGCGCCGAGGGAATGGAAGGCCACCCGCCCACCCAGATCCCTCGCTTCGCTCGGGATGACGGAGATTGCCTTCCCAGGCCGTTGGCCTGGGCTGACGAAAACGCGACCCTTCGGGCCGCACGCTCCATCACCCCGCAACGCTTTGTTTTGCGGCCTGAAGGGCCGCCTCACGTCAGCCCAGGCCAACGGCCTGGGTCCACTAACCGGCTGGCTCTACGCGCGGTTACTCGCAGCCCCTCTACTCGACCTCCAAGCTCCCCACGTTCTGGAATCCTCGCGGCAGCTTCGCCCCGCGTTGGGCGCGTTTGCCGGCGAACGGCTCCAGCTCCGACGGCCTGAACGCGAGATAGCGCTTGCCGGCGTGAAGTTTGAGGTGCCCCGAAGGCGGCACGACCGCGAGCGCCACGATCGATTCCTTCTCTTTCGCCGAGAGGTTCAGGATCTTCACCCCCTTGCCGCGGGCCAGCTCCGGCATTTCGGCGAGCGGGAAGAGCAGCAACCGGCCGCCATCGGTGGCGGCAGCAAGGCGGCTGGCTTCGAGGTCGGTCACTTTGAGCGGCGGCAGCACCTTCGCGCCGGGCGTGACATTCAGGACCGCTTTGCCCGCGCGGTTGCGGGTGGACAGCTCGCCGAGCCGGACCAGGAAGCCGTATCCGGCGGAGGTGGCGACGAGATAGAGATCCTCGTCCGCGCCCATCAGCAGGGCGACGAAGTGGGCGCCGTCGGGCGGCTGGAGTTGCGAGGAGAGCGGCTCGCCGTGGCCGCGCGCCGAGGGGAGCAGGTGGGCGGGCAGCGCGTAGGAGCGGCCGGTCGAATCCAGGAACAGCGCCTGCTGGTTGCTCCGGCCGGTCGCCGCCTGGAGAAACGTGTCGCCCGATTTGTAGGGGAGCCCCGCGGCGTCCACCTCGTGCCCCTTGGCGGCGCGGACCCAGCCCTTTTCGGAGAGGATCACGGTCACCGCTTCGGAGGGGACCAGCTCGGTCTCGGCCATTGCTTTGGCCGCTTCGCGCTCGACCATCGGCGAGCGGCGCGCATCGCCGAATTGCGCCACGTCGCGCTCCAGCTCGTCGCGCACCTTCTTCCTTAGCCGCCCCTCGGATGAGAGTACCTTTTCGAGGTCGGCCCGCTCTTTTTCGAGATTCGCCTTCTCGCCGCGGATCTTCATCTCTTCGAGCTTGGCGAGGTGGCGCAGCTTGGTTTCGAGGATCGCCTCGGCCTGCGCGTCGGAGAGGGCGAAGCGCTCGATCAACCGCGGCTTCGGCTCGTCTTCGGTGCGGATGATCCGGATCACCTCGTCGAGATTGAGGTAAGCGATCAGGAAGCCGTCGAGCAGGTGGAGCCGGGTGAGCACCTGGTCGTAGCGGTGGCGCAGGCGGCGGCGCACGGTCTCGATTCGGAATTCGAGCCACTCCGAGAGGATCGAGCGCAGGTCGTACTGGCGCGGTCGGCTGTCGAGGCTGATCATCGTCAGGTTGACCCGATAGGTCCGTTCGAGCTCCGTGGTCGCGAACAGGTGCGCCATCAGCCCTTCCACGTCCACCCGGTTCGAACGCGGCGTGATCACCAGGCGGGTCGGGTTTTCATGATCCGACTCGTCGCGCAGGTCTTCGACCATCGGCAGCTTCTTCGCCTGCATCTGCGCCGCGATCTGGGTGAGCACCTTGCTGCCCGAGACCTGGTACGGGAGGGCGGTGACGATCACGTCGCTCCCCTCCATCTCCCACGCCGCGCGCAGGCGCACGGATCCCGCTCCCGTCTCGTAGATCTTTTGCAGTTCCGCGCGCGGCGAGATGATCTCTGCCTCGGTCGGAAAATCGGGACCGGCGATGTGTACGCACAGATCCTCGACAGTCGCCTTCGGATGATCGAGCAGATGGATCGAGGCGGCCACCACCTCCCGCGCGTTGTGCGGCGGAATGTCGGTCGCCATGCCGACCGCGATGCCGGAGGCGCCGTTCAGCAGCACGTGGGGCAACCGGGCCGGCAGCTGCTTCGGCTCATCCATCGTGCCGTCGAAGTTCGCCCCCCATTCGACGGTGCCCTCGCCCAGCTCCGAAAGGAGCACCTGCGCAAAGCGGGTGAGGCGCGCCTCGGTATAGCGCATCGCGGCAAACGATTTCGGATCGTCCTGCGAGCCCCAGTTTCCCTGACCATCGACCAGCGGATAGCGCAACGAAAACGGCTGCGCCATCAACACCATCGCCTCGTAGCAAGCCGAGTCGCCGTGCGGGTGGTATTTGCCCAGCACGTCGCCCACTGTGCGCGCCGATTTCTTGTGCTTCGAAACTGCCGACAGCCCCAGCTCGGACATCGCGTAGATGATCCGCCGCTGCACCGGTTTCAGCCCATCCGTCAAAGACGGCAGCGCGCGATCCAAGATTACGTACATCGAATAATCGAGGTACGCCTTCTCGGTGAACTCCCCGAGCCGCATCTTCTCGATGTCGAGAAAAGGCAGCAGCGGCGGGGGCGGAGTGGAGGAGCGGGTTGATTTGGCCATGGGCTAAACCTCAACCTCCGCCAGGTTCCCCTTCCGCGTCAGCCACTCGCGGCGATCGGCGGAACGCCCTTTGGCAAGCAGCAGATCCATCAGCTTTTCGACGTCGTCGTCGGCGGGGATGTTGAGCTGAATCAGGCGCCTCGTATCGGGGGCCATGGTGGTTTCGCGGAGCTGGAGCGGGTTCATCTCTCCCAAGCCCTTAAAGCGTTGGACGTTCGGCTTGCCGCGTTTGCCTTCGGCTGCGAGGCGGTCGAGGATGCCTTTCTTCTCCTGCTCGTCGAGCGCGTAGTGGACCTCTTTTCCCACGTCGATGCGGAACAGCGGCGGCATCGCGACGTAGACCCGGCCGTCTTCGATCAGGGCGCGGAAATGTTTGACGAACAGGGCGCAGAGGAGTGTCGCGATATGGGCGCCGTCGGAGTCTGCGTCGGCGAGGATGCAGATCTTCCCGTAGCGAAGACCCTCGATCT
>DATMZU010000038.1:0-2885 GCA_035607435.1 Thermoanaerobaculia bacterium | reverse complement strand
AGGCCCGCGCCAGAACAGCCTAGGGCAACGCCCTAGGTTATCGGTTCCCCCAACATCCCCAAGGGCCAACGGCCCGCTCCATACCTGTCGGCCGGCGAGGTGGTATTTGGAGGGTTGATAGGTCGGGCTTGCAGCCCTTTTTGGAGAGGGACGCTTACGGATCCTGGGGCTTCACCCCAGGCTGGAATTGGACGCGCCTTTGGCGCTCAAAAGACTCAATGAGATCGTCGGCGGAAAGGATCTTTTTCGGGCCGGGTAACCGACGAGTCTCCGGTTCGAAATTTGGCGCGCGACGTGGCGGAGGCGCAGAGTCCGGGGTCGATTCAAACTGCCACACTCAGTGATACACTTTGCCGGTGAGGAGAGTCTTCGAGACCCGCCCCTTCAGCCGCTGGATGCGCAAGTGCGGGCTGACCCGAGAGACGCTTTGTCTGGCCGTCTCGGAGATGGAGAAGGGCCTGATCGACGCTGAGCTTGGCGGGGGCGTCGTCAAGAAGCGCGTACCTTTGCCCGGCCGCGGCAAGAGCGGCGGAAGTCGAACCCTCCTGGCGACGAACAAAAGGGACCGCTGGTTCTTTTTGTTCGGTTTCGAGAAGGCTGAACGCGCCAACGTCAGCCTCAGGGAGCTGGAGGCGTTGAAAGCGATCGCCTCAGACTTGCTGAAGCTCTCTTCTCCAGAACTCGACGGGCTGGTGAAGAGTGAAGCCTTACAGGAGATTTGCCGTGATCATTAAGGCCAAGAAGACCCGAAGCCCGATCCTGGAAGCGGTCCACGAAACCGCGGGAGATCTCCACTCGGCAGGAATTCTCTCCAAGCGGCGGATGAAGGACTACGACGCCCTGTGCCTTGTACCCGTGCCGGACTACTCCAGCGAAACCATTCGCGCCTTGCGCGAGAGGCACAAGATCAGCCAAGCGGTCTTGGCGTCGATTCTCAACACCAGCGTGTCGACCGTTCGACAGTGGGAGATCGGCGAAAAGCATCCGAGCGGGCCGTCGCTCAAGCTGCTGCATTTACTGGATCGCAAGGGACTGGAAGCCCTGATCTGAGCCTCGAAGAGGCCGGCGGTCGACACCAGCCTCTGAAGAGAAGGGGTAGAACAACCTACCGCGCTGCGGCACGGTGGACCCGCGTTTTCGGCCGCTTCGGTGCCGAGCTGGGGCTCGGCGGTCCCGGGGCGCGTTTCAGGGCCGAAGGCCCGCGCCAGAACAGCCTAGGGCAACGCCCTAGGTTATCGGTTCCCCCAACATCCCCAAGGGCCAACGGCCCGCTCCATACCTGTCGGCCGGCGAGGTGGTATTCGGAGGGTTGATAGGTCGGGCTTTACAGCCCTTTTTGGAGAGGGACGCCTACGGATCCTGGGGCTTCACCCCAGGCTGGTTTTGGGCGCGCCTTCGGCGCTCAAACGACTCAATGAGACTCGGCGGCGGCGAGGATCTTTTCGGGTCTGCGCAATCTGTCCCGTTGCGCGGTCCATCCTCACTGAGATCTACGGGGGGCCTACCGCCACGCCTCCTCCGCGTCGCGCGCCGGGCTGCGTTGCGACTTCAATCCAATGCCGGAAAAATCGGGAGAGACACGATGAAAAGCAAGAACAAGCTCACCCTCCATCGGGAAACCCTCGCTCACCTCGATCGGGCTCGCCTGGCGAGAGCCGTCGGCGGCGACTCATATTACGGGACCTGCGACGGGAGCTGTTACGGGACTTGCGGCTGCACGGAGGACTGCACCAATTCCTGCCAGACGATCTGCTGGGGCTGTGAACCGCCCTCCGCCAAGGTCACCGACTGCAATTGTTTTTGAGCTGAGGAGAGTCGATTCAAGGGCGGCGCCGCTCGGCACCGCCCTTTCGATCCCAACCGACCGCCCGCGCGGGCTGGGCTTACGGGTAATACCCTCGCGCCACCCGAGCCTTCAATCCCCGCTTTTTCACCTCGACCTCGATCTTCCGGAAGCCTTCGCGGCCGACGTCTTGGTCCGAGGGGTAGGCGAGGAGGTAGCGGCTTCTCAGCTCTTTTTCGATCTCGGAGTAGGCGTTGCCCAGCTCGGAGGCTTTGTCGATGTAAAAGGCCCGGCCTCCCGTCGTTTCGGAGAGCTCGTTGAGCTTGGAGCGGATGGCGATGTCGAGCCGGCTGACGTTCAGGCCGATCGTGTAGACCGCGACGCCGCTGCGCTTGGCGTATTCCAGGGTGTCTTTCCAGCTCAGCTTCGAGTTCGTGTCGTCGCCGTCGCTTAGGAGGACCAGCGCCTTCTGGCCGCGCTGGCCGCGGAAGTAGAACAGTGAGGAGACCAGCGCGTCGTGAAGCGCCGTGCCGCCGAGCGCCCGTTGCCCTTCGAGCGTGGTGCGGACGGCGCCCAGGTCGTCGGTGGGCGAGATCAACAGGTTCGGCCGGTCGGAGAAGGCGACCGCGAACACGCGGTCCTTCGGCTTCACCAGCCGATCGAGGAAGCCGGCGGCGGCGCTTTCGGCTTCCGACAGCGAGCTTTCCATCGAGCCCGAAACGTCGAGCGTGAGCCCGAGGATGAGCGGCAGGTTGCCGACCGGCTCGAAGTTTTGGATCGTCTGCGGCCGGCCGTTTTCGGTTAGCGCAAAGTCGTCCTCTTTCAGACCTTCGACGATCTGGTTGCCGCCGTCGGTAACCGCCGCGAACACCTCGATCAGATCGACGTTGACCTCGGTGAAGTTCTCCGGCGCGTTCAACAGCCGCACCGCTTCGGAGTGGGTGCCGTCGTCGAGCGTCGCGACGACCGTCAAGTACGCCAGCTCGCCACCCTCGGGCAGCACGACGTTCGCCTGCCAAGGGGGTTTCGAGAGCGTCGCTAACGACGAGTCGTCGAGGCGGAATTCGACCGATTCGATCTTCCGCCCCTCGGGAGGCACCAC
>DATMZU010000035.1:0-3137 GCA_035607435.1 Thermoanaerobaculia bacterium | reverse complement strand
AGGACTACTCAGAAACCGACGCCGCTTGAGCCCTGCCCGGAAGGCCTGACTGTCGGGGAAATACTGAACTTGTACAAAACACTTTATCTTACTACTTTGTCCGCAAACGCCACAATCTTTTCCGGCAAGGATATGCCGCATCTTCTGGCGGCATTCAGATTGACCCCAACGAGAACCTTCTGCGGCACAATGATCGGAATATCCGAAAGCGCAGTGCCCTTTAAATTTTGGAAGATTATCTTTTCGGCCACCAACCTACCCAACTCTTTCGGGTCAGTACAGGCGGTAATGACTGCATCTTTATGCAAGTTGAGCAAGTCAGAACCCGCAAGCGGCTTACGGAGGCGGGAAGAAAATAAGGCGAAATATTTGCTGAAATAGAATCGACCCCAGAATACGTCGGCGCGCCGAGCGTCTTCTTCATTAATTACGGGCCTTGCCACCTCTATAGGCACGATCTTAATGGGGAGTGAATACGCGGAGAGAAAAGAAAGCATGCTCTGCTTGAAGTATAGATCTTGCTGGTAGTCCTTATTATACACATAGGCGATAGTTTTGCCCGGGAACGATTCTGCAAGCAATTGCATGTAGGCCATCATGGGCGGATCGTAGACAACACCCGCTATCGGTCCTCGCGAGCTATCTGGCTCGAGATTCTTAACGAGGCCACTGGCAATAGGATCCGTAACGCCCACAAATACTAGCGGCCTGTTCCTGTAATTACGGTATGCATACTCGCTAGCCTGCGTCCCAATCGTGACTATGAAATCCGGCTTGCCAGGAGGGTAATTTGCAAGCAATGCCGAGAAAACCGCCTCGTTCTTGTCGTCGCCGCCGGGCTCTGTGTTACTTGTCGCCGTTTCGTACTTTACGTCGTACGGCAAGTCCTTTAGGCGATCATTTAGCGTAGTTGTCAGAGAACACTCGATTGGGGAATTGTAGAATGCATTGCCATTGCGAACTATCGCTATGTCGATCGGGACAACAGTCTTTCCTATTGAAATCGACGGAGGAGCTTCCTGCCCTAGCTTATTCTTATTGATCGCAATTCCCGTGAGGATGGCCGCGATGATCGCAACCAGGACAAGAACAATCGCCGCAATTCGAAAGCGCTCCTGCCGCGCCCGAATATGATGCACAGCTAGTTCAAATTTTTCTTTGTGATTCAGCGAGTTGGTGTCGATCCTGAAAGCCTCGAGCGCGATCTCGACCAACTCTCCGCGTTTCTCTTCAGGGGCAGCTCGGATTAGGCTCTCCTTGCGCTCCGCCTGATGACGCGCAAGACCGACGAGAGCTGCGACGACAAATGCCACGAGAGTTGCACCACCGCTCACATAAACAAGCGAAGACCACATCCCCATGATTTATCCTTTCGCCAAACTAAAAACTACAGATGTATCCAAGCGGGTGGAGTAATGCTAACACAGCTTAGCCTGAATATCAATAATTTGATCCTAATCCGATGAAGCCTCGGTCCAGAAAAACCAGGCCATACCTTCGGCTTTCGCTTTGAGAAGAACACTCGTGAGACGCCTGCCTGTTCTTCACCCCGCAGACCGGAGCGCTCGTGGGGCTTCGTCGCCGCGCGACGCTCCTCGCGACCTCGTTCCTGCACGGCTTCACCGCCCTCTTCGTCCCGCTCGCGAGCATCGCACCGGCCGCCGGGGCGATCCTGCTCCTCGCCGCGAAGCAACTGTTCGGCGACTCCGCCTTCGCGGTCTACAGTATCCACAAGCTGACGCTCCGCCAGACACGAGCGCCGGAAGGCGTGCTCGGTCGCGTGAACGCGGGGATGAACCTGATGTCGCGCGGTGTGCTACCGATCGGAGCGCTGGTCGGCAGCTTCGTTGCCGCCCGAATAGGCATCGCCGCGACGATCGCCATCGGGGCGTGCGGGATAATGCTGGCGACGTTGTGGCTGGCGGGCCCGGCGGTGCGCCGGGTGGCGCATACGTGAGGGATCAGCGCCAGCGGATGCCCGCGCTCGGTGGCATCGCAAGGAGCCCTACCGCCCGACCTGTTTTTCGGTGAGTGCTATCCTCTTTGGGCGAGTCGGATCCGATCCCACGATCGCGGCACCGACCTGGAGGCACCAAGATCGCCTCTCCGACCGCAAACTTTTTCCCCCCAAGCTCCAAGGCGTCACTTGGTGAGGCGGGTCGTCCTGCTCGACGCCGGGCCCTTGGGCTTGGTGCCCAATCCTAAGCTTTCCCTCGCGAGCGCCGCCTGCACCGCATGGTTGCAGAGGCTCATCAGCCGTCGAGTTCGGGTCCTCCTCCCTGAAATCGCTGATTACGAGGTCCGCCGCGAGTTGTTGCGAGCTAGCAAAGTGAAGGGCGTCGAGCGACTGGACGCTCTGGGAGACCTGCTGGAATACCTGCCCCTCTCGACGGTCGCCATGCGTCACGCCGCCTTGCTCTGGTCTCAGGCCCGTCAACACGGCCAGCCAACGGCCGGGGACAAGACGATTGACGGCGACATAATCCTAGCCGGGCAGGCCGCCGCTCTCGGTGAATCTGATCTGATCATCGCCATGACCAACGTCGGTCACCTTGGGCGATTCGCTCCTGCCGATCTCTGGCAAAACATCGATCCCTGAGTCCGGGCGGGGCCTCTTCCATCGCAGACTTTCGCATCGACGGGAAGGTGATCTCGCCAGTCGATCCTTGGCTACCGCGCGCTACTCCTTCCCCCTCTTAACCTCCACTCGCGCCCCCGGCGAAGTCCCCGTCACGCTGCCGTCGTACATCATCTCGGCCCGCGCGGCGGGCTGCAGGAAGGTGCCTTCGGTCGTGGCTCGCGTGCGGAAGTAGAAGTCGAACGTGCCCTTCGGCAACGTGTCGAAGAAGTAGGTCACCGAGTCGTCGAGGAACGCCGCATACGAAGGCTTCCGGGTCGGCGGGGCGGACGGCTTCGCTTCGGGCGGTGCGGTCGCGAGGGCCGGGTTGAGCGGCTCCACTCCCGCGGCGAGCGGAACGGCGATCGCGACGAAGTTGCGGTCCTTCGGGTTGACGACGCGGATGTGCTCTTCGATGACGTCGCCGATCGCGTAGGTCACGGTCTTGCCGGGCTCGGCGAGCGCGGTGCGCTCGGCGGGGCCGTCGCCCGCGATCTTCAAGAGCTCACGCGTCACGACG
>DATMZU010000028.1:0-12831 GCA_035607435.1 Thermoanaerobaculia bacterium | reverse complement strand
AACATCGTCACCCTGTTCGATGCCGGCGAGGCCGAAGGGCTGGTCTTCCTGGCGTTCGAGTACGTCGAGGGGGCGGATCTGGCGAATCGGCTGGAGTCCGGGCCGGCGCTGTCGATTTCGGACGTCCTGCGCTGGACGCGTCAGACCGCCGAGGCGCTGGCTTACGCCCACGCTCACGACGTGGTCCATCGCGACGTCAAGCCGAGCAACATCCTGATCGACGCCGCCGATCAGGTGAAGGTCACCGATTTCGGCATCGCGAAGATGGGCGGCCAGAGCACCGAGCTTACGATCGCCGGCTCGGTCATGGGCAGCCCGCAATACCTGTCGCCGGAGCAGATTCGCGGCGAGGACCTGGACGGCCGGAGCGACGTCTTCTCGCTCGGCGTCGTGCTCTACGAGCTGCTGTCGGGCAAGCGCCCGTTCGATGGCGAAACGCTCACCACGCTGGTCTACAAGATCCTCCACCAGGAGCCGCCGCGGGTCTCGGCGCTGCGCGCGGTGCCCGAGCGTCTGGAAGAGCTGCTGGTCCGCATGCTGGCGAAGGACCGCGACCAGCGGATCGGCTCGGCGCGCGAGGTGGCGGCGGAGCTGCGCCAGATCGAGCGCGACCTGCCGGACGAAACGCTCTCCCGCCCGATCGTGCCGGCGGGAGTTTCGGTGCGTCCCCCGGTCAGCCGCGACACGGCGCCGATGACCCAGCCGGCCGCGATGTTCGGTACGGTGGGCGCGGCCGGCGCGGCGGGTACCGTGCCGACCCCTACCCCGAGCGCGCCGACCGTTCGCACCCCGACGCCCGCCGGAATTCCGATGACCCCCGCCGCGGCGGCGACCCGGCCCCAGCCTCTCCCGCCGGGAACGATCCCGCCGCCTCCTCCCCCGGCCGCGGGGTACGGCCAGGCCGCGATTCCGCCGTTGGTCGTCGCCCCTCCGCGCAGGGTGCCGGTGGGGCTGATCCTCGCGGCCGCGTTCGCCGTGCTGTTGGTCGTCGTGCTCGGCGTCTGGCGGCTGGTGGCAGGTGGCAAACCCGACGTGCCGCAGGTGGGATTGCCGCCGACCAGCGAGGCGGGGACGAGCGATCAACCGGCGGACGACGAGAACGCCGACGGGCAGCCGGACGATCCCACCGCGACCGCATCGAAGGACCCGATGATCTTTGAAACCCCGCCGGGAACGCCGGTGGCCGGCCGGCCCGTGGGACAGCGCCCCTACGCGCCGCCGAGCGCGGCCGACGACGACGGCCCCTCGGCGTCCCCGGTGCCCGCCCCCGCCCCGAGCCGGCCGGTGAATCCGGCCCCCGTTCCTGCTCCCGCCGCCCCCAACGCGACGGAAGACGAACCGGCTCCCGCCCCGGCCGCCCCGGCGCGCGATACCGGTGACGCGCTCGAAACGCGGCTCAATCTGGCGCTCCGGATCGCGCCGGCCGACGCCTATGTGCTGGTGGACCGGACGCTGGTGGGCAAGGTCTCCGAATTCAACGGTCTGCGCGGCAGCGGGGTCTTGGAGGTCGATGAGGGGGAGCACACGCTCAAGTTTCGCAAGGCGGGGATGGAAGACCTGGTGATCGAGATCGACGCCTCGGGTGTCGGCACGACGGTGATTCCCGGGCGCTTGAAGTCGCTCTCGGCGCGCGACGTGCCCGCCGGGGACCTGGACGTCTACCAGGTGCGCGACGGGATCACGGTACGGCTCAACCCGCCGGAAGCGACGGTGACGGTCGATGGCTCGGCCGTGCGCCTGACGTCCGGACCGTTCGGCCGCCGGAGCGGAGCGTTCATCTCGCTCGGCCCCGGCAACCACCGCGTCTCGATCTCCGCGCCTGGATACAAGCAGAAGGATCTCGCCGTCGAGGTCCGCTCGGGGGCCGAGGAAGGGCGCGTGAAGATCGACATCCAGCTCGAACGGGAATGACGAGAGGAAGACGAATGAGAAAGAAGACCCGAGGGCGGGACGTGGGCGGCGCGGGCCAAGTGCCCCGCCTGCCCGGCACGCTCGCGCTCCATCGGCTGGACAACGGTCTGACCGTCGGCCTGCTGGCGAACCGCCAGGCGCCGGTGGTGACCTCCGCGCTCTGCTATCACGCCGGGACCCGCGATGAAGAAGCGCGCCACGGCGGCGCCGCGCATTTCCTCGAACACATGATGTTCAAGGGCTCCGCCGCCTACGGGCCGGGCGAGATCGACCGCCGCACGCAGGCGCTCGGCGGAGCGAACAACGCGTTCACCAGCCACGATGCCACGGTCTACTACTTCAACTTCGCCGCCGACCGCTGGGCCGAGGCGCTGGCGATCGAGGCGGATCGTATGGCGCACCTGGCGCTCGATCCGGCCGAGACCGGCAGCGAGCGTCAGGTGATCCTGGAAGAGATCGCGATGTACGACAGCGATCCCTGGGACGCGCTCGAAATGGCGACCATGGCGCGGCTGTTCCCGGACCACGCCTACGGCCGGCCCGTGCTCGGGACGAAGGAGAGCCTGCTCGCGACCGGCGACGCCGATTTGCGCCGCTTTCATTCCCATTTCTATCGGCCGGACAACGCGACGCTGGTGGTCGCGGGCGACCTGGGGGACGACGCGCTCGACCGGATCACCACCGTGCTGGGCTCGCTCGAAGCGGGCGCCGCGGCGCATCCCGTGCTGCCCCCGGCGACGTTTCCCGCCCTGCTCGAACGCCTCGATCGCGACAAGGGAGAGGTGCCGCGCCTGCTGCTCGCGCTCCCCGCGCCCGCCGCGAGCGATCCGGAGCATGCGATCGCCCGGCTGCTCGCCGACCTCCTCGCCGGAGGACGCGCGAGCCAGCTCCACCGCCGGCTGGTAGACGAGCTGGAGCTGTGCGCCTGGATCTCCGCCGACGTTTCGGACAACCTCGACCGCGGGCATTTCGCGATCACCGCCGAGCTGATCCCGGGGGTCGAGCCGGAGCGCGCGGAAGCCGCCCTATTCGCCGAGCTGGCCGCCCGGGTGGCCGCCGCGCCGAGCGAAGCGGAGCTGGCCCGGGCGCGCCAGATCGCCATCGCCGACTGGGTGTTCGATCACGAGAAGGTGCACCAGCAGGCCGTGTCGGCGGCGCTTTCGGTGGCCTTGTTCACGCCCGATCACCACGAGCGACAGCTCGCCGCGATGGTCGAAGCGACGCCGGAGGATCTGCTCGCGGCGGCCGAGCGTTGGCTCCATCCGGAGCGGGGCGCCGTGCTCGGCTGGTCGTACGCGCGATGACCGAGCCGGAGCGGAGATCCGCAACGGCGGACGAAGGGAGGGAGCATCCGGGGGACCTTCTGCGCCACCTGGTGCGCGCCCACCCCTGGCATGGGGTGGATCTCGGACCGCAAGCGCCGGAGCGGGTGATGGCCTACGTCGAGATCGTTCCCACCGATACCGTCAAGTACGAGCTGGACAAAGAGAGCGGGATTCTCAAGGTCGATCGCCCGCAGCAGTTTTCGAACGTCTGCCCGGCGCTCTACGGCTTCCTGCCGCGCACCTACTGTGCGGCCCGGGTGGCGGCCTCGGCAGCCGAGCGGACCGGCAAGCCGGTCGAGGCGGGGGACGGCGATCCGCTCGACGTTTGCATCCTGTCCGAGAAGTCGTTTTCGCACGGCGACATCCTCCTGCGGGCGCGGCCCATCGGGGGCCTCCTGCTGCTCGATCGCGGCGAGGCGGACGACAAGATTCTTGCCGTGCTCGAAGGCGACGCGGCCTACGGCCACCTGGAAGACGTCACCGAGCTTCCGCGCGCGCTGGTCGCGCGGTTGGAGCACTATTTCCTCACCTATAAACGTGCGCCGGGCGCGGATCGGGTCGAGCAGGATATCGCCCGCGTTTACGGCCGCACCGAGGCCTATACCGTGATCGAGCGGAGCCGCGAGGATTACGACGCAAGTTTTCCCCAATTGGAAACCCGGCTGCTCGCCGCGTTAAAGTGCGCGCTCGAACCGGTGGTTCCGGCCCGAAGCGGTCGGTCGGACGCCGGGGCGGAGGTCTCCGCTTGACTTCGGCGGTGCTCGCCGGCTCCTCGGATCGACCCGCGGCGCGGGCCGGGCTCACCGTCCGCGCGCGTCGAGTCGAAGGCGCGCCGGTGGTCGCGGTGCGCATCTGGATCCCTTGCGGCGCCCGCGCCGAGACGGCTCCCGGCCACGCGATGCTCACCGGCCGAATGCTCGCCGAAGGGACTCGGAGCCGTGATTTCAAGCGCATCGCGGAAGAGGCCGAAAACCTCGGCATGAGCCTTTCGAGCTTCGGCGGGTTCGAGGTCTACGGCGTCACGGCCGACGCCCTGGCCCGCGACTGGGAGCGGGCGCTCGAATGGGCGGCGGAGCTGACCCTCGACTCGATCTTTCCGGCCGACCGCTCGGCGTTCGTCGCGCGCCAGATCGAATCCGACCTCGAAAGCTTGGGCGATCAGCCCGACGTGCGCACCGCCTGGGGCTTTTTGGATCAGCTCTACGCGCCGCACCCGCGCGCCCGGCCGGTCCAGGGAACGGTCGAAAGCCTGCACGCCGCCTGCCCCGCGGACGCCCTGGCGCACCATGCCCGCGGCCTCGCCTCGGGAGTCCTGGTGGGCATCGCGGGAGCGATCGACGAGGATGCGGTGCGGCAGCGGGCCGAGGAGCTGTTTTCGAGTCTGCCCGCGACGGCCACGCCAACGCCTGAGCCGCCTGCTCCCGCCGGAACCGGCGAGCGGCACCGCGAGGTCCTGACCTCCGCCGAGGATCAGGCGCATCTCTATATGGGGCATCTGACCGTGCCGCGCGGCCACCCGGATTACGAGGCGCTGGAGCTGGTCGCCGTGGTGCTCGGCTCGGGGGCGGGCCTGACCGGCCGCATTCCGGCGCGCATTCGCGAGCGGGAGGGGCTCGCCTATACGGCCTACGCCCAGACGGTCGCGGGCTCCGGCTTCGATCTCGGCCGGCTGGTCGCCTACGTCGGCACCTCGCCCGAGACGGTCGCCCAAGCCGAGCGCGGCGTCACCGAAGAGGTCGCCCGGCTGGTCGAAGGGGGAGTCACCGAGGACGAGCTCGAAGAGGCGCGCGCCTACCTGCTCGGTCGCGATCCGTTCCAGCGCGAAACCGCGCGCCAGTGGGCCGAGCTGCTCACCGAAGCCGCCCTCTACGGCTTGGCCGTCGACGATCCCGCCTGGCGACTGGAGCGCCTGCGCGCGGTCGATCGCCCGGCCGCCGAAGCCGCGGCGCGCCGGCATCTGCGGCCGGCGGACCTGCTCGTCACCGTGGGTCTCCCGGAGTAGCGCCCCCATGGAGAGCCAAAGGAGCGAGCCGGTCCGTACCCCCCTCGTCGCGGTCGAGATCTATACCGACGGCGGAGCCGATCCGAACCCCGGCCCGGGCGGCTGGGGCGCCGTCCTGATCGATCCCGCGACGGGCAAGACCCGCGAGATGTCGGGGGGAGAGCCGAAGGCGACCAACAATCGGATGGAGCTGACCGCGGCCATCCGCGCGCTCGAAGCGCTCAAGACCCGCTGCCGCGTCCGCCTGGTCACCGATTCGCAATACCTCCGCCGCGGGATCACCGAATGGATCGCCGCCTGGGAGGCGCGCGGCTGGAAACGCAAGGACGGCGAGCTGCAAAACGTCGATCTCTGGCAGCGCCTGGCCGAACTGAACCGCGGCCACGAGATCCGCTGGGATTGGATCAAAGGCCACGCCGGCCACAAGCACAACGAGCGCGCCGACCAGCTCGCGACCGCCGAGATCCGGGCCTTGACGGGAGATCGGGTCGCCGCCGCGCCGCCGATTTCGGCGGAAGTCTCGGTCTACCTCCGCGTCGCCAAGCCCCGAGGCAAAGGGCTCTGGGCCGCTCTTATCCTGCGCGGCGAAGAGGAGGAATTCCTCTCGGAGGAAGTCCCGAACGCCTCCTCGCCGAATCAGCTCGACATCCTGGGCGCGATCGCCGCGCTCGAAATTCTGCCGGAAAAGACCAAAGTCGCCGTCTATACCGGCTCCGACTACCTGCGTCACGGAGCGTCGCGCTGGCTTCCCGGCTGGAGCAAGAGCGGCTGGAAGACGAAAGAAGGCGCGGCGGTCAAGAACCGCGAGCTCTGGCAGCGGTTGGAGGCGCAGATGAGGCGCCTGAGCGTCCAGTGGCCTGAGATTAAAGGGCGCGACGTGCCGGAGTTGTTGGAGGTGGACCGGCGGGTGAAGGAGCAGGCGAAGATTTCGTCTTGAATCGAGGCGTTTGCGAGGTTCGCCGACGCGTCGGCGAACGGATAGCGGCGACACGTCGCCGCACTCCACATCATACTTTCCGGCCCACCACCAGGACGTTCGCGTACGGCGTTCCTTCGCTCAATGGCGCGGTGTCCGTCACCAGGCCGCGCGCTTCGAGCATCCCGCGCCATTCCCGGGCGCTGCGGTAGCGGAAGCGCTGGCGGAAGTCGCCTCGGACGAGCGCCGCCAAGCGTTCCTGTACGCGGGTCGCCCAGTAACGCCCTCTCGCCTCGGCATCCGCGTCGCGCAGCAACAGCACGCCGCCGGGCTCCAGAGCCGCCGCCACCCGATCGAGCAAATTCTCCTGGGCGCTCGCCGGAAGGTAGTGGAGGACGTCCAGCAACAACGCCACCCGGCACCGAGGCAGCTCCGCCGAAGCCAGGTCATCCGTGAAGATTTCCGCCTCGCCCCCCAGCGCCTTCTGAGCCTGCGACGCGATCTTCGGCCGTCCCTCAAAGCCGATCAGCCGCAGTCCCTGAGGAGTGGGCAACCACCCCGGAGGCCGAGCCCCAATCTCATGCACCGCCAAAATCAAGGAAAAAAGAATTCCTCGCCCACACCCCAAATCCAAAACCACACCCCGCTCCCCGTCCTCGCCTTTGCCGTCCTTGCTGTCCTTGAAGTCCTTTAGGTCCTTTGGAGTTGAAGCCCCCACCGTCGCCACCAACCCCCGCCCCACCACGCCAAAATAAAGCGGATCATGCCGCAGCTTCCCGCGCACGAACTCCCAAGCGAACATGCCGCAATCGAGATAGCGCTTCGAGGCCGCGGCGATCAGCGCTTCGATCTCCGGGTGGCGGCGGGCGGACACGGCAGCGCGGTAGGCGATCAGCGCGCCGAGCAAGCCGAGGGTGGTCCCCACGGCCAGCGCGCCGAGCAGCAGGTCGGCGCCGAAGCGGCCGAGCGGTATGTCTTTGAGCTGCGCCGGATGGAGCGCGAGAGGCGGCGCGCCGCGCAGGAACCGGCCGACTTCCACCTCGGCATAGAAGAGAAACGGGGCGATGAACGGCAGACTGACGTTCGACGCGAGGTAGGTCTTGAGCTGGCTCAGGCGCAGCACCCGCGCGGCGAAGACGCAGAGCGGGAAGTGGAAGCCGTAAAACGGCGAGCAGCCGATGAACAGGCCGACGCCGATCGCCGCCGCCTGGCGTGCCGGGGCTTCGCCTTCCGTCCTTAGGCGGACGTGCAGCTCGGCGAGCGTGCGGCGGAAGCGCCCGAAGCGGCCGAGGGGAACCCTCTCGGGCGAAGGGGCCAGGACGGGATCGCTCATGCCGATTCCTCGGCCGTCCGGAGGGGGAGCGGCAGAGCCACCAGGCCGCGCTCCGCCATCCGGTCGAGCAGGCGCGGCAGGGCTTCCAGCAGGGCGGGCAGGCCCAATGCGGTCCGTGCGGCCGAGCCGTCGTGGAGCAACAGGACATCTCCCCCGGAGAGCCCGCGGTCGAGGCGGGCGACGATCTGCGCCGGATCGCGCAGGACGGTGTCGTAAGCCCGGCGGGTCCAGGCGGCGAGCGATAGGCCATGGCGGGCGAGCACGGATTCGAGAAACACGCCGCGCAGGCCGGCCGGCGCGCGAAACCAGGTCGGATACCGGCCGGTCGCCGCGGCGATCGCCTCCTGTGCCGCGGCCACCTCTCGATCAAGGAATCTCGGACCGCGCAGCGAGAAGTCGTGGCGGTGGCGGTAGGTGTGATTTTCCACCGTATGACCCCGGCGGACGATCTCGGCGGCGAGATCGGGGTGCGCCTCGACCCGTTTGCCGATCACGAAAAAGCTCGCGCGGGCGCCGCGTTCTTCCAATAGATCCAGCACCTTGGGTGTCACTTCGGGGTCCGGCCCGTCGTCGAACGTCAGGGCCACGGCCGAGCCTTCGGGCAGGCGCGTGAGGTTCGGACCGAGCAGCCGGCTTTTCGGGATCAGGCCGGAGCCGCCGATCATCAGATGGTTCGCGGCGAGCGCGCCGAGAATCCACGGCCACCGCTCGGGAACCAAGCCGAGCGCGGCGAGGGCCGCCACGTGGCTGCCCCAGGTGGCGCGGATCAGCGCGGTTCTGCGGTAGGCGCGAGGGGACGGCGGGGTCGCATCGGACATCTCGGGAGACCGCCTCAGACCGGCTGCACGTGCCGCGCGAGATCGAGCAGGGCGGCGCGGTCGAGCTTGCCGCGGTCGGTGCGCGGCAGGGCGCGGACCAGGACGACGCTGCGCGGCACCTTGTGAGCGGCCAGGCGCGGCCGGCACCAGGCGAGCACCTGGTCGGTCGAAAGGGCGCCGTCGCCGCAGGCGATCACCGCGCGCAGCACCTCGCCGCCGCAGGCCGCCCGCGGCACGCCGAGCACGGCGACCTCGTGCACGCCGAGCAGCTCGCCGAGCACTCGCTCCACCTCGCGCGGGTTGACCTTCTTCCCTTTGATGTTGACCAGGTCGTCCACCCGGCCGAGCAGCGCCAGCTCGCCGTTGCGGAAGAAGGCGAAATCGCTGGTGCGGTAGGTGCCGCCCATCAGGCGTTCGTCCGGTTCGGGCAGGTAGCCGTAAGCCACGGCCGGCGAGGTCACCGCAACCACCCCGGCGCCGTTCTCGTCCGGATCGAGCAGACGGAGCGACACGCCGTCGATCGGTGCGCCGACCGTGCCGCGCTCGCCGGCCCCTCCCTCGCGATCGAAGCAGATGCCGCCGGATTCCGAGGCGCCGTAAAAGACGTGGACCGGCTGGCCGAACGTCTCGCGGAAGCGCACCGCGGTGGCCCGCGGAAGCGGCGCTCCGGCGGTGAGCGCCATGCGCAGGCTCGACGGCCAGGCGGGCGGATGGGAGGTGCGCAGCAGGGCGTCCAAGTAGGCCGGCACGGTCGGGAAGATCGTCGCGCCGCACGCTTCGGCCGCCGCGAGCGGCTCGACGGGGGAGTCCCCCTCGGGGAGCACCAGCCCCTGGCCGCGCAGCAGGGCGGGCATCACGAGGCTGGAGAGTCCGTAGGAGTGGGTCATCGGCACGGTGGCCACGAACGCATCGTCGGGCCGCAATCCCATCGACCGGCCGAGCTGCTCGTCGTCGGCGATCAACGCCTCGGACGGCGTCGCGATCCCGCGCGGCGCGCCGGTCGAGCCGGAGGTGACTTTGATCACCGCCAGGTGGGGATAGGCGTCGGGATCGGTGAAACCGGTGGGCTCGCCGCTCTCTCCGCCGGTCTGTTCTCCGTCACTGGCCGCCACCGTGCGGAGTGCAAATCCATCCGGGCTCGCCGGCCAGGAGCAGGGGCATTCGAGGATCGCCACGGCTCCCAAGCGGCGGGCGATCCGCAGACGCTCGGCTTCCGGGGTGCCGGAGTCGAGCAGCAACGCGGGCCGGCTCAAGGCCCGGAGCGCCAGAAATCCGGAGAGAAACCCGATGCCGTTGGCCGCGGCAAAAGCGATCGGCCGATCCGCCGGGAAGGCGTTTGCCGCGAGGAAGGCTTCGACCCGCCCGGCGACGCCGCGCGCCAGATCCGTCACCGCGCCGCGATCCGCTCGGCGGGAGCGCGAGACGACCAGCGCGGCGCGGGGGGCGTCGAGGCTGAGCCGCGCGAAGGCGCGGAAGATCGGATCGGTCAGCATGGTCGAATACCTGGCGGAGTCTAGCAGGTGCCCCGAAGGGCCTCGGTCGTTTCGGGGCGGCGGTCGGATCTGCGACAATCCTCCGATGGCCCAAGATCCCCAAGACTCCCTTCTCGATCAGCTACGCCGGATCTGCCTCGCGCTGCCGGAAGCGATGGAACGGCCGAGCCACGGCGAGCCGACCTGGTTCGTCGGGGGCAAAAAGACGTTCGCGACTCTCGACGACCACCATCACGGAGCGGCGCACCTCTCGGTCTGGTGCGCGGCGCCCGAAGGGGCGCAGGAGACGTTGATCGCGCTCTCGCCCGAGGTCTACTTCCGACCGCCCTACGTCGGCCATCGCGGTTGGATCGGCATCGTGCTCGACGGCAAGGTCGATTGGGACGAGGTCGCGGAGCGAATCGAAGAGTCGTATCGCTGCGTCGCCCCGAAACGGCTGATCGCCGCGCTCGACGCCCGGACTTAGCCCGCGGCGTCGAACGCCTGCCGCAGCCAGCCAAGCACCTCGGTATCTACCTCTTCGGGTGCCCCCAAGCGGACCCGGTGCGTCATCATGCCGTTCCAACTGCCCGCCGCCTCCAGGCGTCCTTTCGGCTCGACCCCTTTGAGCACCAAGCCGAGATCCACCCGGGTCGCCGCGCCGGGCTGAATCAGGCCGAGCTGCTTCTTTCGCCGCAGGCTCAAATACCCCTTCTTCGGCGCCTCTTCGAGGTCGTCGCCACCGAAGCCGCGCAGGGCGGTCATCACCGCATCGTGGATCGGGCGGAGACCCGCCTTGGCCCCCGTATAGAGATCGTCGGCGGGATCGGCGCTCGTGGCCGACGGCGGAGCGTCCGCCTCCAGCGACCGGAGAGCGATCAGGTTCGCGGAGCCATGGCCGATGCCGTACTTCTCCTTCAAGAACTTGACAATCTCGCCGTGCTTGGAGAAGCCGCACGAACGGCCGATCGCCACCCATTCGGCCAGGCTCTTGCCGGTCTTCGCTTCGAGGTTCGCGATCTGAGATTGAACGGCGGCGGCGACATCCATGGCAGGCACCCCTACCCGAACGGATTCTCGTCCGCCGACGGGCCGTAGACCGAGGGCAGCGACACGCCGAGCAACCGCAAATAGACGGTCATCTGGCCGCGGTGGTGGTACCAGTGGTTGAGCAGGATGTTGCGCAGGATGGCGATGCGCGGCATCGTCATGAGGGCCTTGCCGTCTTTCGACATCGACCACAGGCCCATCGCCCGCTCGTCGTCCATCGCGCCGAGGATCGTCCGCGCGTCGGCGAGGCTCGTATCGAGCGCTTCGAGGATCTGCGCCGTGGTGGTCGCCTCGGCCGGCGCAAAATTCGGCGGCCCGTCCAGCCCTTCGCTGTTCGCGAGGCGCGAAATGTTCCCCGGAATGTTCGCCATGTGCAGCGCAAGCGTGCCGAGCGACATCGACTTCTCGTGCGGTTTCCAGCCCAATTGCCCTTCAGGCACACACTCCAAAACGCGGCGGGTGGTGACGGCTTCCCGCTCCAGCTCCTGCAAAATCGGATCGACGAGGGTCATGGTGGCTCCTGAGGTTCGATTTTAAGGCTTACCCACAGCGTAGACGGAGATTCTAGATCGATCGTGGTCCGAAACGGGCGCTTCATCCAAGCCCCGCCCTAGACGCGTAGGATCAAAACGACCCCGCCGTCATCTTGAGGAGGAAGCACCATGGCTTTCGCGATTCGTTTCGCGCCGCGTGCGATGAGCGCCGCGCAATACGCAGACACCCACTCCCACCTGGAGCGCGCCGGCAAGGCTAAGCCCGCCGGGCGGCTCCACCATCTCGCCTACGGAGAGGCCGACCAGATCCACGTCCTGGACATCTGGGCCGACCTGGAGAGTTTTCAGGCCTTCGGAGCGGTCCTGATGCCGATCCTCACCGAGCTCGGCGTCGATCCGGGCGAGCCCGAGATTCGGCCGCTGGTGATGGCGCAATCGTTCTGAAAACGAACGGTTTCGCTTCGGGACCGAAGGGGAGCGCACCGCGGTGCGCGTCCGGGCGGCCTGGCCGGAACCGGCGGTGAGCCGGTTGAGGCCGGTGCTGGGAGGGCCGGGCTCCGGGGTGAGTTGACAGGAACCGTCGTTGGCCCCGGCCCGATCGGTGGTGGTCGCCGGACGGGGCCGGCGGTGGACCGGTTGGGGCCGAGAGTGGGCTGGATCCGGCATGCGGTGAGCCGGACCCGTTCAGTGCTGAGCTGAACCAGGCCACCGCCCGAGGGAGAGATCTTCCGGCGGGTGCTGTTCGATCGGGTGAGGTGACTCTAACCGACAGGTGCCCGAGAAAACGACACTTTTTCGGGCGGAAGATTTCTTCCCCGTGCGAAAGCGGAGGGTTCGCCTGTGCCGGTCCGATGAGCGGAGCTGTTGGCGAGTGGTGAAGGGGCCGCACGTGGAGAAAAAGAAGTTCCCCGGAACGTATCGTTTCCTCGGGCACCTGTCGGTTAAAGTGGCGGCCGACGCGTTGGAACTGCGGTGAGGCGGAGGCTGTCGCCCGACCAGGCGTTGTCGGCGGGCTGGTCGAGATCTGGAAGCGCCTCAACGGAACCCCGCGGCTTTTCTCGAGGGAATGGATATGTCGAGGGAGTCGTCGGGTTTGGATTTTCGGACCGCCATCAGGCGATTGCCTGAAGCAGGCGAGGCTGCTACCTTGGCGCTATGGGCGTTCACCTGCATATCCGCAATCTGCCGGATGATCTGCACGAATCATTGCGTCAGAGGGCCGCGATCCGCGGCCAGAGCTTGAGCCGGTGCGTCGTGGAAATCCTGGAGGATCACTGCAACGAGCCGACAGCGAATGAGTGGCTCGACGGCCTGAGCTGCCTCACTCCGGTCGCGCTCGACTTCCCAGCCGCGTTCGCGGTCGAAGAGGCTCGCAACGCCGACGAGGGGGATTTGCTCCACGGGCTGGACCTTTGGCATCCCGGCTGGTGTTGAAGGGGGAGTTCTCCCGTGTCCGCTACTATAGGGGTAGCCTATGTTCGTTTTTCTCTTCGACTTCGATGTCTTCCTG
>DATMZU010000408.1:0-3940 GCA_035607435.1 Thermoanaerobaculia bacterium | reverse complement strand
TGGCACTCCTCGATGATCGGTTTGACCTGGTCGTCCACGAACTCGCGGACGGTATCGCGCGCCATGCGCTCCTCTTCGGACAAGAGCGCATCGATCTCCAAGAAATCGACGCCGGGAAAGCGGCTCACAGGGGGTTCTCCTTCGCGGAACGTCAAAAGTCGGAACAGCGGGAAAGGGACCTTCCCGCGTTGCGTTGTCCGAAAAAACGGGTTCGGCCGGGGCCTGAGGGCGCACGTCCGCGAGGGCGATACTACCATCCGAACGCCAGAAGCCGGTGACTACTCGAACCGCGCGCGAATCCCTGCAGCCTCCACGGAGCGTCCCGAGACTTCGAACATCTCGGCCAGGAGGCGCGATGCGCGCCCCGCCCACGCGGGGCATTGCGCCTCGACGTAAAGTTGGGCTGCCTCTTCGACAGCGGCGATCCCGCGGGCTTGGTGCCCCGATTCGAAGAGCGCTCGGCCGAGATCTTTCAGGGTACTGGCCGCGCCGAGCTTGCTGCCGATTGTCCGAAAGATCGGCAAGGCTGTTTCGTAATACTCGATCGCGGACTCCCAGTCGTCTTGCCGGAGTTGCAAGGTGCCGAGCCTCATGAGCACGTTGGCTTCACCGACTCGATCGCGGATCTGGCGGAAGAGCTCCAAGGCGGCGCGGTAGTCGTCTCGTGCGCCGGCGAGATTGTTGGTTCGGAGCGCGAGGTCCCCCAATGACTGGCGGGCATTGGCTTCGCCGAGCCGATCGCCGGCCTGGCGAAAGAGTTCCAACGCGGCGTAGTCGTCGTTTCGCGCAGCGTCGAGATCATCGGTCCGAAGCGCGAGATCCCCCAAGGACTTGCGGGCGTTGGCCTCGCCGAGCCGATCGCCGATCTGGCGGAAGAGCTCCAAGGCGGTAGAGTCGTTTTCTCGCGCAGTGGCGAGATCGTCGGTTCGGAGCGCGAGATCCCCCAAGGCCCGGTGGGCGCAGGCTTCGCCGAGCCGATCACGGATCTGGCGGAAGAGCTCCAAGGCGGCACGGTAGTCGTGTCGGGCGGCGTCGAGATCGTAAGTTCGTAGCGCGAGGTCCCCCAAGGCCTTGCGGGCGTAAGCTTCACCGAGCCGATCGCCGATCTGGCGGGAGAGCTCGAAAGCGGCGCGGAAGTCGTTTCGCGCGGTGGCGAGATCGTCGGTTCGGAGTGCGAGATCCCTCAGGGCCTTGCGGGCATGGGCTTCACCGAACCGATCGCCGATCTGGCGAAAGAGCTCAAAAGCGGTGCGGTAGTCGTCTCGGGCGGCGTCGAAGTCGGCGGTTCGTAGCGCGAGGTCTCCCAGGGCCTTGCGGGCATGGGCTTCACCGAACCGATCGCCGATTTGGCGGAAGAGCTCAATAGCGGCGAGGAAGTCGTCTCGGGCGGCGTCGAGATCGGCGGTTCGTAGCGCGAGGTTCCCCAAGCCCTTGCGGGCGTAAGCTTCTCCGAGCCGAGCGCCGATCTGCCGGAAGAGCTCCAAAGCGGCACGGTAATCGTCTCGAGCGGTGTTTAAATCATCGGTTCGTAGCGCGAGATCCCCCAAGGCCCGGCGGGCATGGGCTTCGCCGAGTCGATCGCCGATCTGGCGGAAGATCTCAAGGGCGGCGCGGTAATCGTCCCGCGCGGCGTCGAGATCATCGGTTCGTAGCGCGAGATCTCCCAAGGCCTTGCGGGTATGAGCTTCGCCACGCGAGTCGTCCACCTCGCGACACGCCTTGGTTAGAAGCTCGGCTGTACTGCGAGTATCAGCCAGTCGGTCCTCGAAGAGGAGCAGCAGTTGGGGCAGATAGCAGGCCAGCTTCGTGAGCCCGGAGGCTCGGAGCGGATCGATCGCGGCTACGGGTCGGGGCCGGTGCTCGTCCGCGCAAGCCCGTAGGTTTGGCTCCTGGAGCGTAAAGAGCTTCCGCGCTCTCAGAGTATTTTCAGTGCCGAAGTCCTCATAAAAGCGTTGACTGAGCTCCGCGAAGTGTTCGAGCGCCCGCAGACCGAGCTCTCGTCGATCGTCGGCGGTCAACGAAGCTTCGGCATGGGCGGTGACGAAAGGAAAGGTCGAGTAGCGTTCGGTTTCGTCCGCTGATCGCTCGAGCTGTACGAGGGAGGCACGCTGAATGAGCAGGTCCATTTGCGGATGCCAGCTCGATCCTCCCCAGATTGCGTCGAGATCCGCAGGGAAGGCGCCGCCGGGGAGCAGACCCATCGCCGAGAACAGCCGGACGGCCAGGGGATCGATCTCCCGCACTTGCCGGATCGAGACCTCGAATGTCGCCGCAAGATTGGCGTTTCGGTCCTTCTCGGGAAGGCCTGGGACTGCGAGGGTTGAACCGGGGGTTTGCTCCAGGAGATCGGCGAGTTGATCGAGCGTGCGGTCGGCGAGGATCGGCGCGGCGAGGCCGATCGCGAGCGGATGTCCGGCGACGAAATGAACAGCCCGGTGTCCGGCGAGAGCTCGCAGCTCCTGGCCGGGCTTCGGATTTCCGATTTCGGCGCGGGTAAGGTCTCGCGGACAGCGCGCAACGAACAAGCGAGCCGCGTCGAGCGGCGCGAGTCGGCCGACGTCGAAGCCGATCTCGGAGACGCCCGCCGCGGGAAGCGCGCCGATCAATCGCCGGGAGGTGGCGAGGATTCGCACGTCCGGTGCGGCAGCGAGGAGGCGGGCGAGGAAGTCGCGGAATGGTCCGGCCGCGGCATGGAGGACGTCCTCGCAGTTGTCGAGAACGAGAAGCAGACGAAGGGGTCGGAGGTGCTCGAAGAAGGAGTCGTCGTCGGGCACCAGAATTCCCAAATGGCGAGCGATCTCGACGCGCGCCGCTTCGGGCGACGGAGCGTTGCGTAGCGCGACGAACAGGAGGCCGTCCCGAAACGCGCGCCGCTCGCCGAGGTAGTGGGCGGACACGATGGCGAGCGCCGTCTTGCCGATTCCCGGCGCACCGCGGAGCGTCGTCAGGCGATGTCTCAGGACCCGTTCGACGACTTCCCCGATCTCGATCTCCCGGCCGAGGAAAGACTCGGGCAGGGAGGGGAGATGGACCGGCGGCGTCTCGGGCGTCTCGTCGCTCCAGGATCCTTCCGGAAGCTCCGGGAACACCGCTTCCGCATGATCCGCCCTGGGAGGGAGGAGGAGAAACTTCTCCTTCTCCTTTTTCCCGTCGGTCAACCCTGGCAGAGCTTCGACCTGGGCGCGCCCGATCGCGAAGGCCTGGGCGACCGTCTGACCCCGGAGCAGCGCGAGGTAGAAGGCCCGCGCGAACTCGCGCGCCGCGTCGTCGAAGACGGGCTCCTCGAGCCGGATCGCCACCACGTGGGGAACGCCGGCCTTGACGAAGGCCTGCCCGGCCTTCCGGGAGTGGCAGGCGCTCACCACCACCAGACGGACCTTGCGCTCGCCGGCTTCGAGCAGCGAGCGGAGCGTCCGGGGCACGACCGAATGCGTCCCGCCGCGGCCGTCCTCGAAAGCCAGGAAACCGGGCTCCCCGTGTCCGCTGTAGTGGAGGGCCCGCGTGCCGAGCGTCGTCACGGTCCGGAGGAGGTCCGTGGTCGCCGCCTCGAAGCGCACCGAAACGGCGACTCCGGCCTCCGCGAACGTATTGCGGAGGCGCTCCCGCTCGGTCGCGAAATCGAGAGATGAAACCGGATGGATCTCGCCGCCGTTGCGCCAGACCAGTGGCTCGGCCTGGAGGACGGCCAGGTCGATAGCCTGCGACATGCGCTCTCCCGGAAGTGTGAAGCGGTTGCGCGATCGTACCAGAGCTGTCCGCAGCGCCCGGGGGAGGGCCGGCGGAAAGGCCGCGAGCTTCCCATATAAGATGCCCGCCTATGGCGTTTCCCGGCGGCAGCGCGTGGGCGATGGCCCGCGACATCGCGGAGGGCGTGCAGCTCGTGACCGAGCGCTCGTTCAAGAACCTGACGCGGGCCGACCTCGACCAGCTGGGCTTCGAG
>DATMZU010000016.1:0-5778 GCA_035607435.1 Thermoanaerobaculia bacterium | reverse complement strand
GCCGCGAACGGCAGGGTATGGAGGGGACCGTCCGGGGAGAGAAGAACACGGCTCGACGCCGAGATCCAGGG
The DNA here is from genome assembly GCA_035607435.1 of Thermoanaerobaculia bacterium. Taxonomy (GTDB): domain Bacteria; phylum Acidobacteriota; class Thermoanaerobaculia; order Multivoradales; family UBA5704; genus DASYKS01. The sequence continues at coordinate 5,707 of DATMZU010000016.1, read as the reverse complement.
ATCGGCGGGACGGAGCAGGAGGTCGTAGAGATCCCGCGCCTGATCGAAGACGGCCCTTTCGCGGGGACCCAGGCGCAGCAGAATGGCGCGGAAAGCCTCGACGCGCTTTCGCAGGTCCTTGTCGCCGATCGGGATCGAAAGGACCGCGAAGCCCGGGTCGCTTCCCCGCGCTTGGACGACGAACAACAGGGATCGGTCCTTGCCGATCGACCAGGCGAGCAGCACGGTCCCCGGATCGAGAACCGCCCGGGCACCCGCGAGGTCGAGAGGTTGGGGATCCTGCAAGGCGGCGATCCTGGGCGAGGACCGGCGAATCTTCGACGCGACCTCCTCTTGCCGGACGCGGAGATCTCGCAGATTGAGCAGCAGGCGATCGATCTCGGCCCGATCGCGCGCAGGGGTCAGATGTTCGAGGGTCGCTTGAGTGCGATCGTACTCGGCGTTCGCCTGTTTCCGCTCCCGGTCGAGATCCGGAGGAAGATCGGCCGACCAGCTCAGCTCACGCTGCGCCAGCAGGTCGAGAAACGTGCGGGCGCGCCCCCTTTCCAGAACGTGAAAAGCTTCCTGCGGCCGGCCGATATCGACCAACGCCGCGACGCAATCCCGGTAGGGCTCCGCGATCGTTCCACCGAATGCGGACTTTCCTTCCGTGGTTCCCCCGACCTTCTTGCGCTGCTGATCGAAGACCACGGTGGCACGGCAAAAGTGCTCGGCGGCCGGGCCAAGGCGCTTCTGTTGGCGATCCGCGCGGCCCAGCTGATGCAGGGTCTCGCCCAGCCGACTGCTGCCCGGCGCCATCTTCTCCCGAATCGCCAGCGCACGAAGGAGGAGTCTGCGCGCCTTCTCCGGCTCTCCGCGCTCGATCGCGATGGCGCCGAGAGCTTTCAGGTTGTCCGAAACGTCGAGACCTTCGGGGGCTTTCCTCTTCCAAAACGCGAGCGCCTGCTCGTGCAGCGCTTCGGCGAGGGTCAGGTCGCCCCGATCGAAAGCGATCAGTGCCCGCTGGTAGCGGATCCCCTCCAAGTCGTAGCTTTCCCGGCTCACGCCTTCCAGGATCGCCTGCACGTGGCGAAGCGTTTCGTCGGCCTTCGCCAGGTTGCCGCCGCGCTTTTCGATTGCCGCCAGATTGTTCAGGTAATAAATCGTGGAAAGCGACGCCTCCGGAGAGCTGTGCGCGAGCCTCTCGGAGATCGCGAGGCCCCGCCGATAGTGCTCCTCGGCCGTCGCGAAGTCTCCCCGTTTCCCTGCCAGATCTCCCAACGAATTGAGCGCTTTTGCGAAATCGAAACTCTCCGGGTTGACCTTCTCCCACAGGGCGAGGGAACGGTGGAGGTAATCTTCGGCGATCGCCCAATTCCCACGCTTGACCTCGACGATCCCGAAATAGCATTGCGCGAAAGCGAGCTCAGGACCGTTGGGGCTCAACCGCTGGATCAGGCGCACGGCGCGCTGAAAATGCTCTTCGGCCACCGACAGGTCACCCTTCACGGCGGCGATCATCCCGAGGTCGACGACGATCGTCGAAAGCTCAAGGCTGTCCGGCTCCAGCCGCTCCTGAATCGCCAAGGCTCGGTGCAAGACCTCTTCCGCCCGATCGAAATCCCCGAGGCGACCGGCGGACATGGCCAGGCCCTCCAGGCTCCACAAGAGAGCGACGCTCCCGGGCGCCAACCTCTCCAGGATCGCGTGGGAATCGCGGTAGAAACCTTGAGCGGCGGTGAAGTCTCCCCGCTCGCGGGCAATCATCGCCAGGGCGCCGAGATATCGCGCCGCGGCCAAGCTCTCCGGCGCCCCGAGCGTCATGGCCCGACGGATGATGACTTCCCCTCGACCCCCTACGCTGGCCGGCAACGAATTGCGGCGCCGGGACCACTCCTCCAGGATCCGAACCGCCGCTTCCGGCCGGCTCTTCTCCAGACGTCGGATCGCACCGTCCAACCGCTTCTCCGCCTCGGTCCACCTCCCGACGCTCGCCAATTCCTGGGCCAGGCGTGCCTCTAGCCACGACGCCCGCAACGGGTCTTTTCGCCGAACGGCCGCTTCCACCGCCGCCGTCCAATCCGCCACACCGGCATCGAAATCTCCCGCGGCCATCCGGTTCCGGCCACTCCGATACAAACCGAGAAGCGGCGCGGGCAGGCTCGGCCTCGCCCAGAGGCACCAAGAGCCGGGCGGGACGACCCACTCTCTGGGTTTTCCGTTTCGCCTGCCGCGCAGGGTCACCCGGCCCCAAGGAGCCTGGTTGATTTCGACCTGCGCCAGCTCGAGGGGGGACCGAACGGAGCCCCTTTCAGCCCCCCGCGACCAGGAGAGAACCACGTCGCCCGGCCGGATGCCCGCCCGGTCCGCCGCCCAACCCTGGCTGAGCGCGTCGACCACGGCGTCATTTTCGGGGTCGCCCGGCACGGAAGGGGGCGAAGCCTCGGCTCCGAGAGGATCACCTGGCGGCGGATCATGCTCCCGCTCGGACCTCGCGTGGCCGAGGAAGTAACCCAACAGAACGCCGAGCACGACCACACCGACGTTTTTCATGAAACGGAAAACTCGAACGGGCATCTCCCTACGGAAGTGTCCAAGACGGCCATCAACACACCTATCTTGACACCGCGGCAACTCCGAAGTGCTAGCCCTGGGGCTTCCCGGCGGCGCGCGGCCCGCGCTATCCGGCGGACCGCCCCCTCCCCCGCCGGCTCGTGCTCAATACCGGATCAGCGACAGCACTTCGTACCCGCCGAGCTTCTTCCTGCCGGAAAGAAACGTCAGCTCAATCACGAAGCCCAAACCCACGACTTTGCCGCCGCGCTGCTCCACCAGCTTCGCCGAGGCGGACGCGGTGCCGCCGGTCGCGATCAGGTCGTCCACGATCAGGACCCGGTCGCCGGATTCGATCGCGTCCTCGTGCATCTGGAGGGTGTCCTGGCCGTATTCGAGGTCGTAGGTCTCGCTGATCGACTTGGCGGGGAGCTTGCCCGGCTTGCGGACGGGGACGAAGCCGGCGTTCAGGTTGTAGGCGACGATCGGACCGAACATGAAGCCGCGCGACTCCATGCCGACCACTTTGTCCACCTGCTTGCTGGCGAACTGCCAGACGAAGCGATCGACCGTCATACGCAGCGCCAGGGGATCCTTGAGCAGGGTGGTGATGTCGTAGAACAGAATGCCCGCTTTCGGGAAGTCCGGCACTTCGCGGATAAAGCCTTTGAGATCGTCCATCGATGCTCCCTTTCTAGGGGTAGTGGTTTCGTTCAGCGCCTCTCGATGTCAAAACGGTCCCCCGCGGGGACCTCCCACCCTTCGGCAAGCGGCGTTTTCTCGACGTGCATCGGATGCCCCGGACCTTCGGCGAGCAGGCGGCGGGCCAATTCGGCGAGCGCCGGTTCGGGACCGGCCGCTTCGATTTCGACCGCGCCGTCCGGCCGGTTCCAGACCCGCCCGGCGAGCTTCAGCTCGCGCGCCAGGGTGCGCACGAAATAGCGAAAACCGACCCCCTGCACGCGGCCCGTGACGACAAATCGAGCGACGAAACGGGCGCCCGGGATTTCCTGGTTCGCGCTCATCCCCTCGCGTCCTCACGCCTTGGTCTCTTCGGCCGCCCAGCCGTGGCGGCCGACCAGCGGCACGAACACCACCGCCTCGCGCTCCTCGCGCGCCACCTCGCCCGCCGCATCCTTGCGCCCATCTTTGCGATAAACAATCAGGCGCTGGGCGTTCCTCGTCCCTTCGGGAATCACCAGGATGCCCCCGGGAGCCAGCTGTTCGAGCAGCGGCGGCGGAACCCGCGGCGCGGCGGCGGTGACCAGGATGCGATCGAACGGCGCCACGTCGCTCCAGCCGACCGTGCCGTCGAAGATCTGAATTTTGACGTTGTCGAGCTGCATGTCGCGCATCCGGGCGATCGCCTCGCGGGCGAGCGGCGCCACCCGCTCCAGACTGTAGACGCGACGGGCGAGCAGCGCGAGGATCGCCGTCTGGTACCCCGAGCCGGTGCCGATCTCCAGCACCGAGCACTCCGACCCGACCTCCAGCAGCTCGGTCATCCGCGCCACCACCGTCGGCTGCGAAATGGTCTGGCGCTCGCCGATCGACAGGGCGTTGTCGGCGTACGCCAGGTGCGGCAGGGTGCCGGTCTTGACGAACAGGTGGCGCGGTACCCGGCGCATCGCTTCGAGCACCCGCTCGTCGCGGATGCCGCTCTTCCTCGCCAGGTCGCGGATCAACCGCTCCCGCGCGGTTGCGTAGGGATCGCTCATGGTTCGGACTTGGAGTCCGGCCCGCCGTTCAACGGCAGGGCGGCGAGCTTCTCGCCCAACGGGGCGAAGGCGTCGAGGCCCGGATAGTAGGTGAGGTCGAGATGGAGCGGCGTGATCGAGATCCGGCCGCCCGTGATCGCCTCGTAATCGGTGCCGGTCTCCGGCTTCCATTTCGGCGTCCCGGCGATCCAGTAGTACTTCCGGCCGCGCGGATCGAGTTTTTCGACCACCGTCTGCTGATAGGTGCGCCGCCCGAGCCGGGTGAAGCTGACGCCGCCGATCGCCCCCGCGGGGACGTTGACGTTCAGGATCAGATCCTCGGGCAGCGACGGCTCGGCGAGCACGGTGGCCGCGAGCGTCCGCGCGAAGCGGGCCGCCGGCTCGAAGGAAAAACCCTCCGCCACCTCCTGGCTGAACGCGAGGGACGGAACGCCGAGCAGCGTCCCCTCGAACGTCGCGGAGACGGTGCCCGAGTAGGTGACGTCGTCCCCCAGGTTGAGGCCGAAGTTGATCCCCGAGCAGACCAGGTCGGGCTTCTGGTCCTTGAGCAGATGGAGCAGCGCGAGGTTGACGCAGTCGGTCGGGGTGCCGTCCACCGCGTACCAGTTCGGTTCGAGCTTGGTCAGGCGCAGCGGCCGCGACAGGGTGAGCGCGTGGCCGGAGGCGCTCTGTTCGCGGTCGGGGGCGACGACGACGACCTCGTCGAGGTCGCTCAAGGCTTTCGCCAGGAGCTTGATCCCCTCGGAGAAGACGCCGTCGTCGTTGGTGACCAGAATCCGCTTGCTCAAATCACACGCCTAGCTGATGTACTTGCCGACCAGCGGCGCGAGCTTCTTGAGCGTCTCGGCCGGGATCAGCGAGCGTTCGGTGATCAGCGCATGGGCGAGCGCGTGGCGGCAGAGCGGGCAATCGGTCGATTCGTCGGGCAGGCGGCGGAGCACCTGGCGGATGACGTCCTGCGACATCTGGACGTTCTGGCGGACCACTTCCATCACCGCCTCGCCCGAGACCGCCTCTTCCGTCTCGTGCCAGCAGTCGTAGTCGGTGACCATGGCGAGTGTCGCGTAGCAGATCTCGGCCTCGCGGGCGAGCCGCGCCTCTTGCAGGTTGGTCATGCCGATGATGTCCATCCCCCACGACCGGTAGACCTCGGACTCGGCGCGGGTGGAAAACTGCGGCCCCTCCATGCAAACGTAGGCGCCGTTCTTGTGCACCTTCGCCCCCGCCGCCTCCGACGCCTCGGTGAAGGTGTCGATCAGCGCCGGGCAGATCGGCTTCGCGAGCGACACGTGGGCGACCAAGCCCTCGCCGAAGAAGGTATCGACCCGATGTTGGGTGCGGTCGAAGAACTGGTCGGGGACCACGATGTCCTTCGGCGCGTATTCGATCTTCAGCGAACCGACCGCCGATACCGAAATCAGGCGCTCCACCCCGAGCACCTTGAAGCCGTAGATGTT